>PAKY01000001.1 GCA_002706885.1 Phycisphaerae bacterium
CCGACGACGACCCCCGCGGCATGATCGCCGCCCTCGCGGGGCAGGACGGCGTCTGCGCCAAGATCCGCTGCGGAGGCGTCAAGCCCGAGATGATCCCGCCCGCCGAGCAGGTGGCGGGTTTCGTCGCGGCGTGCGCCACAGCCGCCGTCCCGTTCAAAGCCACCGCAGGACTCCACCACCCGATCCGCGGCGAGTACCCGCTCACCTACGACAAGAACCCGCCCAAGGCCGTCATGCACGGCTTCATCAACCTCGTCGTCGGCGCCGCGATGATCCGCAAACGCCTGATCGACCAGCCGACGCTCGTCGAGTTGCTCGAGGAAACCCATCCGAAGGCCTTCGAGCTCACGACCGACGACGCGATCGTATGGCGCGGCGTGAAGCTCGACCTCGTCTCGCTCGCCGACGCTCGCGAGCGGTTCTTCATCGGCTACGGCTCGTGCTCCTACGCCGAGCCGATCGATGACCTGCGCGGGCTCGGGTGGCTGTGACCGAGGCGCCCGAACCCTCCATCCCTGGCGCGTCGGTCGCGCCACGCTCCTTCTATCACGGCTACGTGATGCTCCCGATCGCGATGATCATCGCGATCTGCACCATGCCGGGTCAGTCGGTGCTCGTCGCGCTGTTCAACGAGCCGATCCGCGAAGCGCTCGGGATCAAGCTCGCCACGCTCAGCCTCTGCTACACCATCGGCACCATCGCCGCCGCGTTCCCGCTCGTCTACGTCGGTCGCCTCGCCGACCGCTTCGGCCTTCGGGTCGTCGTCGGAACGATCGCTTTGCTCTTCGCGGGCGGGCTCTGGATCCTGAGCCTCGCTCAGAACCCCATCGGCCTGACCATCGGCTTCTTCCTCATCCGCATGCTCGGCCAGGGCGCCCTCGGCATGCTCACCGGCCACATCCTCGCGATGTGGTTCGAGCGCAAACTCGGCACGATGGACGCCGTCAAGAGCGTCGGCTTCGCGATCGGCGCCGCCGTCCTCCCTGCCCCGACCGCGTGGCTCATCACCGAGGTGGGTTGGCGCGACGCCCTGCCGATCCTCGGCGCGGGCATGCTCCTCGTGGTGCTTCCGCTCGTCCTCACCATCTTCCGCAACAAGCCCGAGGACATCGGCCAACATCTTGACGGCGACCCCGTTGAACACGCCACGCACGACGTCCTCCACGGCGGCGCCCCTCCGCCGGGCGACCCCGCGTTCACGCTCCGGCAGGCGCTGACCACGCGCGCGTTCTGGATCCTCGTCGGCGCCATGGTCGGCAACGGCCTCATCGGCACCGCCGTGATCTTCCAGATCCAGCCCATCCTCGCCTCCGCCGGCGCCGACCCGCTCAACGCCCCGAAGGCCATGGCGCCCTGGCCGATCGCGAGCGCCATCACCGTCCTCCTCGGTGGATGGCTCGCCGACCGCGTCCACGCGGCGCGCCTCCTTTGGATCGGCCCCGCGGGCTGCGGCCTCGCAAGCCTGATCTGGTACGCCGCGGTCTCGAACGCTGTCGCGCTCCCGCCCGTCACCACCGTCGGCATCGGCATGGCCGTCCTTGGGGTCTCGATGGGATCGGTCATGGGCGTCGGCCAGCCCACCCTCGCCCGCTACTTCGGACGCACCCATCACGGCTCGATCCGCGGCTTCTACGGCATGCTCATGGTCGCCGGCACGGGCGTTGGTCCGACGCTCGCGGGCATGGCTTACGAGTTCGCGGGACAGACGTTCGGGCCGATCCTGATCGCGTTCGCGATCGCGTGCGTGCCGATGGCGCTGTTCACGCTGACGCTGCGCAGGCCCGAGCGTCCGACCGCGCAGGGCGAGGGGTTAGACTGCGGGTGATGTTTCGAATGCAGACTCACGCCCAACTCCCCTCCCCCGTCGCCGACGGGGGAGGTGGACCGGCCCATCCGCAGGATGGGCCGGGACGGAGGGGGAATCCCTAACCCGGCTACACGCACCCCGCCTCCGTCTCGCTCCGCTCGACACCTTCCCCGCAGACGCAGGGGAGGAGCAGGAAGGATCCCATGACCTACCCCCCCAACGACACCCACGACCCCAAACTCCGCTCGTGGGTCGACTCCGCGAACGACCCCTCCAACGACTTCCCCATCCAGAGCCTCCCGCTCTGCTTCGTCGCCCCGCCCGGTCACGACGGACCCGCCGACCACATCGGTCTGCGCATCGGTGACAAGATCCTCGATCTCCACCGCCTCGCGGCGACCGTCGGACTCATCGACGAGACGCCCGGCGACGCGCAGCTCTTCCACCGTGATCAACAAGACGCCTTCTTCGCGCAGTCGAGCGAGGTGTGGGGCAACGCTCTCCGTAGGAGACTCCAACAACTCCTCCGCTCGGATGCCACCGCCGACACGCGCAAGATCGTCGAGCGCGAGCTCTACGACGTCGAGGCGTGCACACTCGGCCGCCCGAACCTCCGCGGCTACACCGACTTCTACGCCTCCGTCCACCACGCCACCAACGTCGGCTCGATGTTCCGCCCCGACAACCCGCTGCTCCCCAACTACAAGTGGATCCCGGTCGGCTACCACGGCCGCGCATCATCCGTCGTCCTCTCGGGCACGCCCGTCACGCGACCCTCGGGCCAGCAGGCGCCCGCCGACGAGGGCAAGCCGCCGACCTTCGGGCCGTGCAAGATGCTCGACTATGAGCTCGAGATGGGCATCGTCGTCGGACGGGGCAACGCCATGGGCGAAACCATCGGCATCAACCACGCCGAGGACCACATCCTCGGCCTCTGCCTTCTGAACGACTGGTCGGCGCGTGACATCCAGAAGTGGGAGTACCAGCCCCTCGGACCGTTCCTCGCCAAGAGCTTCGCGACGACGATCAGCCCCTACATCATCACCATGGAGGCGCTCGCGCCCTTTCGCGCGCCCGCGTACACCCGCCCCAAGGGCGACCCCCAGCCGCTAGAGCACCTCGCGTCCGACGACGACAGCGCTGGCGGCGCCATCGACGTCACCCTCGAAGTCTACCTCCTCACCGCGGAGATGAAGCAGCGCGACCTCGCGCCGCACCGCCTCAGCAAGGGCAGCTTCAAGGACATGTACTGGACCCCCGCCCAGATGCTCACGCACCACGCGTCGAACGGCTGCAACCTCCAGCCGGGCGACCTGCTCGGCTCGGGCACCGTCAGCGGACCCAAGCGCGACGCGCGCGGCTGCCTCCTCGAACTCACCTGGGACGGCGATCCGTGGGCCAACCCGCCCGTGAAGGCGCCAACCACGGCGCGTACGCCGATCAAGCTCCCAAGCGGCGAGTCACGCCGCTTCCTCGAAGACGGCGACGAGGTCATCATCAAGGGCTACTGCGAACGCGACGCCTACCGGCGCATCGGCTTCGGCGAATGCCGAGGCGTCATCCAACCAGCGAACACCTAGCCCGTGACGCTCCCGTCGCGTCACTGACAAACGACAAAGGGGGGCTCTCCTCCGTACCCCCCCTCCGTCGCTTCGTCGCTCAGTCGCTTCCCCATCACGGACACCCAGCGCCGAACACCTGCAGGAACCGCACGACATCAGCAATGTCCAGCGTTCCGAACGGCGCCGCGAGATCAGCCGCGCTGCAACCCGGCGCCGCGTCGAGGCCGAGGCGAGCGTTCGCCGCGGCGATCGCGTCCGCGAACTCATCGCTCTCCTCGTCAACGGCGTACGGGAAGAGGATGATGAACGGGAGCGAGTCGTCGACACCCATCTCCGTGGTCGTCATCACGAGTTCGAGCGCGTAGACGCCCGGGTCAGCCAGCGGCGCCGGGTTCGCGGCGTTGGGGTCATCGACCGGAAGGATCGTGAAGTTCCAGTGGCGGTGGAAACGCCCGTTGCTGAACACCGGCAGCCCATCGAGCGGCGTCACGAGCGAGCGCGGCAGGAACACATCGGGCGCGGCGTCGGTCTGGAACGCGATCTCGTTGAACTCGACCGCCATGGTCTCGGTAACCGATCCACCCCGCGTGCCGCTCCCGCCGAGCGCCGGATCGGCCTCGGCGAGCCCAGCCGAGATGAACACGCCGCTCTGTGGATCGAAGACCTGCAGACCGTTGAGCACGGAAAAGCCGACGGACGCCGACGCGCTGAACACGCCCGGCCCCGAATCGAACCCAGGCGTGTTCGTGCTGAAGCCGCTAACGCCAGGCAACACGTCCTGAAACACGTCGCCGCCGCCCGACCCGGGATCCCCGGGCTTGGCCGCCTCGAACTCGACCACGCCGAGCTCGCCGACAAAGAGACGCTGCTCGACGAACTCCACGCCGCGCGGCGCTTCCTTCTCATGCTCCTCGAGCAGATTCGTGACGATCCGCCCGCCTTCGATCGAGAGCCCGATATCGCCCTCGTCGAGCTGCGCCGTCGCCAGCCCCGACGTCAGAACAACCGACAGACCGACCGCGCACACACTCATCGTGATCTTCATACCTGACCTCTCTTTTTCTTACCTCACCACCGAGGGCACGGAGTTCACGGAGGGATCACGGAGAAGATCGTCTCTCCTCGCCCTCTCCGTGTCGTCTCCGTGAACGCCGCGCCCTCCCGTGGTGAGTGACCTACCTGGCCAGAGCCGGATCCATCCGGTTGACCTGAAACAACGACGACGTCCGCACACGGAAGCCGTCCCACTCCCAACTCGACCTGTCTGTCTCCACCCGATAGACCTTCCCGAGCGCAAGCGACTCCGCGTGCCCGTCGAGGAAGCCCCAGTTCGTCTTCTCGTCGTACGTCGAACCGGTCTGCACCTCGGCGCCCTCCGACGGCCGCCCGCCCTTCGCCGAGACCGTGTCGATCTGCACGTTCGCCGCCACGCGCTGAGGAGTTGTCCCCGGGAGCGACGCGGTCACCCAGTTCTCAACGTGCGGATGATCCGAACCCGCGAACTGACCCGCCCACGTCATCGTCAGGAACTGCACCGTTGACGACGGCATAGGGATCTGCCCGAGACGCCTGTATCCCTTCTCCGAATCGGGCGGAACGCTCGTCAACCAGTTGTTCACGCCGTAACTCGTCAAGCGATACTGATCGCTCGAGGGCGGGACCGCCACGCCCGAGCCGCCGAGCGCTTCGGGCCAGTGGGGGCTCCGATCGAGCGGGCTCTTCGCAATCAGCCCGGCGCCGTACTCCTGAAGCGTGGTGATCCAAGCAACCTCGAGGTCGCCGTGCGAACCGCCGTGGCTCAGACCAACATCGATCAGCGTGCCGTCCGACGCGTCGGCGTACATCGTGCTCGCGATCTCCATCGATCGCACGTTCGCCAGGCACGACGTCGCCTGCGCCGCGTGACGCGCGGAGCCCAACGCAGGCAGCAGGATCCCGATCAACAGCGCGACGATCGCGATGACCACCAGCAACTCGATCAGCGTGAACGCCCGTCGAATACGAAGCATCGCAAGCCTCCGACCGACGCCGAGCCCCGGCGACGGACAGATGCTATTGCGAATGCATTCTCAATACAAGAGCCGACTGAGCATGATTTCGACTTTCGTTGCCGCGGCCTCAGAGATCCCTCAATTGGCGATCGAAGGGTCCATCCGATTCCGCTCGAACACCGACGACCGAAGCGGCCGCAGCCCGCTCCACCGCCACGCCGACGAGTTCCGGACGAGGTACACGTCGCCGAATGCGAGCGTCGCTGCGTGGCCGTCGAGGAATCCCCAGTTCGACTGCTCCATCGAGTTCGACGCCGTCGCGATCTCGGTGACCACCGAAGGTGGTCCGCCGATCGACCGCGCTGCGTCGATCTGGGCCTGCGCCGCCGCCGCCGCCGGCGGTCCGCCCAGGGTCACGCTGAGCCAGTTCTCGACGTGCGTGTGATCAGACCCCGCGTACCCGCCCGTCCATGCCATCGAGAGGAAGTGAACCGTCGACGACGGACGCCACACCGATTCGATCCGCGTGTACCCCCGCTCGCCCCCCGGCGCCGCGCTCGTCAGATGGTTGTTCACGCCGTAGCTCGTGAGCCGAACCCCGTCGGCGGTGTTCAGCGCGGGCAGCCCGTCCCCGCCGCTGTCGATCGGCCAGTGCGGGCTCGCGTCGAGCGGGCTCCGAAGCGCGGCGTCGGTTCGGTAGTAGTCACGCATCGTCGTGATCCAGGAGTCCGCGAGCGTCGCGTGACGAAGCCCCACATCGGGCAACGCCCCGCGCCGATCCGTCGCGTACGCCGAGGTCGCGATCTGCATCGATCGCACATTCGAGACGCAAGCGAGCACACGGGCCGATCGCCGCGCCTCAGCGAGCGCAGGCAGCAGGATCGAGACCACGACCGCGACGATCGCGATCACGACCAACAACTCAACCAGCGTAAATGCCGCCGAGAACCGACGGGCCATGCGGGGACCTCCGAAGCGGCGAACGCCGCCTTCGAATCCCCAGCCTACCAGAGCGAGCTTGCGAATCGAAACGGATTCCAGCCCGGGCGCCGACGCCCCGATGGCCAGTGGCCGGTGCCCAGTCGCCTCCTCAAGCCATCGTCATCCCGCCATCGACGGTGATGACCTGGCCCGTCAGGAACCCCGCGTCGTCGGAGGTGACGTACGAGACGGCCGCCGCGATGTCCTCGGCGCGCCCGAGGCGCTTCACCGAGATCGTCGCCTTCGCGCCCTCGAGGACGGCCTCGGGCAGATCCTTGGTCATGTCGGTCTCGATGAACCCGGGCGCCACGACGTTCGCCGTCACGCCCTTCGACCCGAGCTCCCGCGCGAGCGTCCGCGTCAGGCCGACCAGCCCCGCCTTGCTCGCGGCGTAGTTCGCCTGCCCCGCGTTGCCCACCAGCCCGCTCGTGCTCGCGATGTTCACCACGCGCCCGAACTTGCCCTTCATCATCGGACGCGCCGCGGCGCGGCACGCGACGAACGCGGAACGCAGGTTCACCCTGATCACTTCGTCGAACGCCTCGTCGTCCATGCGCAGGATCAGGTTGTCCCGCGTGATGCCCGCGTTGTTGACGAGGATGTCGAACCGCCCCCGCTCCTTCGCGACCGTCTCGACCGCGCCCGCGAGCGACTCGCCGTCGCCCACGTCCACGACGCAAACCGACGCGGAGCCGCCGTTGGCCTCGATCGTCGCCTTCAGGTCGTTGAGCGGCGCTTCGCTGCGCGAGGCGAGCACGACGTGGCGCCCGTCGGCCGCAAGTCGCTCTGAGATCGCGCGCCCGATGCCGCGGCTCGCGCCGGTCACGAACGCCACACGCTGATCACTGTTCTCTGTCATGGCGCCACCACGTAATCTCGAGCCTCGCTGACCGGAATGCCGTACGCCGCCGCCACCGCCGAGATGATCTGCTCGTCGCTGATCGCGGCGGCGAGCGGGCCGCCCGCGGCGCGGATCGCCGCGACGTGCGACCGCCCCTCCTCGGGGTCGAGCCGCTTGCCCTGCTCGTTTTCTGTCTTCCCACGCTCGTAGAGCGACTTGAGCTCGCTGGCCGACTTGCCCGTTGTCTGGGCGAAGCGCTCGTAGATCGTGTCGTCGTTGACCTCGATGCCGAGGCCCTTGGTGAGCTGACGCGCGACCCCGATCACGAAGAACACCTCATCGGGCTCGCTCAGACCGCTCGCGGCGCCGGCGAGCGCGTCGGTCGCTCCCGCGGCCGCGGCCTCCGAGCCGAGACGGGTCGGGGCGCCCGAGCCGCCCGCGTTCTCGTACTCGACGAGGCTCATGCCGTCCCACTCGCCCGCGCTCGCGCGCTCCGCGTCGCCGATGTCCGCCGAGCCACCGAACGCCCAGCTCGAACCGGAACGCTCACCCTCCCAGCGGAGGAGATACGCGCCGTCGGGCGACTGCATCGCCACCACCAGGGTTCCCGCGTTGGCCTCTGCCTCGTGAGGGGGCGACTGATCGAGATAGACGATCCGAGCGGCCTCGAGGTCTTCCGTGGCCTCGTACCACGCGCCGTCGCCCGTCATCGCGTCGAGCGTCTGGCGGGCCGAATCGGTCATCAGCTCCGACGCGGCGAAGTCGTCGCCCGCGACGAGAGCGCCCGTGAACTTCGTAGCGGCCTCGAGGAGCGAGCGGTCGTTGATCTCGATGCCCGGGCCGAGCGTGACGCGATCGTCGACGTCGATCGAGCGAAACGCGGCCATCGCGTCGATCGGATCGGGGATGATCGGCTCTGCGGCCTTCGGGGGCGGCGGCGGGGGTGGCGGCGGTGGCGGAGGGGGTTCCTCGCCGCAGCCGAGCGCGAGCAGCCCGGCGATCATCACCGCGCCGCCCGTCAGAGCCAGAGCCATCCGTCCGCGATCAAGCGGGCGTGTCATGCGTCACCACCTTCGTCTGCTTGTCGATCCGTCGCATCAGGCCGGCCAGCGTGCGCCCCGGCGCGAGCTCGAACGGATCGCCCTCCACGTTGTTCAGAAGCCATTGACAGTTCGCGGCCCACCGCACGGGGCTCGTGAGCTGCTCGACGAGTCGTTGACGGATCGTCACCTCGTCGCGCAGGTGCGGCTCGCCGCTCGCGTTGCTCATCACGGGGCAGCGTGGCTCGGCGATCTCGACCTCGGCGAGGGCCTTGCCGAGCTCGTCCGCGGCGGGGGCCATCAAGGGCGAGTGAAACGCGCCCGCGACCGACAGGCGGGTCGCCTTGAGACCGACCTCGCCCGCGACGGTCTCGGCGGTGTCGCACGCGGCGGACGAGCCGCTGATGACCACCTGGCCCGGGGCGTTGAAGTTCGCGGGAACGAGCACGAGCCCGTCTCCCTCGGTCCGCTCGAGCGCCTGGTCGCAGACTTCCTGGGCGGAAGCTTCGTCGGCGCCGATCAGCGCAACCATTGACGACGGCGTCGCTTCCGCCGCGGCCTGCATGGCCCGCCCACGGAGGGCGACGAGGCGGAGACCGTCCTCGAAGCTGAGCGAGCCCGCAATGTGAAGGGCGGTGTATTCGCCGAGGCTGAGGCCCGCGGTCGCGGCGAGGGGGGCGGTTTCCGGCTCGTGGCCCGCGATGGCACAGACGCCGTGCCAACTCGCGATGCTTGTCACGTAGATGGCGGGCTGGCTCACGTCGGTACGGTTGAGCTTCTCGACGGGGCCTTCGAAGCAGACCTTGCTGAGAGGGGCGCCCGCGATCTCACGAAACTCGTCGCCGAGGATCTCGTCGGCGCGGGCGAAGATTGCCTTGGCCTCGGTGGAGGCGTCGAACCAGCCCTTGCCCATCCCGACGGACTGGGCCCCCTGTCCGGGGCAGAGCACGATCATCGGCGAAGCGTTTCCGTTCGTCATTGAGGCATGGTACTCGCCCGGGTTGGCTGTGGATCGCGGATTGGTGGACATCAACGCCAACCGTCGGCGATCTCGACGTAGTACGGCCCTGCGTGCGTCCCGATGGAGCCGACGCCAAATTCCGGCGCGACAACCCACCCGTTCTCGGCGCCACGCGCCGCCGCTGAACCATCGACCGCTACCGCGACCGTGGCTTCACCGCCGTGGCGGAAGCTCGTCGTGGGCGCATCGTTCCGAGACCACGACCCGCTCCAGGGGTCGAAGAGCTCGGGCGGATCGAGGAGAGCGGTCGAGCGGCCCGACGCGCCGACAGGAAGGAGCGTGTCGGCGAATGCGAGGAGCGTGCTGGGGCGAAGAACGTCCGATAGCCGTCGCCAAGGGCGATCGCCGATGGGCCCCCACTGGCCGCCCCAGCCGGGCGTCTTGGGTGGGCAGAGGCCGTAGCCGTTGTAGCCGTAGGTCGTGGTCAGCTCGCTGGTCGCGGTCTGCGGGGTGTAGGACCCCCAAGGCTGCGACGGACACTCGTAGATCGAGTTCTCGCCGAGCGCGGCGTCGAGGTAGGGCGTGATGAAGCCGCGAGAGCGGTCGACATGCCCCGAGAATCGCCCGTCGGAACCGAACCAGTAGACCAAATCCTCGCCCGGCTCGATGTCGGGGGACTCGAAGTAGGCGAGCGGCATGGCGCGGTCGTCGAAGTCGTTGGCGTACATGGTCCACGCGAGGCCCATCTGGCGCACACCTGACATGCACGCGATCGTGCGCGCCGAATCGCGGGCGGCGCCGAGGGCGGCGAGCAGGACACCGAGAAGGAGGGCGATGATCGCGATGACCACGAGGAGTTCGATCAGGGAGAACGCGCGTCGGGTCATCGCTGGCCCCCCTCCTCGCAGGGGGTGGCGTTCGAGGCCTCGGCGATGAGGTCGGTGGCGATCTCGCCCGCGACCGCGCTGTCGAGAGCGAGTTCTCCAAGGCGATCGATCACGAAGAACACGCCTTCGCAGGCGGATGGGCCGTCCGTGCGTCCGTACGCGAAGAGGCCGTTCGGGCCGATCGAGTAGATCGCTTCGGTCCCCATCGCGGGCGAGGCGCCGGCGCCCGGGGCACGGGAGACCACGGTCGGCGTCGAACCGGACAGGTCGATCGCGACCAACTCCGTGTAGCCCGGGAAGAGACCGCCCGACGCAAGGACACCCGCGTAGGCCGTTGTCACGCCCTCGGCGGTCACGACGAGGGGTTGGTTCGTCCAGCCGCCGACCGTTTCGCCCGCGTCGACGGAGTCGTAGACGAGCGACGCTTCGGATCCGTTGTCCTCGAAGACCTGAATCGACGGCGCGCTGCCGAAACCGAAGATGCCGCCGCTGAGCAGCACGCGGCCGTCGGGAAGGGCGACGGGGATCGACGTCGTTCGGTTGCACGGCGTCGTCCAAACCACCTCGCCCGTGGCGAGAGCAAGCTTGACGAGTCTCGCGGAGTCACGGCCACCGTTGAAGTCGTAGGTCGCGGCGTACACAGCGCCGTCGCGGATGGTCACGCCTCCGAAGAACGCGTCGTCATCGGCGGCCGCGGTGTCCCAGAGCATCGGGTTTGCCGACCCATCCGCAGACGCGTCGAAGCAGACGACGCGACCCCCCCGACTCTGTAAGTTTCCCGAGGTCGACACAACGACGCGACCGTCGGCGTAGGCGGGCGTCGCCCCGCTCATCGCGTGGTTCAGTGGCGCCCGCCACACAAGCTCGCCCGGCTCGAACGGGTTCGCGAACTCGTCGAAGGGATCGATGTTGATCGCGTAGAGCGAGCCTCCGGCGCCACCCGCGTAGAAGCCCTCGTAGTCGGTGATGAAGAGCCTGTCCGCGCGTCCCAGGTCTCGGGTGATGGTGGGCGACGCGTTGACGACGTCCTTGTCGAGTTCGAATCGCCACCGCTCAGCGCCGGTCGCGACGTCGAACGCGATCACCTCGCCCCTTGCGCTGCCGGGCGCCCCAGCGGCGACGTAGACCGCCGCGGTCTCGCGATCGATGGCGGGGGATGACCATGAGTCGAGCGGCAGATTGGGGAGATCCGCGCGCCAGCATTCGAGACCGGCGCCAGCGTCGATCGCCCAAAGCCGAGCGGGAGCCGACGCGTTCTGCGAGCTGATGGCGAAGACACGCCAGCCATCGGCAACGGCCGAGGATTGCCCAACGAAGCGAACGTCCTCGGCAACGGTCGGATCACTCGCGGGGAATATCCATGCCGGCATGTCGAAATCGAACGCGGGCGCTTCGCGAATCGTCACCGTCGCCGTGTTCGATGGATCTCGCGCAAGAGAAAAGTGCTGGGCCGCCGCGACCGTGGGGAGGCACGCGGCGGCCAGCACTGTGATGGGGCCGAAACGGTCAGGCACGCCGGCGCTTTCCGGCGAGCAGACCACCGACCCCCACCAATACGAGCGTCCCCGGTACGGGGATCGCGCGGACATCGGCTAGCGCGTCGATCTCAGGGGTTACACCTGAGCCAAATGGGTTTGAGATACGGACATACGAGACGCTGGAGAGCCCGATTGAGGCGATATCGATACCCAAACCCCCACCGGAGCCCGCATAGCCATTGACGATGTCGTCAAAAGATGCGCCCGATGCATCGAAGTTCGGGTCGACGGGGCGCGTGAAGTCGGTGGGCGTGCCATCGAGGTTGAAGGCGAGGGTCGGGAAGCCGCCGTCCGCTTCGGCGCCCGTCACCTGAAAGAAGTTGACGCCATCGGCGCTGAGCTCGATGACACCGCCTTCTGTCGAGAGCGGGCCGGCGATGCCGTTGGGGAAGTCGAGGTCGAAGTAGAACGCGTTGCCGAAGATGAGCAGGTCGATCCCGAAGGGGTTCAGGGCGTCATCGGTGACGGCTTCGTCGAACGCGAGCGTGAGCGAGCCGCCCTCGCCAATCGAGACCGTCTCACCCGCGCCGAAGGACGGGTTGAAGGGGGTGACCGGACCGCCGAACATGCTTTCCGGCGCCGTTACGCGGGTCGGGGACCCGAGGGCGGCGGTCGGATCGGTGAAGCCGCCCGCGGGATTAGAACCCCGAACGTAGTTCACGACCGTGTCGGCCCAGGGGTCGCCGACACCACCGGAAGCCGCGACGACCGCGCACGCGAGGCCCACGAAACTCATCGATACCTTCATCTCAGACTCCGAACGGCTCTCTCGCCGTCATAGCCCGGGCGGCTCCTCCGGCCACGCGGGCTTGTTGTTCGCCGCGGTTCGCGCGCGACGACCCTCGGGGGTTCAACTCGACCTTCGCGGGGCGTGAATCGGAGGAAGCGGCGTGCGGAGGGGCGCACGACACCGCCGCCGAGCCCCTTACGCGAGGGCCGACAACAGCGTCGATGGCAGGTCTTCCGGCTTCGGGCTCGGCGAGACAAGCCTTCCCGACGGGGCCCCTCGTGAACCGGGGCATGCGTCAGTGGCCGGGTCGGGCTTTGGCGGATGTTCGCCTCGGCCGTCCCCCATGGGTCTCGCGTCATCGCCCTACACGGCGGCGCGTCCGCGGTGGCTTCTCACCACACTTCCCTCTTGACCCGCCGGGCTGGAGCCGCGACGGGACCATCAACGGGTGGAGCGTACCCGAGCGAATCGACCTTGGTCAATCAAACGATGACGGAATGAGGCGATCGGAGTGGCGAGGCGGCAATTTTCGCGCACCTTGGATCGGGGGTCTGGACAGCCCGACCGCGAGCCGCTATCTTCTGCAACTGAGACTCAGTCGCAGTGTGGCGATCGAGTCGGGTATGCAACAACTCATCAAGACCGGAGAGAGTCATGATCACCATGCGCACCACCGTCGCCCTCGCCGCCATCGCGGGCGGAGCCACCATCGCGATCGCTCAGCCCGTGAGCCCGTTCACCGAGGACTTTGAGAGCGGCCTTTCGGGCTGGACGGCGAACAACGGCACGCAGACGCTCGCGACGCAGGGCATGAACAGCTTCGCCCAGGCGACGAGCACACTCGACTCGACGGGGTTCGGAGCGGTGAACCTGCTCTCGGGCAACGCGATGAACGGCGCCTCGGGCGGCGCGTTCATCGGTGACTACACCGCGAGCAACATCGTCCGTGTGACAGCGGACGTTCGTCACGGCGCCGCGGGCCCGCTGACGTTCGCGCTTCGCCTCGCGACGGCGGGGAACTTCCCGGGCGCGGTGATCCTGGACTTCACGCCTGTGTTCGCGGGCAGCGACTTCACGACCATCAGCTTCGAGCTGAACGGCGCGGACATGGTGATCCCCGAGGGCCCGTTCAACCCGGCGACCGACATCTACCCGTTCATCGGCAACGTGCAGCTCCTCGTCGCGGGCGACGAGTCGCTCGACGGGACGCAGGTCACGGTCGATATCGACAACATCCGCGTGATCCCGGCGCCGGCTGGCGCTGGCGTGCTCGCGCTGGCGGGCCTCGTCGCGACGCGTCGTCGTCGCTGAGGCGCTCGCTTCGCATCAGGAAGATTCACAACGAGCCCCGGGCGCGAGCCCGGGGTTTTTCGTGCGCCGACCAGGTCGCGCAAAGAAAAGGCCCCGCGCTTGGCGGGGCCGATCGATCAACACGTCATCGCTCGAGGTCGATCAGGGGCAGCCCTGTCCGAACGCGCCGAGGAAGCCGACGACGTCGGCGATGTCGAACATGCCGAACGGCGCTGCGATATCGGCGGCGGGGTTCATCGCGCCGAAGAACTGGAGGAAGGCGACGACATCGGCGATGTCGTGCTCGCCGCAGGGGGCGGCGAGGTCGGCGACCGAGCAGCCGGTGAAAACGGGGCCACGGTTGAGCAGCACCGCCACGCCGCCCCCGACTCCCCCGACGAGGTCGGGCGCGCCGTCGCCGTTCATGTCAGCGAGATGCGGCGCGATCTGCGCGAAGTAGAGCGGGGATCCGAAAGCCCCTCCCCCGGCATTCAGCAGGACCGTGGTGTTCTCGGCGTCCCTGGCGCGGAAGACGAGATCCGGCGTCCCGTCGCCGTCTACGTCGCCGATGGACATGCCGCGGGCACGGGAACCGACTTCGTAGGTCTGGGGCGGCGCAAACGACCCGTTCCCGGTGTTGAAGAGAACGTTTACTTGCTCCGAGTAGGGCATGCCGCCGTTGCCATTGGCGACGGCGACGTCGAGATCGCCGTCAGCGTCGAGGTCTGCAAGCGCGAGTTCCGCGACGCGGTCGCCGGCGGGGAACGCCTGAGGCGTCGCGAGCGTGCCGTCGCCGTTGTTCGAGAACACCAAGATCTGGCCATCAAAGCTCTGCCCAACGAGCACGTCGAGGTCGCCGTCGCCATCGACGTCGCCCGAAGCCAGGCTTGCCGACCCGTCGGCGAGCGTGATGCGCTGCGGGGCGCCGAGGCTTCCGTCTGCGTTGCTTATGAAGAGAACAAGTGAATCGTCGTTGCGCGGGCGTCCGCTATCGAGGACGAGCACGTCGGCGCGCCCGTCGCCGTCGAGGTCGGCGAGAGATACGAGGGAGGGACGTTCCGGAACGGTGTAGACGGCGTCGAGAACGAACGCGCCGGCGCCGGTGTTGAGGAGGATCGCGAGTTCGTCGTCCGGCACGGCGGTCACCGCGAGATCGAGGTCGCCGTCGCCATCGATGTCGCCCGTGCTGACGCTGGCCGGATTGAGGAGAGCGGGGTAGAACTGCGGCGCGGCGAGTTGGCCAGCGCCGTTGTTGAACAGCACGCTCACCTGGTCGTCGGCGATCGCGGCCCCGACCACGTCGACGTGGCCATCGCCGTCGAAATCGCCGATGGCAACGGTGGTCCCGCTTCCGAGATCGACATAATTCTCAAGCGGTGGAGGAGCAAAGGCCATCGAGCCATCGTTGAACAAGGGACTCACGGTACTGCCGGCGTAGTTTGTGAAGGCGACGTCGAGGTCGCCGTCGAGATCGAGATCTCCAACCGCGATGTCCCTGGGCTCGCTTCCGACGACCTCGACGGCGGCGGTCGGAAAGGCGCCGTGTCCATCGTTGAGCAGCGCTTCCCATTGACCGCTTCCGTAGTCGAAATGAATGAAGCCGATGTCGACATCGCCATCATCGTCGAGGTCGCCGAGGCGGACGTCACTGGCGTGGGTGAACACCGTGGTCACGCGGCGCTCGGGCTCGAAGAAGCCCGACCCGGTGTTCTCGAGGAGGCCGACGTACCCGGAGATCTCGAACTCTTCACCGATCACGCCGACCACGATGTCGAGGTCGCCATCGGCGTCGACGTCGCCGACCTCGAAGTCAGACGCGTACCGGTCGGTCGGCAGGAGCCGCTCGGTAGTGAAAAAGCCGTCGCCGTGGTTCAGGACGACGCTGATCCGCGGCTGCGAGCCACCCGAGGCCGTCACGGCGTCGAGGTCGCCGTCGCCATCGATGTCGCCGAGTTGCACGCCGGTACCGTTCGCGACGGTGTTGTACAACTGCGGAGGGGCGAAGGCGCCGCTTCCGTCGTTCGCGAGCACGCCGATTCGACCGGCGCTGGTGTCGACAAAGACGATGTCGAGATCGCCGTCGTTGTCGACGTCGCCCAGGTCCATGCCGTTCTGGTCCGCGCCGGCGCTGAACCGCTGCTGCGGCGCGAAGGTTCCGTCTCCGTTGTTCAGGAGTACGCCAACGTCGCTCTGGGCGCCGTTGTAAACAGCAAGGTCGATATCACCGTCCCCATCGAGATCTCCAGGGACCGCCTCGACCGGGGACGCCCCGGCGGGGAGACGAAGCTCCGTGCGGAAGTAGCCTTCGCCGTTGTTCAGCAGGACGCTGATGTCGTCGCTGTCGATATTGCAGGTCGCGGCGTCGAGGTATCCATCGCCGTTGAAGTCGGCGAGAACCATCCGATAGGCGTTGTCGCCCACCGCGGCGCTCGTCGGTAGGGGGAACAACAGCTCGGGCTCGGGCGTGTCGGTGCACCCCTGACCAGTCGCGGCGGTTGACGCGCCGAGCATGGCGGCGAGGCCCGCGATGTGCGCGAGCGTCAGCGCGTGGTGGTGGCGTTCGATCGTCCGCGTCATGAGAGATCCCTCCAGTCGCCGCGGCGTCGCGGCGTCGCGGCATCGTCCCGCCCACAGAGCTTCGTCGGAACTAGGCTACCTGATCGCGATCACGCGATCGAGGAGATCTGAACCACAACATTGAGGCTTCTGACGACGCAACGATGCAACTCGGCGACGCAAAGTTACGTTGGCGCGCCACATTCCGGACACCGGTCGGTTTCGCCGAGGCTCTCACGGTCGTTGTCGCCATCGAGACACCTGACGCTGACAACAGAGACCGCGTCGTCGAGGGACAGGCCGAAGTAGCCCGGTTGGAGGCCGAGGTCTCGCCATCGGACGCTGATCCTGCGGTGGAGCCAGTTCATCGACAGGAGCGACGTCGGGCCCAGCATGACGAGGAGCCAGAGCGCCCACCGCGTTCGGCGATTGAGTTGAAGCAGCTTGCACGCCTGCTCGACGCTGTACATGGCGCCGAGCCACATCGGGAGCCACGCGAAGCCCGCGATCGACAGAGCGATCGCTGCGAGACGAGAGGTGGTCAGGGGGACGACGAGCCAGAGGGTGAGGTACGCGATGATCGCGAGTTGGAGGATCGCGAAGCGGCGGTGGACGCGGGCGAGGGCGATCGCTTCGGCGCGGTCGGCAGGAATGTGCCTGATCCGTTCCAGTGCCCGGTCCTCCGATCCATCCGACAAAGTACGGTCGTCACGATCAGCGAACAAAAAATGCCCGCCAGAGGCGGGCCACGAGGACTTTGCTCTGCGCGTTGTGATTACGGGCAGCCGGCGCCAAATAGCTGCAAGAACACAATGTAATCCGAGTTGTCCCATGTGCCAAATGGGGCCGCAAGATCGGCCGCGGGGTCTTGAGCGCCGTAGAGCTGCAGGAATGCAACCGCGTCTGCGCCGTCCAATTGGCCGAACGGCATACCGAGATCAGCCGCGCTACACGCGTACACGAAACTGAATACCCGCCCTCTTGCACAATCAATATTCGTCGTATCGGGATCGAAGTCAGGGTCAGCGACCAGAGCCCGACTGCCGTCAAGTGCGGCGGCATGAGGCGCAATAGCGCCGACATTAATTCCATCGATGCCTGATGACGAATCCCCTCCACCGAGCGACGCCATTCCCGTCACATGGCAGCTGGACATCGGGCTCCCGGAACAACTGTCAACCAGGTCGAAATCAGCAGGGCCGCCGCTTCCGGGCGTGTAATCGAATATCTGGTAGCCACCACTGCTACCGACTCGCCCCGCAAAGAGGATCCGGTCGTGCTCAATGTCGACGACATCAACCATTGAGGTATTGAAGTCTCCCGACGTAGCAGTTTGTCTATTCCAGGTACCGCCAAGTAGACCTTCATGGATGGCAAGACCGCCGCTTCCACTGCCGGACTGTCGACGAGCGAGAACAATTGTGTTGCCGTCAAAGCCGACATCGCCCGAGTACCCACCAACCGTCAAACCTGTGCCCGTCGCCCCGGCAAACGATGTCTCCAGCACCCATTCGGGAATCATCCCGGCTGTGTCGAGTGAGTAAACACCTACCTCATCATCCCGAACGTCGTAAACAATGAGCGCCTCGTCCCCCGGGGTTCCATCGAGCTCAATTCTCCAATGATTGCTGCCCCCGAATGGGGTAGCCGTCTCGGCAATCGTCTGAACGTAAGTCCACGTATCGGACGTAGAACTAAACTGATACAAATGTACCGCGTTCACACGCGTATCGCTGATATCTCGATAGGAATCGGTCGCCGCGAGCCAGTCACCAGAAACCTTTACAGAGTAGCCGAACAGCTGATCCGGATTATAGGCAAGATCAAACTGAGGAGACACACCGTTCGGCTGCGAGATCACCTGTGGTTCACCAAGCCACTCGCCGTTGTCATGCCGGAAAACCAACAATTCTGATTCATCTCGCTGATCGGCAGCCGCAATGCCAAACTCATCGATTACCCTTGCATAGTCTTGACTAAACCGACGAACGACGATGGTATCTTCCGACACATCGTTCGCGAGATAAAATATTCGATGAAAACGGCCATCAAAATCCGTTAACATGGCCTCCCCCGTCACGGACTCCACAATGTCCCAGAGGCCATTATCGAAGGCATATACAAAAAATGAGCCGGTATAGATCGTAGACGGATCGGCACCATCATCTCGACTATAAGCAGCAACCGACACAACCGCCACGCCGTCTTCGGTCGAGACGTGAGTTCCGAAACCTTGGTATATCTCACTCCCAGCAAATGAGCCGAGTATGGGGTTACACAGATCGCCACCCTGTCCACTAGGAAAGATCGGCGACAATGATGTCGTTGTCGGAGACTGTCCAACGACGGTCCCAGTGACAGCCACAAGAAGGCACGCCGAAACAGAAATCCTCATTCGATGCTCCTCTTCGAGATTTTGCCCCATTAGCCATCTACGGCCCCCCACATTTTCTGTTCCACGGGATCGGATTCGCTAATGACAATTTCACATCATGCAAAATCAGCCGTCGCGAGGGCAAATCTGATAACATGTTGTGATGAGAGAAGTTGCGCCGACTTCATCGATCCGATTTGATTAGACAACAATAGGTCGGACCAGCGGCGATGCTACGTGGTCGCGCCTGCCCCCACCGCAAACCGCATATCCCCCGTCTCCTGATACGCGCGGTGGAGGTCGAAGCAGCGGGAGAGGTCGTGGCGGATGTGGCCGAGGGGGGCTTCTTCGAGGTAGCGGCGGAGGTAGTCGCGGTATTGCGGGTCGGCGCAGGTCTCGATGATCGTGTGGGCGCGTTCGACGGGGCCGAGGCCTCGGAGGTCGGCGAGGCCGTGCTCGGTGACGAGGGCCTGGATGGAGTGCTCGTTGTGGTCGACGTGGCTGCACATGGGCACGACGGTTGAGATCCGCCCGCCTTTGGCCGTGCTCGGGGCCATGAGGATCGAGAGGTAGCCGTGGCGGACGAAGTCGCCCGAGCCGCCGATGCCGTTCATGAGCTGCGTGCCGCAGACGTGGGTCGAGTTGGCGCAGCCGTAGATGTCCATCTCGAGGACGGTGTTGAGGGTGACGACGCCGAGGCGCCGAACGACGCCCGGGTTGTTGGAGATCTCCTGCGGGCGCAGGACGATGCGCGGGCCGAAGAAGTCCATGTTCTCGAAGACCTGGGCCATGCAGGCGTCGCTCAGGGTGAGCGCGCTGGTCGAGGCGCCGAGGAGCTTGCCGTTCTGCATGACGGCGATCTGCGCGTCCTGGAGGACCTCGGTGTACATCTCGAACTTGGGGATGTCGGGGTGCTCGCCGAGCGCGGCCATGACCGCGTTGGAGACGTTGCCGACACCTGCCTGAAGAGGAAGGAACTCGGCGGGGATATGGCCCGCGCGCATCTCGCCGACGAGGAACTTGACCACGTGAGCGGCGATCTTCGCGCTCGCGGGGTCTGGCGGGCTGAACGGAGGCACGCCGTCGGGCTCGCTCGTTCGCACGATGCCGACGATCTTCTGCGGGTTCACGGCGCAGAAGGGCGTGCCGATCTTGCTCATCGGCGAGTGGACGGGGATGGGGAGTCGGTGGGGCGGGGGACGGAGGCGGGCGATGTCGTGCATCTCCCAGAGGCGCGGTGAGTGGGCGTCGTTGAGCTCGACGACAATGCGTTTGGCCTTGTTCAGGATGCTCGGGGTGACGCCGACAGAAGTCGAGAGATAGATCCGCCCGTCGCTCGTGACGTCGGTGGCTTCGACGACGGCGACGTCGAGCTCGCCCAGGAAGCCGTAGTCGAGCATCTGGGGGAGGTGGCTGAGGTGGATGTCGAGGAAGCTCGCTTCCTGCGTATTGATCTGCTTGCGCAGGGTCCTCGACGACTGGTAGGGAGCCCGCCAGGAGATGGCGCTGGCCTGGGCGAGGGCTTCGTCAAGGTCTTCGTTGGTGCTGGCGCCGGTGATGACGCGGATGCGGAAGGGGTCGCCGCGATCGTGGAGGGCGCGGGCTCGTTTCGCGAGGGCGCGGGGGACGGCCTTGCAGGAGCCGGCGGCGGTAAATCCGCTGAACCCGACGAATTGGCCGTCGTCGATCAGCTCGGCGGCCTCATCGGCCGTGAGCTCGGGGATCTTCGCGCTGGTCCGCATCTCTCACTCCTTCGCTCGCGGTCGCCACGGGTCATCGGACGACACCGTTCTCCGTGGCGCAGGCCCGGAGCGACACGGCGCCCGACATGACCGCGCGCTCGGCGCCGTCCACCTCGACGACCAGCGAGCCATCGGGGGCGACCCGGCGGACGCTGCCGACCTCGTCGGCGCGACCCTCGGCGCTGAGCGTGACCACCTGATCGCGGTACGCGAGACGGTCGTTGATGGCATCGAGCCATGCATCGGACGGATCGGCGGCGTAGCTGTCGATCGTCTGCACGACCCGTTCGACGAGTCCGGTCGTGAACGTTTCGAGATCGACAGGTCGCTCGGCGAGGTCGGCAACGCTCGTCGCGGGAATGACCAACTCGCCCGCTGGAGGCGGATTGTTGACGTTGCCCCCAACGCCGATGACGAGCGGGCCCGCCACATCGCCCTTGTGCTCGCGCTCACAGAGGATGCCAGCGACCTTGGCGCCGCGGACAAGGACGTCGTTCGGCCACTTAATCAGGGCGGATTTCTCGGTTTCGGCCTCGATCGTCTCGGCGACCGCAAGTCCGGTCAGGAGCGGGACCTGCGACGTCGAGCCGCTGGCATGGACGACGAGGGTCATCCAAACGCCGCCGAGGTCGGACGTCCATGTCCGACCACGCCGCCCGCGTCCGTGCGTCTGCGTATCGGCGGTCACCACGAAAGGCGGCTCCTGGCCCGAATCGACCATGCTCTTCGCGAGCTCGTTCGTGGAGGAGACCCGTACAAAGTGTGCGCGATGCATATTCATGATAAAAGACTATATCATCCCTTTGTAATCAATTCTAGACTAACGGATCAATATCTGAGTAATTTGTCAGAATTCCCGTGGTTTGCCGGGAGGAGGCATGGCGTCTACAGTTCGGGCCGCGCTCGGCGCGACGGATATCAAAGCAACCGGATCGACGGAGAACGACATGCTTCCCGCCCAAAGGCAGAGCCACGGCCGCACCCGCCGCCGGCGTGCGCACGACTCGATCACCGGCGCCAAGCCGACCATGTGCCCCTTGAGCGGCACGCCGAAGCTTCATCACCGCGCCTGCAAGGTGTCGGGTTACGTGCGTCCGGGTCTGCGGATCCGCGTGCCGAAGCTCGGAATCGGCGAGGACTGATCCCGCGTCGCCCGGGTCGCAGCGGCTCCAGGCTGACCGCGAACGGGCGCACACGTGAATCGGCCCACCCGCTGACGTGGCTGTCGGTGGGCGGAGGCCGCGTGGAGGTGAGCGTTCGATGCGCATCGGTGTAGACGTGATGGGAGGCGATCACGCCCCTGGGGAGATCCTCAAGGGTTGTGTCGCGGCCATGGACGTGCTCGCCGACGACGACACGCTTGTGCTCATCGGGCCCGAGTCGGTCATCCGCGAGCATCTCGACGAGCTTCGGGCCAAGGATCCGCGGCTCGAGATCGAGCACGCGCCGGACGTGATCGCGATGGACGATCATCAGCCCGCGAAGAGCGTGCGATCGATGCCCGATTCATCGATCGTGCGGATGGCGTTGCTTGGTTCGAAGAAGTCGGAGTCGGTGGAGCCGGGCAAGGGGTGCGACGTCGTCGTCTCCGCGGGCAACACCGGGGCGTGCGTCACCGCGGCGATCATGCACATGAAGCGGCTGCCGGGCGTGCATCGTCCGGGCATCGGCGTGACGATCCCCGCGTTCCACGGGCCCGTGGTGCTGTGCGACGCGGGCGCGAACCCGGAGCCGAAGGGATCGCACCTCTGGCAGTACGGCGTGATGGCCGACGTGCTCGCGAAGCGGGTGCTGGGCATCGAGCGGCCGCGGGTCGCGCTGATGAACATCGGCTCGGAAGAGGCCAAGGGTTCTGACGTCGTCAAGGAAGCCCGTGATCTGCTGAAGGCGACGCCCGACCTGAACTACATCGGCTTCGTCGAGGGTCGGGACTTCTTCGCGGGCGCGGCGGACGTGATCATCACCGACGGCTTCGTGGGCAACACGGTGCTGAAGATGGCCGAGGGCATGGCGAAGAGCCTGTTCGCGGCGATCGCGCAGGAGATCTTCGAGACCGACCCCGAGCTCGCGATCAAGTTCGAGCCGGTCGTGAAGCAGATCTACGCGAAGAACGACTACCACGAGTACGGCGGGGCGCCGCTTCTCGGCGTCAACGGCTACATGACCATCGCCCACGGCTCGAGCGAGGCTCGAACGATCCGGGCGGCGATCCGGAACAGCCGGAACTTCGTCAGCCACAACGTCAACGAGCACATCCAGGAACGGCTTGAGGCGACGGCGGCGATCTGAGCCCGATTCGGTCGTCATTCGCAGGCATTCGGACCGGTCGTTGACGCCAGGTTCTCGCGACGGTCGCGCCGAACCTGACCGAACGCGACAGGCCCTACAGTCATCCGTCTTCGCGGCCGCACGGTGGCACGCGTGATCGGAGGCGATCCCCTTGACCAGCTCCACCTCAATGGGCCCGTTCGGCGTCACCATCGCCGCGACGGGCCGCTACGTTCCCGAACGGGTCCTCTCGAACGCGGACCTCGAGAAGATGATGGATACCTCGGACGAATGGATCGTCCAGCGGACCGGTATCCGTGAGCGCCGGATCGCGTCCGAGGGCGAGAGCGTCTCGACGATGGCTGCGGAGGCGGTCGCGAACGCGCTTCGGAACGCGGGGCTCACCGCAGCTGACCTCGACATGCTCGTGCTGGCGACGGTGGGCGCGGAGATGGGGTGCCCATCGGCCTCGTGCCTGGTGCTCGATCACCTCGACAAGCGGCACGGGCTCGGGCGCGGGACGGGCGGGGCGTTCGACCTGACGGCCGCTTGCAGCGGGTTCGTTTACGGGCTGAACATCGCGCACGAGCTTGTCCGTGGCGGGGCGTACGGGACGGTCGCGGTGATCGGCGCCGAGCACCTGACCGCGACGCAGGAGTACACGACGCGCGGGCGTGGGACGGCGATCCTCTTCGGCGACGGCGGCGGGAGCGTGATCCTCAGGCGGAGCGATGATGCGTCCAAGGGCATCCTCGCCCAGACGATGCATGCGGATGGCTCGCGGTGGCAGGATCTGTACATTCCCGAGGAAGAGCCGCGGGACTTCCCGGGCAAGCGGCGCGAGCCCGGCGACGAGCTTCCGGTGAGCATCATGCGGATGAACGGGCGGGGCGTTTTCCGGTTCGCCGTCGGCACGTTCGCGGACGTGATCGCGCAGACGCTTGAGAAGGCGAAGATCTCAGCGGACGAGGTCGACCACTTCGTGTGTCACCAGTCGAACGTTCGGATCCTCGACGCGGCCCGAGAGCGGTTCGGGATTCCGCCCGAGAAGATGGCGGTGAACATCGATCGCATCGGAAACACGTCGGCCGCGAGCGTGCCGATCCTCTTCGATGAACTGACGGCGGCGGGGAAGGTCCGGGAGGGCCAGAAGGTCATGTTCGTCGCGTTCGGTGGCGGACTGACCTGGACCGCGAGCCTCTGGCAGTTGTAGGGGAAGGCACGAAGGCAACGGGGGGGGGAGGCGAGCGATGGCCGCCTGCCTGCTTGCCGATATGCTGGGCGCTGCGTGGAAGCTTTCGAATACAGGCAGGGCGATCTCTACTGCGAGAACGTGCAGGCGATGGACATCGCCACGCGTTTCGGAACGCCGACGCTCGTCTACTCGGCGCACGCGCTGACGACGGCGGCCAAGCGGTACCACGACGCGTTCGGCGCCATTGGTGTCGGTGTCATGTTCAGCGTGAAGTCGTGTCCGACGATCGGCTGCCTGAGGCGAATCGCGAAGGCGGGGCTCGGGATGTGCGCGACGAGCGGCGCCGATCTCGAGCGGGCGTGGTTGAGCCGCGCTCCGATGACGAGCGTCATGCTCGCGGGCGTCGCAAAGACGGACGACGACATTCGCGCAGCGCTCGACGGGATCTACAGCCCGCTCTTCCAGGGCGGCGTGACGCTCGATGGGCGACCGCCCTACTACCGCGGACCGATCGGGTGGTTCATCGCGGAGAGCCACGGCGAGATTGAGCGGATCGCTCGGGTGGCGAAGGGGCTACGGATCAACTGCCGGGTGGCGCTACGCGTGCGGCTTCCGAGCCTGGCGCCGCCGGTAGAGGGCTCGCGGGGTGTTGATTCGAAGTTTGGGATGCCCGCGGCGACGGCGCTCGACGCGTTCGATCGGTATCGGGATCTGCCGAACGTTTCCATATGCGGGCTGCACACGCATCTTGGCCCCGTCGCGACCACTCCCGAGCGGCACGCCGAGGCGGCGAAGGCGCTGAGCGAGCTCGCCCGCGAGGCGAAGGGATCCGGGCATTCGATCGAGTTGATCGACCTCGGCGGCGGGTTCGCCCCGATCGGCGTGAGCGGGACGGCGCCGACCCCCGAGCGGTATGCGGAAGCGATCGAGCCGGCGGTGAAGTGGGCGATCGAGGAGGGCATCGGCGTGGTGGTCGAGCCTGGCTCGGCGATCGCGACCGCGGCGGCGACGCTGTTGGTGCGCGTGCTCGACGCCAAGCCCCTCGAGGACCGAGTGCTGCTCATCACCGACGGGGGGCTCAGCTCGTCGGACGCGAACCGACGGGCGGACGCGGTGCGGGTGGTGTGGCCCGCGAGCGTCGATCCCGGCAAGGAACCGCCGCGCGAGGATACAGAGCGGATCGACCCGCGCGGGATGCACTGGTACGACGTCACGGGGCCGACGGGCTGGGACGACGACGCGATCGCGGGTGGGCGTTTGATGCCGCCGGTCGACGCGGGAGGCGTGCTCGCGGTGTTCAGCATGGGCGCGTCGCCGCAGCGTTCGCTCGCGTACGACCACGCGACCTCGCTGCCCGCGGAGGTGATCGTGGACGGGCTGCGACCGACGCTGCTCCGGACGAAGCGCGACATGTGCGATCGGATCGCGGCGGAAGCCGTCGCGCTCGACACCTCGGTCGAATGATCGCTTCGGCATGACACGGCGCCGCTGGGCGATCATCCTCATCGTGCTCGGCGTCTACGCGGCGCTCGTGATCGCCTCGCACGCGCTGGCTCGACCGAGCGATCGACCCGCAGACACTCCGTCGCAAGCGGTGACGACAGCGATCTTCGATCGCGACGGCGTTCTTGACGGCGGCGCGGCCGCCGTCGCTTTCCACCGTTGGCGCCCGACCCAGGAGGTAGTCGGCGAGCCGGTGCTTCTCCTTCATGGGTCACCGGGTGGCCTCGACAACTTTCGATCGCGGGGCGGGCTCGCCGATCAGATCGCCGCCACCGGCCGCGAGGTCATCGCGTTCGACCTGCCGGGGTTTGGACGATCGACGCTCCACGTTCCCGACCTGTCGACGCGGGCGCACGCGAGGTACGCGCTCGCAGCGCTCACGGAGCTCGACATCGAGCGGGCACACGTCGTCGGATGGTCGATGGGCGGCGGCGTGGCGCTCGACATGGCGGAGATCGCGCCCGATCGCGTGGCGAGCGTCACGCTGCTCGGCGCGATCGCCACGCAGGAAACGGAGGGCTCGGGGAGCTACCTGTTCGAGCACGCGAAGTACGGGCTCGGCCTTGCAGCGTTCTGGGCGTTGCAGAACCTCACGCCGCACTTCGGAGCGGTTGACATCGGTCGCGAGCAGACCGCGTGGCTCCACAACTTCTTTGATACCGACCAGCGTCGGTATCGCTCAATCCTCGAGACCACGGATACACCGATCCTCATCGTCCATGGGCGACGGGACTTCCTCGTGTACGACTGGGCAGCGGAGCGGCACCATGAGCTTGCGCCGCGCAGCAGCCTGGTAATGACACCGTACAGCCACTTCTTCCCGTTCTCCGCCACACAATCGGAGCACGTTGCGACGATCCTCGCGCCGTTCATTGAGCGGCACGACGACCCGTCCGCGGTGGCGATCGGCGAACGGGTCGATCTCGCGCCGGTGGGCGATCGCGGATGGTGGGGGTGGTTCACATCCCTGGTACGCGTCGCGCCCTGGTGGGCGCTTCTGGTTGTCATCGTGGTCGTCGGGCGCTGGCGGTTCGACGCAACGGCGGGGTTGTGCGTGTTGCTGGCGATCGACCTGTCGCTCGATGGCGGGCTGATGGCGTTCGCGTTGCTCGTTGCTTCACTGACCCGCTCACGGATGTGGTGGGAGCGAGCAGGCGTCGTGCGTTGGGCGGCGCGGGTCGTCTGGCCGGTCCTCATTGCGCTGGCGCTCGGGCCGGCGAAGGCGACGGCGGTGATGTCGGGGTGGCATCGCGAGATCGACGCAATCAGCGCGATACCGGCTTGGGTCGTGATCACGGCAACGCTCGCGGTTGGTCGGCGGCTCTGCACGCGCGTCGCGCGACAGCGTCTCCTCGCAGGCTCTCGGCGCATCGCATCGCACGAGTGGTGGCCTTCGTGGGCGCTGTACGCGCCGGTGGTTCCGGTCATGGCGCGCGCGGCGTGGCGTCACGGCGGGCCACTGGTCTGGACGTGCTCGAATCCGGGGGTCGAGCCGGGCGGGGGCGTGATCGGCGAGCGGAAGAGCGAGATCCTCGAAGGATTCGACCAGACGGACCCGCGCGTGCTCGCGTCGATGGTGCTGAGGCGGACCGGTGATCTTGAGGACGACGTCCGTACCGCGGACACGCTGATCCGAGCGGAGGTGATCGGCGGGTATCCGTGCATCGTGAAGCCCGAGTCGGGGTACCGGGGCGTGGGTGTGCGGGTCGTTCAAGGGATTGATGACCTCCGGGCCACGCTGCGGGTCGCGCATCGGGACCTGTGCGCGCAGCGGTATCACGCGGGGCCGCATGAATTCGGCGCCTTATGGGCGCGCGAGGTCTCGACCATCGGGCATGAAGACGCGGCGCCAGGGCCGCACGGGCGCGTGATCGCGGTCACTCGGAAGACGTTCCCGGTTGTCGTTGGCGATGGGCGGCGCACGCTTCGCGCGTTGATCCTTCGCGACCCTCGGTACCGTGTGCAGGCACGGATGTTCTTCGAGAGGCGGCGTGAGCGGCTCGACGAGGTGATCCCGCGCGGCGAACGGGTCACGCTCAGCGCGACTGGGAATCATGCGCAGGGAAGCATGTTCTCCGACGGGGCGGACCTGCTGACGCCCGACCTTGAGGCGTCGATCGACGAGGTGATGCGGGCGTGGCGCGGACCGAACGGCGAACCGTTCGACTTCGGGCGTTTCGACGCGCGGTACGCGGACGAGGAAGAGCTGCGAGCGGGGCGCGGCTTTGCGATCATCGAGCTCAACGGCGTGACGAGCGAGCCGACGAACATGTACGACCCATCGAAGCCCCCGACGTGGGCGTGGAGGTTGCTCGCGATGCAGTGGCGAGCGATGTTCGAGATCGGCGCCCGCCGCCGGTCCCTAGGCAGGAAGCCGATGACGTTCGGCGAGATCGTCCGTGGCGTCGCCTCGGATCAGAACGTGGAGTGACGAGAAGACGTCAAGGCTGCAAACGCGTCGAGGACCAAGGCCCAGCGTTGTAGTCGTCGCCATCACGGGTGAGATCTCGGCGCCAGAGCGCACGATCGTGCACGCGGCCGACGCCGCTGCACCAGAGCTCGACGGTCTCCGCCCAGACGCGGTATCCGCCCCAGTGCGGGGGGCGGGGGATCACGAGTTCGTCGGCGTGCCCGTCCACGATCTTTCGGAGGTCGATGTCGAGCTCGACCGCGCGTTCGGCGACCTGCATAAGCAAGGCCTCGCGGCTTTCGATCGGTTGGCTCTGGTCGCTCGACCAGGCGCCGAGGCGCTTCTCCCACGCCCTTGAGGCGAAGTAGGCGTCTGACTGCTCGGCTGGGGCGTGGGTGACGGGCCCGGTGATGCGGATCTGGCGGTCGAGGGCGTCCCAGTGCATGACGAGTGCGGCGCGGGGGTTGGCCTCGAGTTCGCGCCCTTTTCGGCTTTGATAGTTCGTGTAGAAAATCACGGAACCGCTGTCGGCGTCGAAGTGCTTGCACAGAACGATGCGGGCACTCGGGGCGCCGGTTTCGTCGGCGGTGGCGAGCGTCATCGCGTTGGGATTCGGCTGCACGGCTCGATCGCGGGCGTCGTTGAACCATGTTTCGGCGATGCCGAATGGATCGTCAGGGAGAGGGTCGGGGAGGGATTCGCCTTCGCCAACGCCGCCGAGCGCGTTCATCAGATCGTTTTCGGCCATACGCGAGGATATGCGGCTCGGCCGAACGCCTGAGCCCGGATGTGGCCGCTCGCGATGTGCACCATCTGTGGACAAAGA
Source organism: Phycisphaerae bacterium (assembly GCA_002706885.1). Classification (GTDB taxonomy): domain Bacteria; phylum Planctomycetota; class Phycisphaerae; order Phycisphaerales; family UBA1924. Next base: position 28,503 of record PAKY01000001.1, read on the forward strand.
GTCACTTGCTGCGCCTTTCGACGATCCCCCTTTCGCTGGGATACGAATGGTGGCACACTCTCGTGGTCACTGGCTTCGCCAGGGAGGGTTTCTCATCGATCCGAACGGTTCAGCGCCAGGCGGTGCGGCGGGCGCGGTCACGACGCCCGGAGGGATGAACGGCGCGGGCAAACGCGGCGATCGGCGTGCGCGCGCCGCGGGCGCGAGCCTCGAGAAGCTCTTCGACCGCGTGCCCCCCCACTCGCTCGACGCCGAGCAGAGCCTCCTTGGCTCGCTGCTGCTCGACCCTGCGATGTTCGGCGACGTCATCACGCTCGTCTCCGAAGGGTCGCAGTTCTACAGCCAGGCGCACGCCGCGATCTTCGATGCGATGCGCACGCTGCACGACCAGACCGCGGGCGTCGATGTGGTGCAGCTCGGCGAACTGCTCCGTGACAAGCAGATCCTCGACCTCGCGGGGGGCGAGGAGTACCTCGTCGACCTCGCGAGCGCTGCGCCGTCCGCAGCGGGCGCGGTGCGGTACGCGCGGATCGTCGCGAACAAGGCGCGGCTGCGGAAGCTGATCGACGCGGCGGGCGAGATCCTCTACGACGCGTACCACGCGCAGGCCGTGACCGACGACGAGACGGACGAGGTCATCGACGGCGCCGAGCAGCGGATCTTCGACATCGCGAGCCAGAAGGAGAACTCGGGGCCGGAGCAGCTCAAGGAGCTGATCCAGCGCGAGTTCGACCGGATCGAGGCGATGGCCGACGGCGGGGGTCACGCGGGTGTGCCCACCGGATACGAGGAGCTCGACGAGCTGACGAGCGGGCTGCAGGAGGGCGAGATGCTCATCCTCGCCGCGCGTCCGTCGATGGGCAAGACCGCGTTCGCGCTGAACCTCGCGGAGCAGATCGCGATGGGCGGGCGGACGCCTTGGAGCCCGAAGTCTGCCGATCACATCGCGCGTGCCGTCGGGGTGTTCAGCCTCGAGATGAGCCGCGAGGCGCTCGCGCAGCGTCTTCTCAGCGCCCGTTCGGGCGTGCCGAGCGAGAAGCTCCGCTCGGGCGAGGTCTCGATGGACGGCTGGAAGAAGCTCAACGAGGCCGCGGGCGAGCTCTACGACGCTCCAATCTTCATCGACGACACGCCGGGGTTGACGGTGCTCCAGATGCGCGCCCGCGCGCGGCGGATGAAGGAGCGGTACGACCTCCAGGCGATCGTGATCGACTACCTCCAGCTCCTGACCGCGCCGCACGCGGCGAAGGAGAGCCGACAGGTCGAGGTGAGCACGATCAGCCGCCAGATCAAGGCGCTCGCGCGCGAGCTCAAGCTGCCGATCATCTGCCTCGCGCAGTTGAACCGCGGCGCGGAGCAGCGCGAGCGGAACAGGCCACGGATGAGCGACCTCCGCGAATCGGGGTCGATCGAGCAGGACGCGGACGTCGTGATGCTGTTGCACCGAGAGGCTTATTACCACCGAGGAGACCCGGAATGGGACCCCAAGAGCCCCGAGTTCAACCCGGACAACGAGGACAAGCTCAACCTTGCCGAGCTGATCATCGCGAAGCAGCGGAACGGCCCGACCGGGACGGTGAACCTGGTCTGGGACGAATCGGTGACGCGCTTCAAGAATCGCGACCATCATCACGGCTCGCACGGGGGCGGCTACGGCGGCTCTGGCGGGGGCGGATACGGTCATTCCGGCGCGAGCTACGGGGCGCCACCCCCACCGCCGCCGCCATCGCCGGGCGGATCGCCCGAGTCTGAACCGCCGTCTTACGGCGGAGCGTTCCGCGCGGGGCCGATGACAGGACCGATCGATGGCCACCGCGACGGGGGCGGGCCCGATCGCGGGAGCCCGCTCGGGCTTCCCGGCGTGGACGACGATGACGACGACATCGCGCCGTTCTGAACGCCTCTCCCGGCCCCCTTCTGACCGCTGATCCGACGAACGGGCTTGACGCCGCCGAAATCCGCGGTACGCTCTTCCCGATTGCATCAAGAGTCCCGGGGCGCCTCAAACGGTCCCGGGCGGCAACCGAGCGGTCGATCAGCGATCCGCCACGGTGCCGAGGCCAGCCCCGGCGTGGGGAACGATGCGGTCGGACGGACGGGCGATGACCCGGCGATCCGGCAAAACGGCAGCGACGGTCGCTGCGGTCCACGCCATGTCTGGATGATCTTGATGCCGGAAAGGGATCCGGCATATGGGACATCGCACGCTTTCTTCGAACGGGTTCGGGACCACCACCTCCACCGCCACCGCGCGTCACTCGGACGCGGCGACGATCTGCGCTCACGCGGGCATCGGGTCGGGCGATGGGCAGCCGCTCGTCACGCCCTTGTGTGCTTCGACGACGTTCTGCCGCGACGGGGTCGGGTCGCAGGCGGAACACCAGTACAGCAGGGTGAGCAATCCGACCGTGGCGGCCCTTGAGGACGCGCTGGCGCAGCTCGAGGACGCCGCGGGCAGCGTCTGCTTCGGGAGCGGGCTCGCGGCCGAGACCGCGTTGTTCCTCGCGACGCTTCGCTCGGGCGATCACGCGGTCTGCGCACGATCGGTCTATGGCGGCACGACGCGGCTGATCCGCGAGATCTTCGGGCATCTGGGTGTGGAATCGACGTTCGTCGACGCGACGGACGCCAAGGCGATCGAAGAGGCGGTGATCCCGGGTCGGACGAAGCTCGTCTTCGTCGAGACGCCCGCGAACCCGACGCTCGAACTCACTGATATCCGCGCCGCGGCGCGTGCCGCTCGTCAATCGGGCGCTTTGCTCGCGGTGGACAACACGTTCCTCACCTCGGTGCTTCAGAAGCCGCTCGACCTCGGGGCGGACGTCTCGGTGTACTCGACCACGAAGTTCATCGAGGGGCACTCCGTCGCCACCGGCGGCGCGCTGGTCTCGCGTGACCCGGCGCTGCTCGAGAAGCTCCGCTTCACGCGGAAGTGCACGGGCGGCATCCAGGCGCCGTTCAACGCTTGGGAGACGCTTCGCGGGCTCAAGACGCTCGCGCTGCGCGTGCAGCGCCAGTCGGCGACGGCGGAACGCGTCGCGGCGTGGCTCGCTGAGCGCTCGGAGATCGGCGTCGTCTACCACCCCTCACGTCCGCGGGATGTCGCCCAGCGAGCGATCGCCGATCGCCAGCATCTCGGCGCGAAGGGGTCCCGTCACGGCGCCGTCGTCACGATCGAGCTCGGCGGCGAGTACGCCCTCGCGACCGCGGCGGCGTTCTGTCGGGCTCTCAAGCTCTGTCGACTCGTCGAGCACGTCGGATCAACCGAAACCCTGGTCACGCACCCCGCCACGATGACCCACGCGGATGTGCCGCCCGAGCAGCGCGCGGCGGCGGGGGTGAGCGATGGGCTGGTGCGGATCAGCGTCGGGCTTGAAGAACCGGACGAGATCATCGCGGACCTGGCGCGCGGGATCGACGCGGCCCGCGCGGCGGCGACTGGGCGATCGGGCGAGACGGGGCGGAGCGGGGACGCTTCCTCTCGGCAGCGGCGATCCCCGGCCGAGGTGTGCGCGTGAAAGCACGGCGGCGCGATTTCCATTGAAATGGGCGCGTGCGTCAATCGCTACGGCCTGAGGAACTCGATCGGATCGCTCCCCGACGCCCCGCGTGGCGACGGAAGCTGTCGCGCGAGTGGTGTTTCACGCGGATCGTTCTGAACCGGCTGCGGTGGCAACTCGGCGTGCTCGTGGTGCTGCTGGGCATCGGCGGGGTGATGTTCAACCAGCTCGGCGACACGCCGAAGTCGCTCACGGAGTCGATCTATTACACCTGGTCGCTGATCTTCGGCGAGCCGCCCGTGCAGTTTCCGCGTCACTGGGCGCTGGAGGCGTTGTTCTTCGTCGTCCCGGTGATCGGATTGACGGTCGTGCTTGAAGGGCTCATTGAGTTCGCGCTGTTGCTGCGCGATCGGCGGCGGAGCGAGAAGGAGTGGTGCCGGGCGATGTGCAAAATCCTCCACGATCATGTCGTGCTCGTCGGCCTCGGACGGCTGGGCTACCGCGTGTATCAGCTGCTCAGGCGACTCGGGATCGATGTGGTCGTCATCGAGGTCGACGAGAAGAACCAGTTCCTCGAGGACGTGCGGCGCGACGGGAGCCCGCTGTTCATCGGCGACGGGCGTCGCGAGGCGCTGCTCGGCGACGCGAACCTTGCTTACGCGCGGAGCATCGTGCTGGCGTCATCGAACGACCTCGCGAACCTCGAGATCGCGCTCGACGCGAAGCGGATCAGGCCGGACATCCGCGTCATCGTGCGCATGTTCGACCAGAACATGGCCGACAAGATCGCCGACGGGTTCAACATCCGCCTCGCGCTGAGCCAGTCGGCGATCTCCGCGCCCGCGTTCGCCGCGGCGGCCCTCGATCCCGACGTGGTCAACACGACCGTCATCGCAGGGCGGCTCGTCGTCGTGAAGCGTTGGACGGTCGACCCGGGGGGCCCGCTGGCGGGCAAGACGGTTGGCCAGCTCATGGACGCTCATGAGGTCGCGGTGATCGAGCGCACGCCGGCGCATGAACTCGACGAGCACCGCCTGTTCCCCCCCACCTACATCGAGCTCAAGCCGGGCGACGAGCTTCTGGTGCAGGGCCCGATGGAGGAGCTGGTGCGGCTCAGGGGAACGGAAGAAGAGGCACGGAGGCACGAAGGCACGTAGGGCTGTGGTCCGTCGGCCGGTCCCCTAAGCGTTACGCCACCTGCCACTCGCCATCGCCGAAGCAGGTGTAGACGCTTCTTGCGGCGTCGAGGAGGTCGCAGTCGTTGGGGTCGACGAGCCGCTGCTTGTCGGCGGCGGCGAGGATGTCGATGTCGGTCAGGCGCCCTTCCTGCATCACGACGAGACGATTGCGCTTCCCGCTTCGGAGCAGTTCGGAAGCGGCGTGACCGAAGCGGGTGGCGATGACACGGTCGAATGCGACGGGCGGGCCGCCTCGCTGAACATGGCCAAGCACCACGTGGCGGCATTCGAATCTCGTCTGGTCCTCGATCTGGTTTGACACCCACTTGGCGATACCGCCGAGGCGGATCGGATCGGGGCTGGTCGGATCGACGCGATCGACGATCTGCTTCCCGCCCTTGGGCTTGGCGCCCTCGCTCACGCAGACGATCGTGTAGGTGCGTCCACCGGCCGCTCTCTCGCGGATGTACTCGCAGATGTCGTCGATATCGAAGGGGATCTCGGGGATCAGGATGACGTCGGAACCGGACGCAAGCCCTGCGTTGAGCGCGAGCCATCCCGCGTTGCGTCCCATGACCTCGACAACGATCGTTCGATGATGGCTCGCGGCGGTGGAGTGGACCTTGTCGAGCGCGTCGGTCGCGTTGGCGACGGCGGTCGCGAAGCCGAAGGTGATGTCGGTGCCGACGAGGTCGTTGTCGATGGTCTTTGGGACGCCGATGCAGTTGATGCCCTTCTCGGCAAACGGCGCCGCGGCGGACATCGTCCCGTCGCCACCGAGGCAGACGAGCGCCTCGATCTCATGCTTTTCCAAGCACTTGTAGACGTCGTCGCTCACGTCCTCGAGGACGGGCGAACCGTCGGCATGGCGACCGCCCGTCGCGTAGGACTTGGGATTGGCCTTGTTCGAACTGCCGAGGATCGTGCCGCCGCGGTTGAGGATGCCGCTGACGCGGTCGCGGGTCAGTCGCTCGACCTTGTCGAGGATGAGCCCCTCGAACCCGTCGCGGATGCCGTAGACCTCGATGCCGTGAAAGAGGGCGTCCTTGGTGACGGCGCGGATCACCGCGTTGAGCCCGGGGCAGTCGCCGCCGCCCGTCAGGATGCCGATCCGCTTGACGCCGTGGTTGGTCTTCTCTGTCATGGTGGGAGGCTATCCGATGAGGGGAGGGTCGCGGGCGGGGCCGGCTCACGGCGCCGAAACCTATGAATCGGCACTTTCGGCCATCCGCTTGCGCAAGCGTTCGAGAGCAGCGTCGAGAAGTGGATCGGGGCCCGCGAGGAAGTCGGCGGGCGTCGCGGGGACATGGATATCAGGCTGAACGCCGTTCCCGTCAAACGTCCGCCCGTCAATTCTGCGCGAGTCCATCTGTCCGAGTCGGACCTCGAGCGGCGCTAACTCCAGTTCATGTCGTCGGATATACGCGCTCCCCCCTCCTGTCGGGCGGCCCATGAGTTCAACACCGGGAACTTCGGCGAGCGCCGCGGCCATGATGTCCGCCGCGCTGAAACAGCTTTCGTCGATCAGGACCACGACCGGGCCGCTGAAGCGATCACCCGAAGCGCTCGCGACAACCCCAAAGACCGGGCGGCCGAATTGGGCGGTCGGCTGAAGGGCATCCGCAAGGCCATGCTCGCGCAGATGTATGCGGATCGCTTCGCGATGGGCCGGGGGCCAGCGGCGGGAAGAGACCGGGTACATGAATCGATCGGCCGCGGCTTCGTCATCATCACGCACGCCGGGTTGGAGGCGCAGACGTGCCCACGTGAACACGATCGGCGGGTGGTCCTCCGGGATGAGCCTCGGGACGATCTCGTAGACCAGGTCGCGGCTGCCACCAGAGTTACCCCGAAGATCGATGACGAGCGCTTGCGCATGCCTCAGGATCGTTCGCCACGCCGGTCGCTCCGAGTCGCGCCCGTCGGGGCGTTCGTGCATCCGATCGAACCGGAGGTAGCCGATGCCTTCCTCGATAAAGCCTGACGATCGCGCGCGGGGCCACTCTCCGTACATCGCTCGATGGTCGGCGAGTTCGATCTCGTGGTCGCGCGGTTCGACTTCGGACGCTGGATCGATTGGCGCGAGTCGATAGATCGCGGTATCGCAAGGCGGAAGCGACAGCTTCGTCCGCAGCCATCCGAGGTAGCGGAGCATCTGAACCGCGCGGGACCGCTTAAGTTGCGGCGAGCCGTCGGCAACGTACTCGCCCGCCGCTGTGATCCAGGTCTCGATGTCGACGCCATCGATGCTTGTCACGACAAGCCGCTTCGAATCGATCGGGAAACGCCGCTCATCGAACGCGATGACGGCCGACCCGGGCTCGTTTCCCATTGGCGCGAGAAGGAGCGGCGCAAACGGACCCGCGAGAGTCGACCGCCATCCGCGGAGCGACGCGTGGGCATCCCCCGTTCGCGCGAGGAGCCACGTGATGGCGTCACCGAGGTCCCGATTTGTTGGCGTCGGACCCAGGCGCTCGATCGCGCGGTCGGCGAGGGTGTCGAGTTCTGCTTCGTCCGCGATGCGGAGAAACGCGTAGCTGTGGCGATCGCGGATCAGGTCCCGGACCTCGGCGACGACCGTCGCGGGGTTCGTCGTCGGCTGTTCGTCCTGACCCCGCGCTGTGCACACACAGAGGCCGAGCATGACTGCGATCCAGATCCGCATGATTCTCAGCCTACCGGATCAGGCTCAGCGGTCACTACACTTCTGGCATGAGCGACGGCGGGCATCGCGAGTTGACGCACCACGGCGGGCGGATCGACGCCTCAACCTATCTCCACCCGCAGACGCTGGCGCGGCTCGGCTCGTTCGAGCTGCGAGCGAAGCACATCGTCGAAGGCGTGATGAGTGGGCAGCACCGCTCGCCCTATACGGGGTACTCGGTCGAGTTCGCGCAGCACCGGCCCTACAGCCCCGGCGACGACCTGCGTCACCTCGACTGGAAGGTCTATGCGCGGACGGACCGCCTCCAGATCAAGCAGTATCAGCAGGAGACGAACCTCGACCTCATTGTGCTCGTCGACGCCTCGGGATCGATGAGCTACGGCACGCGTTCGTTCGCGGACGCGAGCGGCGAGGGGCGGAACACGAGCGCCGACGGGCGGGCGCACTGGTCGAAGTTCGACCACGCCACAGCGCTCGCTGCGGCGCTCTCGTACATCACGCTTCAGCAGGGCGACCGCGTCGGACTCGCGACGTTCTCCGATGAGCTGATGGCGATCGTCAACCGATCCGGTTCGCGTTCACAGTGGCGGAAGATCGTCGAGGTCCTGAGCGGCGAGACGGTGACGCGGCAGACCGAGCTCGGGCGCGTGACCGATCAGGCCCTTGGACAGATCACGGGGCGGTGCCTGGTCGTCGTGATGAGCGACTTCTTCGAATCGCTCGACACGCTGCGCGGAGCGCTGGCGCGCATGAAACACCGCGGTCACGACGTGATCTGCTTCCAGGTGCTCGACAAGGCGGAGCGGACGTTCGACTTTGCCGACGCCGCGCCGTTCGAGGGGCTGGAGGGGGAGGGACTGCTCAAGGTGAGCCCGCGCGCCGTCCGCAAGGCGTATATCGAACAGATCGAGGCGCATATCGCGGGGTTTCACCGCCTCTGCCGCGGCTTCGGGTTCGACCACGAAGTGGTGAGCACGCACGACTGGCTCGGTCCGCCGCTGGCGTCGTTCGTCGCTCGCCGCGCGTCGGCGATGAAGCGGAGCAAGTTCGGCTGAGGCACGCTCGTCGCTGATCGACTGGCGCCACGAACCGGAAACACCACTGCGATCGCTGCGTTACGGGCAGCCCTGTCCGAAGACCTGGAGGAAGCTCACGACGTCGGCGATGTCGAAGACGCCGTTCGGGAGCGCGAAGTCCGCGGCAGGGTCCATCGATCCGAAGGCCTGAAGAAACGCCACGACGTCCGCGATGTCCACGACACCAATCGGCATCGCCATGTCCGACGGGCTGCACGGCAGCACCGCGCCGTTGAGGTTGATCCAGCCGAGGTTCTCCGCCCACGCGAAGCCGTCGAGCGCGCCGCCCTCGAGACGGGCGCCGGCGAACTGACCTTCACCGTCGAGGACCTCTGCGCCCGGGTCGGCGCAGTTCACGTTGAAGTTGATCCACCCCGCGTTTTCGGCCCACGCCCAGCCTCGGAGGAGGCGGACGGCGTCGCCAGACTCGCCCTCGAGGTAGACGCCGAACTCACCCGAGCCCATCTGGTCGCAGGCGAGCGGGTAGCCATCGAAGTCGCCGTTGCCGAAGTTCACCCACCCGATGTTCTCGCCCCACGCGAACCCGGCGAGGCGATCGTTGCCCGAGAGCACGTACCGGAGGCCGACCTGCGCCTCATCGGCCTCAGGGTTGAGGTTGATCCACCCGACATTCTCGCCCCAGGCGTAAGCCTCCTGAGCGGTCGCGGAAGCGGCGGCGCTGGCGAGGGCGAGGGCGATGACGACGGTCGCGGTCTTCATGGTCAGGCTCCCTGTCTCGTGTTCGGATGCAGTTTGCCTGTTTATGCCCCGCGTATCAATCCTCGGATCAGGAAATCCGAGCAATCAGGACGGGCAGCCGGCGCCGAACTCCTGTAGGAAAGCGACGATATCGCCAATATCCCACACCCCGATCGGGGAGCCGAGGTCCGCCGTCTCGCTGTTCGCCTCGAACGCCGAGAGAAACGCCATGACGTCGGCGATGTCCAGTGCGTCAAACGGGGCGGCCAGATCGGCGGGGGAGCAGCCCGAGGCTGCGCGGACGAAGCGGAGGGTTCCGCGCACGAAGGTTCCGAAGCCGACGTCGCGCCAGTGGTGATACTCGCTCGTTACTCTAAGTTGGCGGGTCGACCCGTCCGCGAAGACCACGCTGTACCGCGAGTAGTTGAGGTGATCGCAGTCGTCGGCGGTGATGTCTTCGCAGTACGCCGGCGGGCGGTTCACCACGACGGGGGAAGAAAGGTCGAGTTCCACGGGCTCGGTCAACGGGAACGGGAAAGACAGATCTTGCCGAGTCACCTCCGTTGCCATGATCGTCAGCGTTGCTCCGCTGTCAATGAAGATCGAGCGGGCGGCGCCGCCATGGAGCACGAGGTGTGCGTCGTCGACGTACGTTCCCTCGCCGAGGAGTCCGTTTTGATGGATCTCCACCACCGTCTCGGCTCCAACGATGGTCGCGCGAGGTCCGATCGAGCCGGCGGTCATGGTGACCGAGCCCCGGATGTGGGCGTCGGCTCCGATGTCAACATCGTTGAGGCGCGCCGTCGCGTCTGACATTGTGAAACGGTCACCAATCGCTGTTGTGTCGGCCTCGACGACTGCGCCCGCGTGAACGAAAAGGTCGTCGCCGAGCCCGCCGTCTTCGATTATCAGCGTCGTCCCGACGAATTCCGCCCCGTCGCCGATCTCGCCGCCGACCACATCGATTTCACCGCCAACGGCGAGGAAGCCGTCGGCCAGAGCGCCGCCTTCCAGCACAGCGAGCGATTGTCCGGCTCGCAGCCAGCGCGGGGTCGGGTCGGTCGGAACCGTGATCGACGCGGGCGTCGCAGGTGGAACGGTCGTGAGCGCGAGCGTCGTCGATCCCGCGGGCAGCACGTCCCGCACCCGCTCAACGGCGTCGCCAGCGTTCGCCACGAAGGGCGATCCGTCCTGGAGCACCCCCGTCAGGAGCTTCCCCTGCTCGAGGCCGCCTTCGGGGAGCGCGGAGATGTCGACGCCGTCGAGCTTGAACTCGGCGCCGCGGAGTTCGAGCGTGGCCCCTTCTTCAAGGGCCAACGGCGCCGCGGGGGCGATGACGCCGCCCGAGATGGCCGCGGAGCCGCCAACGACGTGGAGGCTCCGCGCGACGCCGCCTGTCGCAACGATACTTCCGCCAGCGCCGAGCGCCACCCAGCTCTCTGCGATCGATCCGTCATGAAGTTCGACGTGAGACCCGTGTGTGTGAAGCCGCGGCCCGACCGAGCCACTCTCGATGATCAACTCGGCGTCGAGCGCGACGAATCCGCGCTCGGCCGAGCCGCCGTTGCGGAGCGTCAGCGACTCGTCGGGGCGGAGCCCTCGCACGGGGGCCGCTACGCCGTCGGCCACCATCGGCGTCGAGGCCGGGAGCGGCGCCGAGACCGGATCGATGATGAGCGACGCGAAAGGAGAAAACTCGTGACCTGCGCTCTCGTTCATCAGATACGGACGACCGTCCTCGTTGATCCAGGTCAGGACGTCGTCGCGAGCGGGGCCCTCCATCGCGCCCGTGCCGACGGGCACGCCGTTGATCGCTGCCTCGTCCGCGCGAATCTTCACGGACGCTTGATACCTGGCTTCAAGGTCCGCGAAGTCTCCCTCGACAATCGAAAACGTCGCGTTCCGATCAACCACGAGAGGACCGTCAATCACTCCTCCCTCGAGCGACACTTCGAAGCCTTCCGCCATGCTGAGCGCGCCGTCGACCAGACCGCCCTGGCGAACATTCAGGACGCCGTCCTGCACCCAGGATGGCGTAAGCAGCCGTCCGCCGTCGAACAAGTTGACCGTGGCGCCGTTGAAATCGAAGTACTGGGAAAAGTCATCGCGATAACGGCCTTCGAACCCGATCGGCTCGATCGCTCCTTCGGCGCCATGTACGTTGATCGTCGTGTCGGGGGTGAGGACGAACGACTGGCCGTCGAACTCACCCGTTTCCAGTTGATAATCAGTTATGAGCGATTGCACATCGACCACGGGCGTCACCGACGCGGCGATAAGAAACATCTCCTCGCCAGCCCCGATCCACGCGTCCGCGTCATCCGGAGCGCCCGCGTCGGCAGAGCCGCCGAATGCGATGCGAAATGGGGAACCGTCGGCGAGGACAACTTCGACGATCTGCTGAAACGGCGTCGCGGTGTACGCCTGCATCGTCTGCGTGAAACTCAGCCCCTCGACTTCCGTTACTTGGAAACCGATCTCACCCGTGCCGGGCATTATGAGCGACGCGAAATTGCCGCCGCCGACGGTGAGCCGTGGTGGAGTCGGGCCGGGGGGTGAAGACGTGAAGCGCCGCAACAACGAGACTTCGTCAAACGCTCCCCCATTCACTGTCACCTGCGCGTTGGCGGCGACCTCCAAAATCGTGCCGAAGACGCCCGACTCAATCACCACGTCGCAACCGAGATCGAAGAGAATAGCAATTGGCAACCCGGCGAGCGCCAGTTCATCTCCGCCATCGATCCGCAACACAGCGTTCCTGAACTCCAGCGAAAAATACCTCAGGGTCGCGCCGAAGATATTGACGCTCGAACCACCAAAATCGAAGACATCAATGGAGCCCGCACCCAACGTCGAACCGTCGTTGATGTTGAATATCGTGTCCGGCCCGAGCGTGAACGCCTGTCCACCGAACGTGCCGGCGGCAAGGTCCGCGGGCGTCAGCGTCTCGCCGACGTTGACATTGACGACAACGGGCTGCGCGAACGCAACAGCGGATACGCTGGCGATGGCGACGGCGACCGGTAGGTAGGCAAACTGCACGCGACTCTCCCACCCCCCCTCTCGGGTCTTCAGGGAAGAGCCTACATGACCATTGACCTCGTGCCAATCGTCGACGTCGAACTGGACCGAATAAGACGTGCAGGATCCCTTATGCGCAGCCCGCGCCGAACTCCTGAAGGAAAGCGACGACATCGGCGATGTCCCACGCTCCGAACGGCGCAGCGAGATCGACCGACGGGTCCATGGCGCCGAATCGCTGGAGGAAGGTAACAACGTCGGCGATGTCGAGCTCGCCGAACGGCGCGGCGACATCGGCGTCGTTGCAGCCGAGCTGGGTGATCACGCCCGAGGCCTGGATACTGAGCTCGCCCGACGACTCGATCGCAGCGTTGCTGAGGGTGAGGGTCAGGAGGACGCCCGCGGTGTCGGATCCGAGCGTCGGAAGCTCGAAGGGGATCGCGGGGAGCGCCGGGAGGCCCGAAACGTCGATCGGCATCGAGAGATCCTCAGGCTCGATCGAGATCGTGACGACCGCGGTGGCGTCACCGATGAGGACGTTCGCGGCGATCGGCAGCGTGATCGGCGTCGGCTCGGGGGCGATCTCGTTGTCGAGCGCTTCGCCGATGAAGGTCACCTCGGCCTCGATCGACGCGGCAAGGTTGTATTCACCCGGGCCGACTTCGACGAGGACACCCGCGCCGCCGCCGGTCTGCGCGATCGAGAACGCGGTGATGTCGGCCGAGCCGATGGGGAGTTCGATCGGGATGCCGCCCGGATAGAGGAAGCTCGGGCTGAAGGTGCGGAAGGTCTGCGTCATCAGCGCAATCGAGAGCGTGGCCGACGGCACGGCGCCGTTGAGGAGATCCAGCGTCAGGCCATCGATCGAGGCGTCGCCGGTCGCGACATCGGCGGTGAACGTGAACGACCCGTCGGGGGTGGTCATGGTGTCGGTGTCGACAGACGCGCCGAGGCTGATCGGGATCGGCTGGTTTCCAGAGCCGCCAAAGAGACCGGGTCGTGTCTGCGTACCGCCCGGGTTGTCGACCTCGTCAAAGTCGCCGATGAGTTCGCCTTCCGCGTCGAGCGAGAAACCGGCGAGAAGCGAGACCTCGCTCGCGGACTGGTCGACGCTCAGTTCGTAGACCTCGGGGACGCCGAGGCTGGCGGCGGCGATGAGCGTGGCGGCGGTGATAGCGGGCATACGGATGTCCTCTCTCTCGCCCCTCCGGGCGATGTTTCAGCAACGATGGCCAACATCGGCGGCGCTTTCGCGCCGGCGGGTTCTCTCACGTCTCTCGACAGCGGCTCCCGGCCGCTGGCTCTCGGGCGACGACCTGCGCAAACCACAGGGTCTTCAAAGGTAACGCGCGGTCGGCCTGTTGCCAAGCACCAACAAATGGTTATGGGCAGCCCGCCCCGAACGCCTGCAGAAAGGCGACGACGTCAGCGACGTCGAACATGCCGTACGGCGCCGAGTAGTCCGCGGTCGGCGCGCCTTGGCCGAAGCGCTGGAGGAACACCACAACGTCCGAGATGTCGAGCTCGTTGACCGGGGCGCCGACGTCGGCGATGTTGCACGGGATGCCATCGGGGCTGAATTGGAGCCCGGCGATCTCGAACGGCGTCCGATTGAGCTTCCGCACGCCCCCGACCATCGTGTAGTAGAGGACCTCGAAGTCGCCCGTGGGATCGAATTCGGGCTCGCCCCGGAACGGCGCCGCACGCTCGCCCGCGGCGAAGACCTGAACGCCCACGATGTCGCGGGGACTCTGGGCGCGCGGGAGCCTGAGGTTCGCTCGCTCGACGCCGACCGGTCCATCGCGGAACGCCCATGCGCCGCCTGCATGGTCAAATCCGACCATGATCCCTTGGCCGACGCCGCCCAGCGAGATGAGCGGCCCGTTCACAAGCAGATCGGGCTCCAACAGGATGTCCGCGTAGAGCCCGCCGCCCGGCGCGACGCCGGTCTCGACGAGGTCGATGCATCCCTTCACCTCGACATCGAGCGACGCCGCGGAGGCCGAAGCGCTCTCGCAGTTGCCCGTGCCGTAGTGAACGCCCTCGGCGCCGGAGGGGCTGCAGTACTCCATCCGATGCCAGGCATCTCCTGGGAGTGCGTTCGCCGCGGCAGCGCAGAGCGCCATCGAAACAGGGATCGTGACGCCGAAACTGCTGTGAATGAGGATTTTGCGCATCGTTCGATTCTAGCGAAACCTGTGGCCGGCACAAGGAAGAAACCAGCAATCCACCCGACCCCGACTCGGCCGATAACCTTGGAAGGGATTTTTGCAGTTCCCCGTACACTGACTTGGTGACACACACCCCATTGAACTTGGCGTCATCAGGCGAACCGACGCTGGGCGAGGTCGTCGCTCGAGAGATCGATCGACGGGCCGATCGCGCGTTCAGAGCCGCTTCCGCGAGTGACGCGGTCCACGAGAAGGCGGTGCACCGCGCGCGTCAGGCGCTGACGGTGACAAGGAGCCTGCTCCGCCTCGTCGATTCGGAGAACGACGAGCTCGACCATTTGATCCGAGACGCCGCGAGATCACTCGGTGGCGCTCGTGACGCCCATGTCGCGACGGAGACCGCGGAAGGCCTTCTGGACCGCGCGTCATCGGAGAAGCAGCGCCGGCGCATGGAACGAGCGGCGCTCGCGCTGCGAGACGCGGCGAGCGCCGTCGCGGAAGAGACGCCCGACCCCGTTCCGACGCTCGATGACACACGGGAGGCCAGAGCGATCGTGTCCGCGAAGCTTGTGGCGAGCGACGAAGCGGCAGTCGCCGAAGGCATCGCGATGTCGTACGGCGAAGCTCGGCGACGAATGAAGCGGGCGATCAAGAAGCCGTCGTCGAAACGGCTGCACGCCTGGCGGAAGAGCACGCGACACCTTCGCAACCAACTCCGAGCGCTCCCGAACGCGAAAGCGAACAAGCAACTGAAGCGGGTGACGCGACTGACGGACTGCCTCGGTGAACTCCAGGACCTCGATGTATTGGAACGGGCGCTCGACGGGCTGTCGGACGCGCCCAAGAAGGGATCGTCGGCGCTGCGCGACGTGTCAGCAGCGCGGCGGGCGAAGCTCCGCCAGCGGGCGCTGAAGCTCGGAACGAAGGTGTTCGACGAGAAGTCTCGGAAGTTCGGCAAGCACGCGTTGGCGCCAGTGGAGAAGCCGGCGGCTGCCGCGAGCCGGGTTGGGATCGAGATCGAGCGAAGGTTCCTCGTGGAACGTTTCCCACGGGATGTGCGCACAACCGCTGAGATACAGATCCGTCAGGCGTATGTCGCGAGCGATCCGTTGGGCGTTCATGTGCGCATCCGCGAAGCCGACGGAACGCGGACGCTGACCACTAAGGCGGACCGTGAGACGCTCGGTGAGCGCAGTGAGATCGAAACGCCCGTGAGCCGGAAGGTCTTCGACGGGCTCTGGATCCTCGCTGGAACGCGGACGATCGAGAAACGGCGGTCGATCGTGAAGTGGCGGCGGCGGGTGATTGAGGTGGACGTGTTCCGCGGTCCGCTTGATGGGCTGGTCATCGCGGAGGTCGAGTTCGACTCTCGCGAAGAGGCACAGGCGTTCGAGCCGCCAGCGTGGTTCGGCGCGGAGATCACCGATGATCCGCGGTACCGGAACGCTTCGCTCGCGGCCCAAGGCTTGCCGGGTGCCGTTGCTTCGTGAGGACATGCCCGCGCCGTTGGCGTGGGCATGGCACACCGGAAGCCGGTGATCGAAGAGTTACGGGCAGCCGGCGCCGAAGGCCTGCAGGAACGTGACCACGTCGGCGACGTCGAGCGTGCCGATGGGCGCGGCCAGGTCAGCGGCGAGCGCCGCATCGCCGAACGACTCAAGGAACGACACGACATCGGCCACATCGAACTGGCCAAACGGTTCGGCCTGGTCGGCGAGGTTGCATGGGCCCTCGACCAGCGTGAGCAGGAGTGTCGGATCGTCGAAGAGGTCGAAGGTCAGTTGGAGCGGCGCTCCATCGGCGAGGACGAGATCGATGACGTCGGTCCGGACTTCTCCGATCTCGATCGTCTCATCGAGCGCGAGGTCGATCGGCTCGCCGTTGAGAATTGCGGAAGTGACAAAGAAGTGGTTCGTCCCGAAGTCAGACTCAAAGCGGGAGAGGAAGCGTCCGCCGCGCACCGTCACGTCGCCCTCGGCGACAAAGGCCCCGGTGAACACGCCCGAGCGGATCACGGCCTCGGAGCGGAAGGTGACCTCCATGAATCCGACCGTGGCGCCATCGATCTCCGCGGAGGCGCCTGCATCGGAGATCGATGGGGGAAGGCTCAGCGACGCGATGGCGCCGCCCGTGGCGAAGATCATCCCACCGTCGCGCGCGCGAAAGAACGAGGCGACCTCGCCGCCCGTGACGAACGCCTGAGCGCCCTGGTAGAGGGTGACGAAACTACCAACGGTCGCGCCGTCGTTGACGTTGAGCGTGGCGTTGGCGATCTGCGCCTTGTTGGGGCGATCAGCGAGCAGCGTTCCGCCGGCGTTGATGTTGATGGTGGCGCCGCCGAAGTCGACCGGGGCGACCGGGACGGACGACCCGGGGAGCGGGCCGATGGCGCCGCCTTCGTTGACCTCAAACGTCGTCGAGGGCCCGAGTTCGAACGTCTGACCGGCAAATGAGCCGGCGTCGAGATCATCGACCGTGAGCGTCTGACCCGCGTTGACCTGGACGGTTTGTGCGCTGCCGACGGAGACAACAGCCGAAAGGACGACGATCGCGGTGGCTCTCATTCTTCGCTCCCGATAATGCCTACGAGTGGGAACAGTTTGGCGTTTCGGTCGCCGCTGTTCAAGTCGGATGGCAGTCTAAAAGGCCGAAGCGCGAGAGTTTCAACGAACCTTCATCGCTTCAGACGTGGTCTTCCCGGCGGGCGGCTTGCTCGTGGACTGCCGCTCGCCGGCGAAGGCCGCCGGGCTCGCAGCCGGGGTCACGGCTGGAGGACATCGATGAAGTTCAAGCGATTGACAACTATTGCGGCGCGGCGCCCGCGCCTGGCACGAGGCGTCGCCGTCGTCACGGCGGGGGTCGTGACGCTCTCGCTCGTCGGATGCGTGGTCGATGGGTTCGCCGCCACCGAGCCAACGGCGTCAGGCCAGTCGCTCTACGGCGGGGCGCCGGCCACCAACGTGCACGTGAACGGGCAGCACCTGAATGACGACGAATGGGTCGCGATGAGCAACGCCCTAGGGCAGCCGGTCGCGCCGGGGTCGTACTGGCTCGACACATCGACGGGCTGGGCGGGCTACGCGGGCAATCCTGCGCCAGTCGTCAACGTGTTCACGCGGGCCACGGGCCCCGGCTACAGCGGATCGGCGTGGGGCGGGAGCCCGGCGGACGCGTGGCTTCGCGGGGGCGAGTGGAATGGGCGCATGTCGAGCGGGACGGTGGCGCCGAGCGGCGATCCGTACAGCTCGGTGTATTCGGTCGGCGGGGAAGTCCTGACGCTGCCGTGAATGCTCAGGGGCAGCCGGCGCCGAAGCGCTGGAGGAAGACCACGACGTCGGCGATGTCGAACGTTCCCATCGGCGCCGCGAGATCGGCGACCGGACTCTGCTGACCGAAGAGGCCGAGGAACGCGACCACATCGGCGATGTCGAGGACGCCGACGGGCGACGCGAGGTCGGCCGGCGCGCAGGCCGAAACACCTGTGACGATGAGTCGCGCGACGTCGATGCCGAAGAGATCACTCGGGTCGGGAGACTGGAGACCGGATCCGTCGACCGTCAGGGTGAGCACGCCAACGTCGCCCGCGGAGAGCAGCGAACCGACATCGAAGCTCAGCGTCCGCACGGCTTCCTCCGCGGCGGACGACCGGGCGCCGGTGCTCGTGGTGAGGAATTCGCCGAGCGGCGCTGTGTCGCCATCGAACGACGCGGAGACGGGGGCGAAGCCGTAGCCGGTGAGCTTCGAGCGACGGCCAACGCTTCCCGCGATGACCTCGACCGATGCCGTCGACACAGAAGCGAACACGTTGAGATCGAGGTCGAACTCGAGGACGAGCGTGACGGGCGTCGCCCTCGTGGCGAGGATGGCCTGATCCATCATCACCTCGTTGACCAGCGTGCCGGAGAGATCGGGGCCGGGGAGGGATTCGACGTCGAAGGCGCCGGGGAGGCCGAAGCCGTCGGCGTCACCGATTTGAATCACGAGGGCGGGGTCGCCGGCGTGGGCGAGGGAGACGGCTGTGGCGAGGGTCGCGAGGGTGAGGCGGGGGGACATAAGTTCTCTCCTTCGCTGCTAGTAGAGCGGGAGCGAGGAATTCGATCAATGGCGGCGACGAGACCTTAGCTGCATCTCGCTCCGCCCCGTGTCACGAATATTGAGTCGGCGGGACGCCACGGAGTGGTGGAGAGACCGCTCTGACGTTCCTGTGACCCGATTTAGCTGAACGGATGAATCTCGATACCGCCACGGCGCGCAGCAAGAAAAAACCCGCAGGCGATCGCCTGCGGGCTGCGTGCTGATCAATTGGAACGCTTGCTTCAGCGGTTCCAGGTCACCGCGCCGTACACGCCCGAGTCATCCAGCTCCTCCGCGATCCGGATCAACTGGTTGTACTTCGCGTTGCGGTCAGAGCGGCAGGGGGCGCCGGTCTTGATCTGGCCGCAGTTCGTCGCGACGGCGAGGTCGGCGATGGTCGAGTCCTCGGTCTCGCCCGAGCGGTGGCTGAGGACGCAGGAGTACTTGTTGCGCATGGCGTAGTTGACGGTGTCGAACGTCTCGCTCAGGGTGCCGATCTGGTTGACCTTGACGAGGACCGAGTTGGCGCAGCCTTCGGCGACGCCGCGCTCGACGAACTTCTTGTTCGTCACAAAGAGGTCGTCGCCGACGAGCTGGACCTTGTCGCCGAGGCGCTTGGTGAGCTTGGCCCAGCCTTCCCAGTCGTTCTCGGCGAGGCCGTCCTCGATGGAGCGGATCGGGTACTTGTCGCACCACCCGGCCCAGAGGTCGATGAGGTCGTCGCTCGAGATGATCTCCTGCGTCGAGCTGAAGAACTTGTAGCCGGTCTTGCCGTCCTTCTCGGCCTCGTTCCAGAGCTCGCTGGTGGCGGGGTCGAGGGCGACGAAGATCTGCTCGCCCCACTTGTACCCGGCCTTGTCGCACGCCTCCTCGCAGACCTTGAGGGCGTCCTCGTTGTTCTCGAGGTTGGGGGCGAAGCCGCCCTCGTCGCCGACGGCGGTGCTCATGCCGCGGGCCTTGAGGACCTTCTTGAGGGTGTGGTAGATCTCGACGCCGGCGCGCATGGCCTCGAAGAAGTCGTCGAAGCCCCAGGGCTGGATCATGAACTCCTGGAAATCGACGGTGTTGTCGGCGTGCTTGCCGCCGTTGAGGATGTTGAGCATGGGCACGGGGAGGACCTTGGCGCCCGAGCCGCCGAGGTAGCGGTAGAGCGGGAGGCCCGACGCCTCGGCCGCGGCGCGGGCGGTCGCCATGGAGACGCCGAGGATCGCGTTGGCGCCGAGCTCGCCCTTGTTGGCGGTGCCGTCGATCTCGTTGAGCTGGGCGTCAACGCCTTCCTGGTCCCGGCAATCCATCCCCTCGATCGCGGGGGCAATGCGGGTGTTGACGTTCTCGACGGCCTGCATGACGCCCTTGCCCATGTAGGCTTCGCCGCCGTCGCGGAGCTCGACGGCCTCGTTCTCGCCCGTGGAAGCGCCCGAAGGAACGGCGGCGCGGCCGATGACGCCGTTCTCGAGAACGACCTCGCACTCGACGGTGGGGTTGCCGCGGGAGTCGAGGATCTGGCGGGCGTGGACGATCTCGATATCGAAGCTCATGGTCGTTCTCCGGGTGTATGGCCTGTCTCGCGGGAGGGTAGAACCGCGCGGGTGGACGCGTCGGTGGCGCGCGCCGTCGGGGCCCGAATCCGGTTGGTCCTGGAAGGGTCTTGATCGTCAGAGAGAATCATGAGAAGCTGACCCTGTTGGCGATTGAGCCAAGGGGGGGCCTTCATATGAGAATCACTCGCTCTGTCGGCGTTGGACTGGCCACCGTGGTTGTCTCGATCGCGTCGGGGCAGTTGGCGTCGTTCCGCGTGGTCGCGATGTCGGGAGACCCGGCGCCCGGAACGACGGACATGTTCGAGGGGTTCAGCACGCCTGTCGTGTCGCGAGACGGCTCGGTGCTGTTCCGTGGGGGAACGGACGCGCTGTTCGACGACAGCGGCCTGTGGGTCGAGCACGGCGGCGTCCTCACGGCGGTGGCGCTTGAGGGCGAGGACGCGGCGCTTGGCGATGGATCGATCTTCGACTCATTCCTGAGCTACTCGCAGTCGCTGTTCGTCGCGGATGGCGGCGTGGCCTTGTTCCGCGCCAAGTTGCGGCGGTTCAGCGCGGGCGTGACAGATGAAAACGACGATGGGCTGTGGATCAACAGTGGCGCGGGGACTGTCGCGATCGCACGCGAAGGCGACACGCCCGACGGTCTCGGCGGCGCCGTCGCGTTCCCGCCGAACGAGATCGAGAGCATCGCAGCGCTCGGAGTCTCCGGTGTCGCGCTCTCGCGGTTGCTCGTCGATCTTCCGCCTCTCGCGGCGGGTGAGGCGGACGCGGAGTCGCTGTGGATGCCCGACGCCCCGTTGTTTGTTCCGGGTGACATTGCTCCGGGCGTGGGTGGAGATCGGTTCGTGTCGTTTTCGCAGCCGTCGGTGAACCCATTGGGGTCGGTGGCGTTCGTCGGCACGCTCGACGGATCGATCGTGAGGAGCGAGGGCGTCTGGACGGGCCCGATTGATTCGCTCAACGTCATCGCGCGAGCCGGGAACCCGGCGGTTGGCGTCGATAACGCGGTGTACCGGAACTTCTACGAGGTGTCGCTCAACGAAGCAGGCGATGCCGCGTTCCGCGGGCTGCTGATCACCGACGATGGCTCCAGAGAATGGGCTTTGTGGGCGGGGCGGCGGGGCGCGATCCGTCTCGTGGCTCGGGAAGGACAACCGGCGGCTGGCGTCGAAGGCGGCCTGTTCGGACAGTTCATCACCTTTGCGGCTATGAGCGCAGAAGGCGCGTTGTTCCAGAGCACGCTTCAGAACGGTCCGGGCGGCGTGACATCGACGAACAACACCGGCATCTGGATCGAGCAGGACGGGGAGCTTCGGCTGATCGTCCGGGAGGGCGACGAGGCCCCGGGCGCGAACGGGGCGACGTTTAACTTCCTGACCAGGGCGACGGCGAACCGACGCGGCGACGTCGCCTTCCGGGCGAGGGTTGTGCTCGACGGCGACCCGCGCGAAGGCATCTGGGTGTACCACGCTTCGCTCGACCGCCTCGTGCCCGTCGTCCTGGAGGATGACCTGATCGACGTCGATCCGGACCCCGGCTCCGAGCTGCTTCGCCGCGTTCGAACGCTCTCGTTCGCCATGGGCAGCGGCGGGCAGGACGGACGAGCGAGCGGGTTTGGAGACGAGGGCAACCTGGTCTTCCACGCCAACTTCCTGGGGGAATCGAGCGCCGTCATCGCTGCCACGCTCCCGTGCGACGGGGCCGACCTCGCTCAGCCGTACGGAACGCACGACATCGCGGACGTGGTCGAATTCCTCTCGCTCTTCGGGGCCGGCGATTTGGGGGCGGACCTCGCGGCGCCGAGCGGGACGCTCGATATAGCGGACGTTGTGGCGTTCCTCCAGATTTTTGGGGCCGGGTGTCCCTGAAGCGATCGCGTTTTCGCATGTGATCAAACAGCGGCGGCGACGCTTCCAGAAGGGGCTCACGCGGGTGAGAACTTCGGGAGGCGCGCCCGCGCGGGCAAACGTGCCGCCGCGGGAAGGATCATGAACATGCGCAAGGCTTTCGCCATCGTCTGCGCGGCGGGTGTCGCCGCGCCCGCTCTCGCCAACCATTACGGGTATTGGAACAACAGCCAAGACTTCTACGTCGCGGTCAACTACATGCCCGACTTCGACCAGAAGCGCGATTCGGGCGCCGGGGTCTTCGGGCTTCCAAACGACGGCGCGGCGTACTGCGCCCCGACCGCCATAGCGAACATGTTCGCGTACATCGAACGACACGGTTTCGCGAACAACCCGGGCGTCGACGGGCCGGGGGTTCAGAACTGGGCCGACTCGAGCGACACGGCGGCGTACAACACCGCGACGCTCTTCATCAACTCGCTCGGCGTCGAGATGAACACGCACCCGCAGGACGGAACGACGAGCTACTCGGACGTGGCCAGCGCGGTTGATGGGCGCCTGTCGAATACGCTCTTCACCGTGAGCGTCTACTTCCGCACCGACCGGTGGGCTCCCACCGTGTCGACCATCGCGGACTACATGAGGCAGGGCGGGATCAACATGTTCTGCTTCGGCCGCTGGGATGTGGACTTCGGGGGCGCCACGCCGAGGCTGGTGGACAGGGCGAGCGGGCACTGTGTGACGATGACCAAGGTCGACAAGCGCGCCGGCTTCGGCTACGGAGCGGACGAGTACGTCATCAACTTCTGTGACCCGGCGAGCGGCGGTTCGTCCGAGACGGATCAGTCGAATTTCGTGCACTCGGTCGTGCCGATCGTTGACGTCGCCTTCCGCGGAACCGAGCCGATCGCCGTGCCGATGTCGACCTTTGACGTCAGCCCGAGCGACGGCCGCGTGCGCATCATCGACGGTTGCGTCGGTATCTATCCAAAGGCGGCGTGGGGCGTATGGCCGACGAACGACTCCATCGCGTTCTGGCAGGGAGGTTCGTTCGATCTGACCTACAACCCGAACCCCGCTCCGAACCGTGCTCCGTCGCTCGTGACCTATGGGGCGCCGGAAGGCTCGCCCATCTTCGACACGCTCCTGGCGCCCGACCGCGGATCGGCGGTGGTCGCGACGCTCGCGAACCCGGCGACTGGGGAGGCCGGTTCGCTCTACACGCTCGAGCTGGGTTCGGGGGTCTTCCATCACGTCCAGACGCTGGCCAACCCTGCGGGCATGGCGTTCGGTCGGGATCTTTCGCTGTTTGTGGTGCAGAACCCGACAACGTCGGGGCTCGCGACGATCAAGCGGTTCATGCCCGACGAGCTTGCTTCTGCAAACGACCCGAGCCAACAGGGTCCGGTCGGCTCCATTTCCGTCCCCGCGACGGCGGTCGCGGGAGTGGCCTACGACGATGTCCACGACCGCCTGGCCATGCTCGTGACCGCGGTCGAACCCGCGGGCGAAACGGTTGGCGGGTCGAGTCGGGTCGTGCTGTTGTATGACCCGTCGATCATCGGCGGCTTCCCGTTCCGGACGATCGTTCCGCGGAGCGACACCGTGGACTTCGACGCTGAGATGATCGCGTTCGACCCCGCCACTGGGGGGCTGCTCATCGCGGATGCCGCAACCGGGGCGGTTGCCCTCGGCGACGATGGTGGTGAGGGAGCTTGGCGGCTGATCCACGGCGGTGGCGCACGTATCGACGCGATCACGCCGATCGGCGACGGCCTGGTCCGGGTGGCGCCCGCCGCGGGCGACGCGTTCGTCATCGAGCCGAGCGGCGGCGCGCTGTACGCGGTCACGGCCGACGAGGATCTACCACCGATCGCGCGAGCGATGTTCCTTTCGGGTGGCCGGTTCACACACAACTCGACGAACTTCGATCCCAGGCTGCACCAGGGGCCGGAATGGAACAACGTCGATCCGGATGACCTCCTCCCCGCACCCGCGACGACGGCCGACTGCCTCGTGGACTTCGCCCGTCCCTTCGAACAACTCGACATCGCCGACGTCGTCGCGTTCCTCGAACGGTTCGGTGACGGCGACGCGACGGCGGATCTCGCCGCCCCATTTGGCGCGCTCGACATCGCGGATGTCGTCGCGTTCCTCCAGCTCTTCGGCGCTGGCTGCCCGTAATCACACGACCCGATCCGGGAGACGATCATGCAGCGACTTGTCACCGTCACGACGTTTCTCGGCTTGATCGCGGCCGGCGCCGGAGGGGCGCCGGTCGCGGTTGAGAACCACGGGTTCGAGGCCGACTTCGCGGCCGACGGGACCTTTCCCGTCGGCCCGGTGTCGGGCTGGGAGGCGTACGACCCCAACGACCTGCTCTCCGTGGGAGGCAACTTCACCGGGGTCGTCAATCCCAACAACTCGCCGTTCTTCCTGCCCGATCAGCTTCCCGAGGGGAACAACGCGGCGCTGCTGTTCATCTCGAATGCGATCGGGCTCGGGCCGGTTGGCCTGTCTCAGACGTTGGACGCGACCCTCGAGGCCGGGATGACGTACACGCTCAGCGTCGGCGTCGGCAACATCGCGTCGGGGACGGGCAACCCGCCGTTCGACCAGTTTGGCTTCTTCGACCTCGATGGCTTCCCTGGCTATCGCGTCGAACTGCTCGCGGGCGAGCCGCCGCTGGGTCCGCCGAGCGTCCTTGTCGCCGACGACAACACGCTCTTCGGCGCCATCCCCGAGGGCGAATTCCGCTTCAGCGTGATCGAGTTCACGGCCGAGGCGAGTGATCCGCGCATCGGTCTGCCGCTGATGATCCGCCTGATCAATCTCAACGAGCAGGACACGCCCGAGGACCCGGGGATCGAGGTGGACTTTGACGACGTTCGGCTCGACGCCTCGCCCGCCGGATGCTCGGGCGCGGACCTTTCGGCGCCGTTCGGCGTGCTCGATGTCGCGGACGTGGTGACGTTCCTCCAGCGCTTCGGCGCAAGCGACGGGTCGGTCGATCTCGCGGCCCCCGCAGGGGTGTTCGATGTCGCCGACGTCGTGGCGTTCCTGCAGCTCTTCGGTGTCGGGTGCCCGTGACCGGACTCACAGGCGCGGGGCGCCCGGTATCCTCGCCTGCATGAGTTCAGGCAAGCCGCTCCGCGACAAGATCACCGGTGAACGCACGCTCTACGAGGGGAAGGCGTTCGATTTTGTTGAGCTGACGCTCACCCAGCCCGACGGCAGCACGAGACCGCGACCGATCGTCCGGCATCACGGCGCAGCGGTGATCGTGCCGCTCATCGAGCAGCCCGGGCGGAGTCCGAAGGTCGTGTTCGTTCGCAACGATCGACACACGATCAACGATCAGCTTCTCGAACTCCCGGCGGGCGGCGTTGATCGCGGCGAGTCGCCCGAGGAAACCGCGGCGCGTGAGCTTCGCGAAGAAACCGGCTACGCGGCGTCATCGATCTATCACCTGATCTCGTTCTACACCACGCCCGGCGTGACGGACGAGTTCATGCACGCGTACGTCGCGACGGGGCTCCGGCACGTCGGTCAGGAGCTTGAGGCTGACGAGTCGCTCGAGGTCGTGACGCTCACCTCCAGCGAGGTCGGAAGCATGCTGGACGCGCACGAACTCACGGACGGCAAGACGGTGCTGGCGCTGCTCGAGGCGGCGCGGCAGAACTACATCTCGTTCTGACAGCGTTTCGGCTAGCGACCCACCTGGATGATGGGACGCCCGCTCGGACCGCCACGCGTCGGTCGTTCGACCTCGAGGATGACCTCGTGCGAACCGCATCCCGGGGTCGCGGGCTGTGTCTGCCAGCCGTAGAGGGCGGGCGGGCCGTAGTACACCGAGTCGGTGATCGGGAAGAAGTGGTGCGACACCGGCACGTAGAGGTCGCCCTGGTCGTTGTTGCCGAAGAACTGCCACGGAACATCGAGCGGCTGCGGACGGTTCGACCAGAGCTGGCGCTGACGAACGATATCAATCGGGATCCAGCCGCCCTCGACCTCGATGACCTCCTCGTTGTCGACGATGACCTTGCGTTCGTTCTGGATGTAGAACTCCGCCCAGACTGCGATGGGGTTCCGCTCCTCGTCGTCGATGACCCGGCGTTCGTCGTCGAGCGTGCTGCGGACGCCGATGACGAGGCGCGCGGGGATCTCCGCCTGTCGGAGCACGGCCACAAGGGCGGTGACCACCTCTACATCGGAACCGCGCTCGCGAACGAGCGCCCTCCACCCCGCGTCCGGCGGGATCGGCGGCGCGCCATAGCGCCCTTCCGGGCCCGGGACGTTGAAGCCCTGGAAGACGCCGACGCGGCTGACGGCGCCGCGGCGCGCCGGCTGCACGTGCTCGATAACGCGAGCGGTGAGGAACTTCGCAAGGACCGCGGGGCCGAGGCGCGACTTGGGATCGATGCCGTTCGTCCATCTCTCGATGACCGCCCGCGCGGGGTTGATCTCGACGGGGGCCGAGCGGTCGACGGGGACCGCGTAGTCGGCGGCGAGCGCTGCCTGCGCCTCGGGCGGAAGGAGCGCGACGGAACTCGGCCACGGCGCCGAAGCGGCCTTGCGCTCATCGAAGTCGACTCGCCAGGATCGCCTCAGGAACTCGAAGCGAGCGCGGACCTGGGTCGCGCGGAAGGAACCGAACTCGACTTCGACACAGGGCGAGGTCCCCTCGCCGAAGTCGACCAGGCGCGCCTCGATGGGCTGGCGATGACCGCCGGCGTACAGCTCGGCGCCGAACGGCTGGCCGGCGTCGGGCGCGAACGGCACGCTTCCGGCGACGGCCCCGACGAACGGGAACCAGAGGCGCCCGCCCTCGACCTCCCAGAATTCGGTGGACACCTGCGGCGCTACTCCCGAATACCGCACAACGGGTACCCCCTGATTGCACGAGAGAAGCTGGATCTGCGCGATGATCGACCAGTCCTCGGCGTGGCTGAAACGCAGGAACGGGTGCTCGGGTGGCTCGATGGGCAGAGGATCGGGGGTGATCGGCCCCTTGGGCGCGGGACCGCTCCGCCGTTCTTCGCGCGGGCTCTTGACCGGTCGGGCGTCGGGCTGGTTCGCGGCCAATCCGGTGACAGCGACGGCCATCAACGCGAAAGCCGCTGCGAAGGTCTGCCGAGCTGTCCGCTTCATGATCGCCCCAATCCGCCCGCCACGCGGGTTCATCCTACCGTACCCGAGAGCGCCGTTGGGGCGTCGATACGCAGCGAAGGGGACCACGGATGAGCGGGACGCAGACACGCATCGAAAAAGACTCCATGGGGGAGATGACCGTCCCGGCGGACGTGCTCTACGGGGCCTCGACGCAGCGAGCGGTGCTGAATTTCCCCGTGTCGGGCCGTCCGGTGCCCACGCCGGTGATCCGGGCGTTCGCCCAGCTCAAGGCCACCTGCGCCCTTGTGAACAAAGAACTTGGCAAGCTCGACGCCGACCGCGCATCGCTGATCGGCGACGCCTGTGGCACGATCGAGTCCGGCCTGGCCGATCATGGCGGCGTCGAACGGAACTTCCCGGTCGACATCTACCAGACCGGCAGCGGCACCTCGACGAACATGAACGCGAACGAGGTCATCGCGAACCTCGTCTGCCTCGCGAAGGGCAAGCCGATCGGCACGTCGAAGGACGTGAACTACATCGAGCAGGGCGGCGTGCACCCCAACGACCATGTCAACATGGGCCAGTCGTCGAACGACACGTTCCCCACAGCTCTGCACATCGCCGCGGCGAGCGAGATCCACCACCAGCTTCTCCCCGCGCTGAAGCGCATGGAGAACGAGCTCCGCTCGAAGGCCGAGGCGTGGGACGACGTGGTGAAGATCGGTCGCACGCACCTTCAGGACGCAACACCGATCCGATTGGGTCAGGAGTTCGCGGGCTACGCGAGGCAGATCGCGGAGTCACAGGAGCGCCTGCACCGCGCGCTTCACACGCTCGGAGAACTCGCGATCGGCGGTACGGCGGTGGGGACGGGCATCAACACGCACCCGGAGTTCGGCGCTCGCGTCGCGGCGAAGCTGACGGAATCGGTCGGCGTGCACTTCCGCGAGGCGGTCGATCACTGCGAGGCGCAGCACGCAAAGGACGCCTGCGTTGAGGCTTCAGGCGTGCTCAAGACGATCGCCGTGAGCTTCTCGAAGATCGCGGGCGACATTCGGCTGCTGGGGTCGGGTCCGCGTTGCGGCATCGGCGAGCTCAAGCTTCCCGCTGTGCAGCCAGGGTCGTCGATCATGCCGGGCAAAGTCAACCCGGTCATCTGCGAGAGCGCGGTCATGGTCGCGTGCCGCGTGATCGGGAACGACACGACGGTGACGATGGCGGGGCTCGGCGGCGTCGGATCGCTGATCGACCTCAACGTTGCCATGCCCGTGATGGCCGCCGCCTTGCTCGAGTCGATCGAGATCCTCGCGGGGGCGGCGAACATGTTCACCGACAACCTGCTGAAGGGGCTTGAGCCTGATCGCGAGCGTTGCGCGGCGCTGATCGAGGGGTCGCTCGCGATGTGCACAAGCCTCGCGCCCGTCATCGGCTACGACAACGCCGCGGCGCTCGCGAAGAAGGCGTATGCAGAGGGCAAGACGGTGCGCCAGGTCGCGCTCGACGACGGCGTGCTGGACGCGACGGAGTTGGAAAAGCTGCTCGACCCGATGAGCATGACGCGTCCGGATCCAGCGTGAGCGTTGTAAGCTAGCGACGACGCGGGCCCGAACCCGCGCAGGCCCCGTAGCTCAGCGGTTAGAGCAAGCGACTCATAATCGCCAGGTCCTCGGTTCGAATCCGGGCGGGGCTATTGCGTCCTGGCCGATGCTCAGGACACACCACGACCCCGGGCGGCGGCGGATCGCATCCCGGGGTCGTGTCGTCGGATCGATGCCGACTGCATGAGGGAAGGACGGCGGCGAACGCGCTCAGGTCGGGCGGCGACGCCTGACGGCCGCGATACATACGAGCCCGGCTCCACCGACGGCCGCAGGCGCGGGGAGGGGTACCGAAACGCCACCGAGAGGCGTCGCGGTCAGGTCCCTCCAACGGATTTCCGCGATGTACCGTTGGCCTCCGCCCCGAAGCGTGAGACTTGATCGGGCGGCGCTGCCAGAGATGTAATCAAGGAGATCAGCGATGGACGCCCCCGTGCCTTGGGACGCGTCCGGGAACGCGCGGAGAATGTCGAGATAGAAGTCGCCGCCGAGCAGAGGGTCGGGCGCATCGCCGGGATCGATGTCGAAGTTCTGCTGGTAGAAGTCGTTGTCGGCGCCGTAGCGATCCAGGTCATAGAGCTGCGATGTTCCGACCCCGGTGAAGCTGTACGAACCGAGGTCGAGCATGAACGACGGCGAGAAAGCGGCGAGCGAGGCGGATGGGTCGTACTCATAGGTCAAGCGAACGGTCGCGCCAGAGGCCGCGACCTCCGGGGCGAACCCGGTTAAGCTGACGCCCGTTACTCTTCCGGTCCATTCGAGCCTGTAGGCGGCGCCGGCCGATTCCCCAATCGCTGCAACTGCGGTCAGCCCCAACAAACACGCGCACTTGACACTCATCTCGTTGCTCCCGGTGTTCGGTTGACCCGCCGATTCGCGTCAGCGCACCGCTACGGACCTGTCAATCACGGCCGCCTTCGGACAGCCCGAGCCAACACCGCGTATCCGAGAATTGGACAGCGACGCGGACACGCGGAATGACAAAAAGGCGCGAGTCGCGCGTACCGCTACGCGCCGGGACGCCGACCTTCGTACATCGCCAGCCCACGAACAAGCGAGACACACGCGAGGATGAGGATCAGCGTGAAGGGCAGCGCCGCGGCGATCGCGGCCGCCTGGAGCGCGTCGAGTCCGCCCGCGAGGAGCAGCACAGCGGCGACTACACCTTCTGCGAGCGCCCAGAAGAGGCGGGTGCCGACGGGCGGATCCGGGTTGCCGCCCGACGCGATGATGTCGATGACCATCGACGCCGAATCGGACGAGGTCACGAAGAAGAGCACGATGCAGAGCGTCGCAACGCCGACCGCGGTCAGAACGAGCCAACGAGGGCCGAGGGCGCCGTCGAGCAACGCGTAGAGCACGGTCGGGAGCGTCGCGATGGTCGTTGCGTGTGAACCGTCGAGCACGGGCGCGCCGAGATATTCGACGGCCGTCATCGGCTTCTCGGTCGCCGCGAACGACCCTTCGAACGTGTTCTGCGGCGACGGCACGAACGGGTGACCCTCGAGCGTCACGATCTGGCCGTCGTCGACCTCGACGGGAACACCGTTGGCGACGGTTCGAAGCGTTCCGTCCTCGTCACGCTCATAGACGCCGCCATAAGCGAGTCCGACGAGCGTGCCGTCCTCCGCGATCGCGAAAGCTCCACCGGCCGAGCGGGCTTGCACCTCGTACACCGGCAGCGCCTCATCGGGATCGATCGCGTCGACCATGTCGCCGTCCTCCGCCGCATCGACGACCGCGGCGTTGTACGCGTCGCTCGCGGCGAGGTGGCGGGTGTGTTGCCTGAGCGCGGTTGAGCCAAAGGCGGTGAGCCAGACGATCCCGACGGCCGTTGGAACCAGCAGGACGCCGATGACGAACTCGCGGATCGTGCGACCGCGCGAGACACGGGCGATGAACATGCCCACGAACGGCGACCAGGAGATCCACCACGCCCAGTAGAACACGGTCCACCCATTGAGCCACGTGCGGCCCTGGACGCTCGTCGCTCCGGTCCGGAAGGAACTGAACGGGAGGAGTTGGAGGTAGGCGCCGGTGTTTTCGACCGCCGAGCCGAGAAACGCGACGAGACCGCCACCGAAGATCACGATCACCATCAGGATGCCGGCGAGGACCATGTTCGCCTCGCTCAGCCTGCGGATGCCCGTTCCGAGCCCGAGAACGACCGACACCGTCGCGATCGCGGTGATGCCCGCGATGAGCAGGATCTGAATGGTCCGATCGATGGGCACGTCGAAGAGGAACGCGAGGCCGGCGTTGACCTGTTGGGCGCCGAGCCCAAGCGAGGTGGCGACGCCGGTGAGCGTCGCGATGATCGCGAGCGTGTCGATGGCGTCGCCTGTCGGTCCCCAGACGCGGTCACCGAGCAACGGGTGCAGGAGCGAGCGAAACCCGAGAGGCATGCCGCGCCGGAAGCCGAAGTACGCGAGCGCCAGCGCGACGACGGCGTACAACGCCCACGGATGCAGTCCCCAATGGAAGATGGTCACCGCCATGGCGACCCGCGCGGGGTCGAGCCCGTCGGCGAAGCCCGGCGGCGTGTCGTTGAAGTGGTAGATCGGCTCGGCGACGCTCCAGAACACGAGCCCGATGCCCATCCCCGCGCTGAAGAGCATCGCGAACCAGGTGAGGCGCCCGAACTCCGGCTTCTCATCGTCGCGCCCGAGCTTGACATGCCCGAACCGTCCGACGGCGAGCCAGATCGCGAAGCCGAGGAATCCCGTCATCGACGCGACATACAGCCAGCCAAAGCGGCTGCCGATCCAATCGCGGGCCGCGACGAACGTGCTCTGGACATCGTCGGCGGGAAACACGATCGTCAGGGCGACCAGCGCCAACACGATCACCGCGCCTGCCGGGAAGACGACCGGGTGCATCTCGAAGTGCGGCCCGAGCGTTACCTTCGGCAGCTCGGGGACCTCCATCTCCGAGTTTCGATCGTCGCTCATGCGACCCCTTGATCTCTTGAAGGCCCGTTGGCGCGCGATCTAGGCGGGCTTGCGGAACAGGAAGACGCCCCAGGCGAGATGCCCGGCCTTGCCGCCGTCGATCCAATGCCGCAGTCCGCGCTTCATCCGATCGACATACTCGTCACTCACGCGACCTTGGAGGCGCGGCGCCTCGGCTTCGGTCGTCTCAAGGACCCGCGTGTAGTGGTTGACGAGCTGGTCGGTCATGTCCTCGTAGCCCTCGTCCTTCCATCCGAGTTTGGAAGCCACCGACTTGTAGAAGCCAGGCGAGCCGAGATCGGGAAGATGGATGCGCTGCAGGATCGGGTCAAGCACCCCCTCGGGGCAGTTGTCAGACCGCATTGGATCGGTGAACACGAACAGCCCACCCGGCTTGAGAACACGGTCGACCTCCGCGAGCACACGGCTCCGATCGCCGGAGTGCAGGATCGCGTCCTGAGACCAGACGAAGCCGGCGGAACGATCGGCTGCGGGGATGTCCTCAAAGCGGCCGTCGATGACGTCGATCCGATCGTCGATGCCCGCTTGACGGTTCATCGCGCGATTGCGGTCGTTCTCGGCTTCCGAGAGATTGAGACAAACCACGCGGCAACCGAATCGCTCGACGAGGCGTCGCGCGGCGCCACCGTAGCCAGCGCCGATGTCGAGAACGGTGT
Organism: Phycisphaerae bacterium; assembly: GCA_002706885.1. Taxonomy (GTDB): domain Bacteria; phylum Planctomycetota; class Phycisphaerae; order Phycisphaerales; family UBA1924. The sequence continues at coordinate 60,616 of PAKY01000001.1, forward strand.
CGTCCTTCTTGACGTCACCGAGGCGATCCGCGAGATGATCGACGGTGCGCCGGCTCGCGGCGCGGATCGGCTCGGAAGCGGACTGGTACATGCCGACGTGGATGTCCTCGCCGCCCCAGACCTCCGCGTAGAAGGTGTCCGCGTCGTCACTGTTGTAGTAGTCGCGCGCCGTGCGCGTCGCGCTGTCGTACCCCGTCGTCATTCATCGCCCTCCTCGCGGCCTCCGGTCGATTCGAGGGTGTCGTACCCCTTCTCGGCGACGTGGACGTAGAAGTCCGGATCTCCCTCGTGGTAGGTCTCCTTGAAGTCACCGAAGGTGTTGATTCGCTGGAATCCGACGTCGCCCATCAGCCGCCGTGTGTAGTCCTTGCGGAGCGGGAACATGTTGAGGTGATACTCGGACTTGTCCGGGAACGCGTAGCGGAAGCGGCACAGCCCCTCGTCGACGTGCTCGGGCTCGGCGACGACCTGCTCACCGCAGTAGTAGAACTTGTGCTTCGAGCTAAAACCGTGATCGAGGATGTCGTCGTAGTTGCGCTGGTCGAGGATCAGTATGCCGTCGTGTCGAAGCGCCGAATAGAACTCGGCCAACGCCTTCCGCCGATCACGCTCGTTGAACAGATGCGTGAAGGAGTTACCGAGGCAGATCACCGCGTCGAAACGTCCGAACACGTCGCGGTTGAGCCACCGCCAATCGGCGTGGACAGTGCGGAGCACGTGCCCGCGCTTGCGACCGTTCTCGAACGCCTTCGCGAGCATGTAGGGACTGCCGTCCGCGCTCACCACGTTGAACCCCGCCTCAATCAGGCGGATCGAGTGGAACCCGGTGCCGGCGGCGACATCGAGCACGCGCTGCACGCCGCGCTTCCGAAGCTCTTCGATGAAGAACGACCCTTCGGACTGGGCCCGCTGATCCCAGTCGATCAGATCGTCCCACTTCTCGACGAAGCCGCGAACGTACTCGTCCGTGTACTGATCCGTGTCTCGAACCGCCGTCGGATCGTCGCCGTACTGCTGGTCCTTGTACTCGAGCAACGACTCGTTCTGATTCGGCTCCACACGGCCCCCAATACTCTTTAGCTCACCCTCACACACTCGACCAAGCACTATAGAGGCGCGCGTTGTCGCTTCTCGATGTGCGCTCAATAAAACCGAAATCGGTCGTTTTCCCGGAGAAAACCCGCGATCGTTCCACTCATCATGAACGCCGTTTCATCGCGTGGTCGTGCAACGAACGCTATCGGACGGCCCTTCGCACACGCCCGAAACGGCGCTCCTGTCGATCCCCGAAAGACGTTCGCGACAGGTCGCAGGCCGGGTCGGCGCCCAGATCCGCCAAGCGGGCATCACACCTAACATGCCATCGAGAACACCGATACACCAGGAGCCCGACATGTTCATGCGCATGGTCTACGACGAGAAGCTCGCCCAGGCGGCGTACGTCGTCGGGTGCCAGAAGACGGGTGAAGCGATCGTCATCGACCCCGAGCGCGATGTCGATCGGTACATCGACCTCGCCGCTTCGAACGGCCTGCGAATCGTCGCCGTCGCGGAGACGCACATCCACGCGGACTTCGTGTCCGGCGCGCGGGAACTCGCCGAGCGGGTCAACGCGAAGGTGTATGTCTCGGGAGAAGGTGGCGACGACTGGCAGTCTGAGTGGCTCAACAGCAAGCTCGACGGCGGCGCGCACGACCACCGCGTGCTCCGCGACGGCGACACGTTCGACGTGGGGAACATTTCGTTCAAGGCCGTTCACACGCCCGGGCACACGCCGGAACACATAACCTACCTCGTCACCGACCGCGGCGCTGGCGCCGATCAGCCGATCGGCGCGCTCACCGGCGACTTCGTGTTCGTCGGCGATCTTGGCAGGCCGGACCTGCTCGAGACCGCGGCGGGGGTAGCGGGCGCGATGGAGCCTTCGGCCCGCGCGTTGTATCGCACGATCGATCGATTCCGAGAGCTTCCAGAATTCGTTCAGGTGTGGCCCGCGCACGGCGCCGGGAGCGCCTGCGGCAAAGCCCTCGGCGCCGTTCCTGCAAGCACGGTCGGCTACGAGCGTCGCTTCAGCCCGGCGATCCGGGCCGCGACGAGCGAGGCCGCGTTCGTCGAGTTCATCCTCGCCGACCAGCCCGAGCCACCGCTCTACTTCAAGAACATGAAGCGCGTGAACAAGGTGGGCCCGAAGGTCCTGAACGGTCTCCCGACGCCGCGGCGACTCAGCTCTACGGAGATCACCTCGCTCGACACCCGATCGGTCGCTCTCGTTGATACCCGCCCGTGGGGGGCTTTCCGCGTCGGTCACGTCCGCGGCGCACTGTCGTTCCCGCGCATCAAGTCGTTCTGCACAGACGTCGGCTCGATGGTCAGCGAGGCCGAAGACATCGTCCTGATCGTCGAAGAGAATGAACTGCCGCAGACGGTCCGTGAGCTCGTTCGAATCGGTCTCGACAACATCGTCGGCTGGATTCCGGCAGGTGAGCTCGCCGGGGCAACGGCGACGATCGCCGAGGTCGACGTCGCGTCCGCGCAAACACTGATCGCTGCTGGCGACCTGAACTTGCTCGACGTCCGTCGACGAACCGAGTACGACGACGGCCACATCGAGAACGCGACCAACATCTCGCACACGCGCCTCGCGGCTCATGTCGACGACGTCCCGACCGGGTCGCGGCTGCTGATCAATTGCCGAAGCGGCGTCCGATCGGCGCGCGCCTCGGCCTTTCTCGCGCGGCGCGGGTTCGACGTCATCAATCTCAAGGGCGGCTATCTGGCCTGGGCTGAAGCTCACGCTTCGAGATAGGGGCCTCGTCAGGGGACGACGACCGCCGGGATCATCTCGAGCTCCAAACGCTCACCGTTCCGCTCGACGACACAGACGCGCAGGGCCGTCGGGTCCTTGTCCATGTCTCGGCAACCGCGATCCATTACCTCATCGCCGTCAATCATGACGAGCCGATCACCGACCTCAAAGCCGGCGATATCTGCCGGCAACCCCTCGATGACTCGATGCACCACGAGTCCTTCGGTTGTCGGAAAGGCGACGAGACCGACCTCGGTAATGGGTTCCGTATTGAGCGACTCATCGATCGGGTCGCCGTTGGGCTTGACCACGCGATACCGTCCGCGCTGCTGGTCGATTGTGAGGACGTAGTCCCTCAGGATCTCCGTGCCGAGCAGGTTGTTCTGCGGCGTATCCCGAACGATCGGCGATGTGAGCACGAACGGACCGAACTTGACGTCGTCGGCGAGACGACCCGCCCGCGCAACCGCCAACCCTTCGATCCGCATCCGTCCACCGACGGCGACGGGACCGAACGCATACGTGAACTCATCGAGATCCTTCAACGACAGGCCGTTGGACGAACCGGTATCGAGCAACACATTGACCTTCTTGTCGCCGACGAGGGCGCCAACGAATGGGCCCTTGCCCTTGCTCATCGGCGCGACGCCGGGGTCGCTATCGCTCAGCTCGCCGAAGCCCCACCGCACCTCGCTCGCCGGGTAGTCGTAGGTCAACAACACCTTGTGAAACACCTGGTGCCCGAGGATGCCATCTATGGGTGTCCCGAGCGTACGAGCCAGGTGCTCGAGCTCGTGCACCTGGCATCGGATCCGCCCCGTGGCGTGGAACTCGCCCATCCTGATGTCCGAGATCCGCCGCTTCACACCCGCCGCCTTCGCGGTCTCCTCGCTAAGGACCGTGACCGATGCGCCGGTGTCAAGCACCAGCATGAACGGACCCTTGTCGTTGAGCATCGCCTGCACAACGAAGTGGTCTCCGCATCGCTCCGTCGGAAGCGAGTATGGCTGCGCGATCGCGGGCGTCGCGAACACCAGACCCATCAAAGCACAGACCAACGATATGAGAGCGTGTGGGGTACGTTGCGTCATCGGTCGCGTCCTTCGGGGATCGAGCGGTTCGATTTCAGAACCCGATCCGGTTCATGCTCGAGGTACATACGCTGCACCTCGGAGAAGACGTCCTTCCGCTCTCCCGTTTCGCTCACGAGCCCCTTGCGGTTGTACCAGTCCTGCACGCCGTACAGCGCACGGCGAGGGGAGAGGAAGTCCTTGAGGATCCACGGGCTGACACCGTCGCAGTTCTCGAGCGACAACGCCCACCCGAGCTGCTCGCGGTAGTACCGCACGCCGAACGCCTCGGACCAGATCGCCTCTGGCGACCCGCCGCGACCCTGCTTCACGCCCGCCCCGGTCTCGCTGATCACGAACGGTTTGTTCCACGCGAGTTCGACCTCGACGCCCGAGATGTCCTCCGGCTGATCGTGGTACCAGCCTACGTACTCGTTGATCGCAAGCACATCCGCGATCTCGCCGAACGGGTCGTCAACCCGCATCCGAACGAGCTCGCCGTCCTCGCGGATCTGCCTCGCGAACATCGCGGCGGAAAGCAGACGGCTCGGATCGAGCGACTTGACGTAACGTCCGAGCTCGGTCCGGAACGCGGTCACCGCGGGATCGTCGCCCGTCTCGTTGCCGACCGACCAGATGATGACGCTCGCGCGGTTGTGGTCGCGCGCGATCATCTCACGCAGGTGCGTCTTCGCGAGCGCGAGCGTCCGCTCGCTCTCGTACGCCATCTTCCAATATACCGGAATCTCGGCCCAGACCATCAAGCCGAGCTCGTCCGCGACGCGGAGCATGTGCTCGTTGTGCGGGTAGTGCGCAAGACGGACGTAGTTGCAGCCGAGTTCCTTCGCGAGACCCAGCAGCTCGCGAGCATCCGCCTCGCTGTACGCGCGCCCTCGGCGCGACAGCGCTTCCTCGTGGATGCAGATCCCTTCCAGAAATACGCGCTCCCCGTTCAGATAGATGTCGCCGTCCCGCGCCTCGATCGTCCTCAGCCCGACCCGATCCTCGAACCGATGCCCCTCGATCGATGCGGTGAACCCGAGCAGCCTCGGGTCCTCGGGCGTCCACCGCGGCGCGGCGCCCGCGTTCAACTCGAATCGGACGAGGCCGTCATCGTCAGTGACCCCGCCGGTCGCTCCAACGCCTTCGAGCTCGAACGAGACCGACCGTTTCCCCGCATTCGCCCCGTCGACCACCGCCCATCCGGTCACGGTTCTATTCGGCGTCAACTCGATGTGCGCATCGCGGACAAACGTGCCCGGCGTCCGAACGAAGTGGACCGATCGCGTGATGCCGCCGTAATTCCACCAATCGGTCACCATCGCCGGCACAAGATCGGGCCGCCTCGTGTTGTCGACCCGGACGACGACAACGTTCTCACCCGGACGAACGCTCTCGGTCACCTCGAACGCGAACGGCGTGAAGCCGACCTCATGCATCCCGAGCCGTTCGCCGTTCAGCCAGACCTCCGCGACCTTGTTCGCGGCGTCGAACCGCAGGAACGACCGCGGTAGCTGTTCGTCGGCCTCGTAGTTGAACGCCGTGCGGTACCACATCGATCCTTCGTAGAAGAAGAATCGCTCGTCCTGCGTGTTCCAGTCGCCGGGCACGCGCAGCGTGTGCTCGTCGCTGAAGAGGTACTCCACCCGCTCCGTTTCGTCCTTCGCCCGTCGGTCCATCCAGAACCCATCGTGACGCGGCCGGGAAAGGAAGTCGTACCGCCCCTGATCGAAGCGATCAGGGATCACCGCCCAGTCCCCGTCGAGCGAGACCGTGTCGAAATCGGTGGTTCGGACGATGCCTGCGAGCGGCGAAGACGCCATCGCCCGCGCGAAGAAAGCGCAAAGGAAGAACGCGACGAGACGGGGGGCAGTGTTCATAAGCCAAGGCTACCTCAAGCCGAGCGGGAACGCCCACGGACCTTCATCAAACATTCACCGCCCGTGACGGCCGATCGACCCAGGTTCCGCGTTACGTTCCGCCGACGCGCCATGGGAGGCGCGGCCTCAGAACGGAGCCACGAGAGATGTCGATTTCAATCCGCGGCGCCCTCGCCGTCGCCTCGCTCGCAGGCGTTGCCGCCAGCTCGACCCTCGCCCAAACCTCGTTCAGCGTCGTCGCGCTCCCGGACACGCAGAACTACGTGAACAGTTCCGCGAACGCGCCGCTGTTCACGATCCAGACCCAATGGATCGCCGATCAGATCCAACGTCACGGCAACCCGCGCAACATCGTGTTCACGACTCATCTCGGCGACATCGTCTCCAGCGGCTCAAGCGCGACCCAATGGAACCGCGCCGAGCAATCCATGGACATCCTCGACGCCGTCATCGCCTACAGCGCTCTCCCCGGCAACCACGACTTCGCCGACACCGGCAACAAGTCCAGCGGAACCGACGAGTACGTCGCCCGCTTCGGCCCATCCCGCTTCGAGGGAAGGAGCTACTACGGCGGCGCAGATCTCTCCGGGAACAACAGCTACCAGGTCTTCACCGGCGCCGGGCGCGAGTTCCTGCACATCGCGCTCGAGTGGCAGCCCGCATTGAACGTGACCAACGGCCCCACTCGCGACCCCTCGCCCATCGCATGGGCCCGCCAAGTCATCCGCGAGCACCCCGGGATGCCCACCATCGTTTCCACGCACGAGCACGTCGACGACGACCCCCCCGGACGCAGCGGCGCCGGCAGCTAGACCTGGAACGAGCTGATCCGTGACAACGACCAGATCATCCTCGTCCTCAACGGCCACTTCCATTCGCTGAGTGTCGGTTCCGGCAACGATGGCGAGTACCACCAGGTCAGCCTCAACGACTACGGCAACGAGGTGCTCGAGGTCCTCGCCGACTACCAGGACTACCCCAACGGCGGCGACGGCTGGCTCCGCATCGTCACCTTCGACTTCGAGGGCGCGGGCGGGATGGGCGAGGTCCGCTTCGAGACCTACAGCCCCGTCCTCGACGAGTTCCAGACCGAGACCGTCCAACAGGTCGGCCCCTACGCGAGCCAGTTCGGCATCCCGATCGACTTCGACGAGCGCTTCATGTTCGCCCCCCCCCCCGAGCCACCGGTCCCGCCGCGTCCGATCTTCAGCGACCTCGTCATCCGCCAGGGCCTCAATGGGTACACGGGTACGCTCGACAAGGAGATCCGCTCCTCGGGCGGCGACGAGAACAACGGCGACGCCACCGAGATCTCCGTCGACGGCGACGACGGCTCACCCGGCGCCCAGCCCAACGACGCGCTGATCCGCTTCGAGAACATCGCGGGTGACGCCGAGGGACGCATCGCCGCCGGGACACAGATCGAGCAAGCATTCCTCCAGCTTGGCCTCGTGAACCCGGGCAGCGGATTCGACCTCTTCGAGCTGACAACCGACTGGGATGAATCCACGACCTGGACCGATTTCGGGGGCGACGGCATCACCGCGGGTGTCGAGGCCGCCGCCGCGCCGCTCTACCGCGTCGGCGCCGACGACGGCAACGAGAACGTGCCGACAGGAACGCTCGAGCTCGACATCACTGCGCTCGTCCAGCAGTGGATCAGCGAAGGCCCGAACTTCGGCGTAGGCCTTGCGGCGCTTCCGAACGGCTCCAACGGCATCGACTTCACCACGAGCGAGTCCGCCAATCCGCCGGCGCTCGTCGTTCGCTCGCTCCTCCCCGGCATCGTGCAACTCAACGTCAACGACGACATCGTCGACACGCAGCTCCGCGAAGCCGATCCCGACGCCGACGAGTCCGACGCGACAGAGTTCAGCGTCGACGCGAGCGACGGCGGCGGCGTGAATCACACGCTGATCCGATTCGACAACCTGTTCGGCGACAACCCTGACCAGATCGCGTTGACGGCCGACATCGCCCGAGCGTTCCTGACCGTCACCGCCAACAACCCTGGCGACGGCGCCTCGCTCCACCGCCTGCTCCTGGACTGGAACGACACGGACACCTGGAACGGCGCCTTCGGAGGCGATGGCATCCAAGCCGACGGCATCGAGGCCGAGATCGCGCCGGACGTGACGGTCGGCGGTTCGACCGGGTCCGTGGAGATAGACGTCACCGCGTCGCTCCTCGCGTGGCAGGACGGCGCGCCGAACCACGGGTGGGTGTTGCTTCCGCTCGGCTCCGACGGATGGGACTTCGCCTCGAGCGAGGCCGCCGAATCGGCGCGTCCGCGTCTGACGGTCTATATCGACACGACGCCGTCTTGCCCTGACTGCTCAGGCGTCGACTACGCCGCGCCGCTCGGCGTGCTCGACATCGCCGATGTCGTCGGCTTCCTCCAGCGATTCGGATCATTGGACGTCTGCGCCGACCTCGCGGCTCCGATTGACAGCTTCGATATCTCTGACGTCGTCGCCTTCCTCCAAGCGTTCGGAGCGGGCTGCCCTTAGTGCCGCCCGGGATTCGACAAATCGAGCGTCACGTGCGCCGCGCTCTTTGTTTGATCTCTTGACCGAACCATCGAGGTTCGGGTACACCGGACGACGGAGTACCTGCGCCCGTTCGTTCGGGCCGTGAGAAGCGAGGGAGCCCGTCATGCGTACCGCTCGAAACATCCTTATCGCCATTTCTGCCGGGTCGCCTCTCAGCGTCGCCAGCGCTCAGTCACTCGACGTCCTTCCCGACCCCTCAGTCGGCGGCGTCGCGGTGAGGCTCGATGTTCTCACCACCGGGCTGGGTGGCTCACTCTTTCCGATCAACACCAACGGGCCCGACGCCGCCAACTTCCCGACCGACGCCTGCGTGCTGCCCGACGGCACGCGACGCCTACTCGTCATCACGCTCGACGCGAAGATCTACGTCATCGATGAGGACGCCAGCCGAACCCTTTTCCACGATCTCCTTGACCCTCTCGTCACCGAGATCAGCCCGCGCTTCTACGGACCGATCTCCATCGCCGCGCATCCCGACTTCAAGCAGAACGGACGTTTCTACACGATCGAGACCGAGCTCCAGAACACCGGGACGCCGGATTTCCGGCAGGGTTCCGACCATCAGGACGTGCTCTACGAGTACGCCATGGCCGATCCGTCGGCGAACAGCCTCTCGCAGACCGCGTTCGTCAAGCGCGAGCTGCTTCGTGTTCAGCAGCCGCACCGTGACCACAACATGAACGACATCGCGTTCATGGCCGACGGGACCATGCTCGTCGCGCTCGGCGACGGACAGAACACCGGCGCCGCTGGCGACGCCGAAGGGCAGCTCCGATCTCCCGACCCGAGTGAGGTCTTCGGCAAGATCATCCGCATCGATCCGCTCGGCTCCGACGGACGAAACGGCGCCTACGGCATCCCCGCCGACAACCCCTTCGCGGGCATTGCCGGAGCGCTACCGGAGATCTACACGCTCGGCCACCGGAACCCGTTCCGCGTCACCATCGATTCCCTCACCGCGGAGATCTGGGTCGGCGAAGTCGGCCAGCGAACGGTCGAGGAGTTCAACGTCCTCCGGCCGGGTCAGAACTACGGGTGGCCGCGCAAGGAGGGCAGCTTCCTCTTCGGCGTCGAGGCGGGCGACGTCAACGGCAACGGCGGCATCGACAACAACGACGTCGCGCCAGATCCCGATCTCGACGCCAACGGAACGGGCGACTTCGCGGACACGAACAACTTTATCGATCCCATCTTCGAGTACGACCACGGGACCGGCGCCTCCGCGACCGGAGGCTTCGTCTACCGCGGCGCCCTCATCCCGGCCCTCGCTGGCGCGTACATCTTCGGAGACGCCGATCCCGAGGTTCCAGGCGGGTTGTTCTATGGCGACCCCGCGTCCGGCCCGATCGCTGGACAGACCGGGGATATCCACAGATTCGAGGTCGACCCTGCCGGCGCGCCCGCGCCGCTCGGCGTCGTCAGCATCGTCCCCGACCCCGACGGCGAGCCGCTGCTCCTCACCATCGAAGGCGAGATCCTCCGCATGACGCGAGCCTGTCTGGGGGACCTCACCGCCCCGTTCGGACAGCTCGATATCGCCGACGTCGTTGCCTTCCTCGGCGCCTTTGGTTCGCTCGCCCCGATCGCCGATTTCGCTGCGCCCCGGGGTCAGTTTGATATTGCGGACGTTGTCGCCTTCCTCGGCGCTTTCGGTCAGGGCTGCCCCTGAGCGGCCGCCAACTCCCGTAACCCCCCGTAATAGGAAGACTTCCCGACGATCAACCCACCCGCTCTGGCGGCGATGAAGACAACTTCATCTTGCCATCGGCAGACCTCCTTAAGGCGCCTCTCTTCCACCGTCGATCATGCCACTCTGAAAAGAGATTGCGCATGATTCGCCTCTCCAAGCAAACTGATAGCGCCGCGCTACCAGCCCCCGAAGCCGACGTCCGCGTTGTCCGCCGCCTGCACGCGATCAATGTCTTCGCGGTCTGCGCTATTTCATCCCTGCTATTGGTGGTTGTGATCAGCTCGTTTGGCACCGGGAGCCACTGGGAGGAGTACGAGCGCACAACAGCCCGAAAGCTCGCCGCGACAGAGGCGCTGGCGACGTCCATCGGCTACGGCGGAATGATCCACCATCTGAAGAACTTCGTGCTCCGCGGCGATGAGCACTACGCCCGGAAGTGCGATACCGCGTTCGCCGATGCGCGTGAAGCGATCGCGGCGTACGAGTCCATACCCGACATCTCGCTCGACGAGCGGCACTCGCTGCTCCAACTCGCCACCCTCATCGACGCGTATGAGCGTGCCCTCGGGCGTGTCCGCGGCGCGTCGCTGCACGCCGATCAGGCGGACATCCTCGCTCGGGTCGATGACACCGCGTTCGTTGCCGCTCACACGAGGCTCCGCGATACCGTTCAGACGGAGCTCGCGACCGCGACCGATCGCTTCCGTCGTCGCAACGAGACCGCCACCGCCACCGCGATCTTCGTCGCCATCGCGTCATCCACGACGATCCTTGTTTTCGGCTCGATGATCATCGGCTCCGTCCGCCGTCGGCTGTCGCATCACGCCGAGCGTCGCGAGGAGGCATTGAAGCGAGCCGAGGCCGCGAGCGAGTACAAATCGCTCTTCCTCGCGAACATGAGCCACGAGATCCGCACGCCGATGACCGCGATCATCGGGTTTGCCGACATGCTCGTCGAGGAAGACCTCATCCGCTCCGAGCCGCCGCGCGCCGTGGACGCCGCCGCGACGATCCGCCTCCATGCGGGCAACCTGCTCACCATCATCAACGACATCCTCGACGTGTCGAAGATCGAGGCCGGCAAGCTCGAACTCGAGTTCGTCGACACCGACCCCGTCAATATCATCGAGCAGACGCTCTCGCTCGTCGGCCCGATCGCGCGATCGAAGGGCGTCGCTCTGCGAGTCGACTACAAGTCGCCCATCCCCGAACTGATCAAGTCCGATCCGACCCGCCTCCGACAGATCATCGTCAATCTCGTCGGGAACGCCATCAAGTTCACCGAGGAGGGCGACGTTACCATCGCCGTCACGTGCGATCCGAACGCGCGATCGATCACGTTCAGCGTCATCGACACGGGCATCGGCATGACGCCGCAGCAGCTCGAATCGATCACCCGGTTCGAGGCCTTCACGCAGGCCGACCGCAGCACGTCGAGGCGCTTCGGCGGCACGGGCCTCGGCCTCCGCCTCAGCCACGAGTTCGCGACCAGGCTCGGCGGGGACATAGACGCCAACTCAACGTACGGCGTCGGCAGCGAGTTCACCGTGACCGTCAACACCGGCGACCTAGACGGCATCGCGCTGACGACGCCCGCCTCGACCTCGGAGCTTCGGGGCCTTATCGAGGTCCCGGCTCGATCCCCGGTCCCCGAGCCCTCCGATGCCCATCCGCTCGAGAACACGAGCATCCTCCTCGTCGAGGACTCGCCCGACAACCAGCGTCTCATCCGTCACTACCTTGAGAAGGCGGGCGCCGAGGTCACGATCTGCGTCAACGGCGCCGCCGCCGTCGACTACCTCAGCCGGACGCCAGAGGAGCAGCAGCCCGACGTCGTCCTGATGGACATGCAGATGCCAATCATGGACGGCTACGACGCCACGCGCCGCCTCCGGCGCATGGGCTCGACCCTCCAGATCGTGGCGCTCACCGCCCACGCGATGCCCACCGAACGCGACAAGTGCCTCAGCGTCGGTTGCGACGACTACCTCTCCAAGCCGATCAATCGCAAGGCGCTCATCGAGACCTGCGCCTCCCTTGCCAGCCAGGCGCACACCGTCGATTCAGAATCGACGGCTGCGTAACGGGCCGCTTCCCGTCGTCGCGGACTCTCCGAACAACGCTCAGACGGCCGCCGGCAGCGCGGTAGGCTCATCGCATGACGGCGTGGCTCTACACGTTCGCCTTCGTGCTCGGCGCCGCATGGCTCGCGACGTTCGCGTGGTCGCTGCTCTCCGACCGATCGCGCGGGCGATCACGCTGTCCGAAATGCTTCTACGACCTCACGCCGCCCGAGGGCGACGCCGCGAGGCCGGACGCCTGCCCCGAGTGTGGGAAGCGTCTCTCCGAGCGATCACGCCTGAGCAAAACGCGCCGACGCTGGGCGACCGCCGCGCTCGCGACCGTGATCCTCCTCCCCCCGGCGATCCTCACCGCGGGTTTCGCGCGTGTTCAACAGTCAGGTGGATGGGCCGACCTGCCGGCGTGGATAACGACCAGGCTGTTGTGGACCGGGAATGACGCTGTCGTAGCCGACACCGAACGACGGATGATGTCGTTGGAGCTCGACGACGCCTCGTTTGGTCGGATGGCCCTCTACGCGATCAAGTTGCTCGAAAGCGGTGACAAGGTCGACATCGATGCCGGCGTCGCAACGCTCGCAAACATGGCTTGGGTCGCGCAACGCCCCGTCTCTCCACGACTCAGCGACCACCACGCAATAAGAGCGGTCGACGCGTTGCTTCCTATCCTCAGTCATCCCAAGCACGTTCAGCACTCCGCAGCGATCGTGCAGCACTACGCCCAAGTCGATGACCGTGCGCTGATCGAGCTTCTTGACCTCATCGCTTCCGGGACGCCAGGCCTTCGACTCCATCTGAACTACACAATCCTGTACACCGAGCAGCACCCGCCACGACGACCCCTTCCGCCGCTCCCGCCCGGCCTCGCGAAGCATCAGTATCCGCCGCGCGCCAACCCCGCTCTCAACGCGATCGTCGACGCGCTCCGTACGCAACGGCAATCGGGGCGACCGCTGACTGACTGGGCCCAACGCGTCCTGTCGTCCGAGCGTGCGGGCACGGGAGTCACCCAAAACGTTTCGGAGTTTGAAAGCATCGAAATCGGCGCCACCGACGACGGATTCCTACGTCAAGCGCTGGCCGCGTGGCTGGTCGTGCGCGAGGATCCAAATTCGGACCGGGCCTGGAGCGTCATACAAGCGCTGATCAAACCGACCGAGCGTCATCCATCGAGCGACGAGCGCTCCTACGGGGTGTCGCTGCTCTCCGCAGCCGATTGGTCACCACGAGTGCGCGATCTCTTGTCACAGCTCATCGACCCCGCGTTCAGCGATGTGCGCACCGAAACCCTTGAGACCCTTCGCGACTTTGGAGCCGCCGCGAGCGAGTTCGAACCCGATCTCGTCGCGATGGCGCCGAAGATTGCAGTTGCAGAGGGAGCGATCTTCCCTCACGCCTACGCCTCGATCGGCGGCGACCCGGAGAGCCTTGTCGATTCGGTGTGCGAGCGACTCTCGACCGTGCGTGAACCACCTGCGGGAAATGACTTCGTCGTGGAGCCCGCGATCGAGTGGGTCAGCACACTTGATATTCGTCACCCGAGGGTCGCCGAGCGACTCGCGCCGTGGCTCAACACCGCGCACGACCGCACGGCGTGTCGCGCCGCTGTTGCGTTCGCTCTGAGCGGCGGCGATCCCGAACTCGCCACGCGTACCGTGCTCGAACGGACCTCGCCGCCTCTCGCCTCGGGCTGGCACGTCTGGCAGGTCGCTCTGTATGAACTGATGCAGCGCGACCTTGCGGCCCCCGATCTCGTCCTGGACTATCTGGCGAGGCTGGAACCACCTATTCAGTACGACCTGCTCACGGCGATCGGATGGCTGGAGCCTGAACGCGCGCGGCGGTATCTGCCCGGGATACATGAGTTGTGCGACAGCAACGACAGCGTCGTTGCCTCCACCGCTACGGTCCTGGTCAATCGCATCGACTGAACCGTCTCCGCTACCGACGACCTCGTTGACCCGGTCCCGACGGGCTTTCACGCGATCAACGTCGACCCGATTAACCAGCTCGACAGCGAGAAATGTTACGAACCGGTACTGAGCCTGAACCACCGATCTAAGGACCGCCCGAAGCCGTCACAACCGCCGCTCAGAAACCCACCTGCCGACAGACACAGACCCTTAAGCCGGCTCCGCCCCCGCCGGCGCCGCGTCGTCATCATCGACCGCCGGCTCCGCCGCCTGCTTCCGCTTCTTTGGCCTCGGTGTCCGCTCGCACTCACTCTCGGGCGTCGAGAACGCGATCTTCACGCCCTCCACCGCCTCGACCGTCAGCCCGAACAGCAGCGGCACCAGCAGCAGCGTGAAGATCGTGCTCACGAGCAGTCCGCCCACCACGACCGAGCCCAGCCCGCGGTACATCTCCGAACCCGCCCCGGGGAAGAGCACCAGCGGAAGCATGCCGCCCACCGAGGTCAGCACGCTCATGAAGATCGGACGCACGCGCGTCCGCACACTCTCCGAGATCGCCCGCAGCGGCGGCAACGCCTCGACCTTGTCGTCCTCGCTCTCGCCGATCCCACGCATGTAGTTCTGCGCCTGGGCGACGAGCAGGATCGCGTTGTTCACCACCACGCCGATCAGGATCACGAACCCGAGCATCGTCAGCACGTCGAGGTTCTGCGGCGCCTTCGTCGGGTCAGTGAGCGACCACGCGTGCACGATCGCCAGCCCGCCGAACCCACCCACGACCGCGAGCGGCACACTGAACATGATCACGAACGGATAGATGAAGCTTTCGAACAGCGCGCACATGAGCAGGTAGGTCACGAGCAGCGCCCACACCATCCGCGCGAGGATCAGCTCCGGGCTCCACCCCAGCATCGCCAGCGGCACGCCGATCGCCAGCGAGAGCACGAGCACGCCGAAGACGCCGTACCCCGTCTTTGAGCAACGCCGACGCGACGCACGGATTCCCGCGACGACCGCCGCAATCCCGCCGCCCACGAACACCATCGCCGTGAACGACCACATGACCACGCGGATCATGCCCGCTTCCTCGGCGGAGGTCGACGCGCCGAAGAGCGCCGCGCGTACCTCGTCGAGCTGCGCCGCCGTGCCCTCCAGATCGATCCGCATCGTCCGATCGATCAGGCCGGCTTCCCGCGCAGGCTGGATGACGTACTCGCGGAGATCGTTCTCGAGCTCCTCGACCGTCTGCCCCTCGCGCGGCTGAACAAGCAGGCGCACCGCGGGCAGTTCCTCGATGCGCACAATGTCCTGCGGCGCGAGCGCGGGAACGAGATCGACCAGCGTATCGATCGGCACCACCGGCCCCGCGGGCGTCGCGATCGGGACGCCAAGCACGTCCTGGATATTCGCGAGCCGCCCGCCCGAGGGCTTGACGACGATGTCGATGTTCTCGTCGTTGAGCTCGAAGTCGCCCGCAAACGCGCCGTCGAACAGCCCACGCACCGCCGTGCCGACCATCTCGGTCGACAGCCCCAGCTCGCGCCCACGGTCCGACAGACGGAGCTGCCACTCCTGCTGCTCGAGGTTGAAGTTGCTCGGGCTCGCCTGCACACCGTTGGGGCCGAACCCGTACCGCTGTCCTGCGAGCGTGTACATCATCCGCGCCGCCTCGAGCACCTTCGGCAGCGTCTCACCCGCGATCTCGACGTCGACCGTGTTGCCACCGCCCACGCCCCGCCCGAACAGCGAGGACTGGCTCGCGCCGCCGAAGGTGTCCGGGATCGGATTGATCGCGCCCGACAGCAGATTCCCGAGCGGACGCACGATCTGCGGGAGTTCGCTCGTTCCGCCAACGAACATGCCGCCGCCGAACGCGCCGATGAAGAAGTTATCCATCGGCACCGGGTCGAACCACTCGTCCTGCGGGAGCGGCGCCATCGTGTCCGGATCGAACCGCATGATCTTCGGGAGCTTCATGTAGCTCTCGGGATCAGCCGTCGCGTTCGCATAGGGCGTCACCACAGCCTCGATCTGCTCGGCGATGTCCTCCTGCTCGTCCACCGACAACCCGGGCGGCGTCAGCAGGCCACCGAACACGAGATTCCGGTTCCCCGCGGGCAGATAGTCGAGCGGCGGGACGAGCAGAATCGCCCCACCCACGCTCGCGACCGTCATGCCGATGACGACCGCCGGACGCAGCGTCCAACCACGCCATCCGGTCTGAACCCAGTACAGCCACTCGGCAAACCGCCCGACGATCCCCCTCTTCTTCTCCGCCTCGGTCGGCGCGGCCTTGGTCTTCGCGACACGCAGCAGCCGCGCCGCGGCCGACGGGATCACCGTCAGCGAAACGAGCATCGACAGGATGACCGCGCCCACGATCGCCAGCGCGATGTCGCGGAAGAGCTGGCCCGCCTCCTCCTGAATCGTCAGCACCGGCACGAACACCGCCGCCGTCGTCAGCGTGCTCGCGATGATCGCCCCGTAGACCTCCTTCGAGCCCTTGTACGCGGCGCGCATCGCCGGCTCGCCGTTCTGACGCAACCGGTAGATGTTCTCGAGCACGACGATCGCGTTGTCGACCACCATGCCCACCGCGAACGCGAGCCCCGCGAGACTGATCACGTTCAGCGTCCGACCCATCGCCAGCATCACCAGGAACGTGCCGATCACCGAGATCGGGATCGCCACCGCGATGATCGCCGTCGAGACGAACGAACGCAGGAACACCATGAGCACGACGCCCGCGATCGCGCCGCCGATGAACAGGTTCTGCGTCACCAGGCCGATCGCCGAATCGATGTACGTCGTCTCGTCGTAGACCTGGCGGATCCGCAGGTGCTCGCCGAGCCCCTCGAACTCCGCCGGCGCCAGCAGTGGGAGGATGTCGCTCCGCACGGTGTCGAGCCGCGATCGCAACTCCTTCATCACGTCGACGACGTTCGCCCCGCTCTGGCGAATGACGTTCATCGCGAGCGACGGGTGCCCGAACGTCCGCACGAAACCGCGCCGCTTCTCCAGGTCGAAGCGGACCGTCGCGACATCCTTCACCAGCACCGTGTCGCCATCGCGCGCCGCGATCACCGTGTTCTCGACCTGCGAGAGCTGGTCGTACCGACCGACCACTCGCACGCGGTAGTCGCGCTTGCCCTCCGCGATCGTGCCCGCCGAGATCGTCCGGTTCTCCGCCCGCAGCGCCGCGATCACATCGACGAGGTTCAAGCCCCGCAGCGCGAGCGCTTCCGCGTCAACCTCGACATGCCCCTCGCGCTCGCGCCCGCCGAAGATGTTCACCTCCGCCACGCCCTCGATGCGCTCGACGAACGGTTTGACCTCTTTGTCGAGCGAGTCGTACAGGCTCGCGACGTCGAAGTCCGGGTACGCGTCGATGTGTTCCGGATCGACGTCGATGATGATCCACGCGATCGCGTTCTCGCTCGCGCCGTCCGCGACCGTTACCCGTGGCTCCTCGACCTCCTCCGGATACTCCGCAACCTGCCGCAGGTTGTCGCTGACCTCCTGGAGCGCCCGCGACACGACCGTGTCGATGTAGAACTCCAGCTCGACCGTCGCCGTGCCCTGCGTCGTCGTCGCCTGCATCCGCTTCAGGCCGCTGACGTTCTTGAGCTCCTCCTCCTGCTCCTTGACGATCTCGTCAACGATCTCTTCCGGGCTTCGACCGGGCCATTCAGTCGTCACGGTGATGATCGGGCGATCCACCGTCGGCGTGAGCTGCACCGGGATCGCGGTCAGCCCGATCAGGCCGAACATCACGAGCAGGATCACGCCGACGGTCACGCCGACCGGCTTGTCGATCGACCAGCGGAGAAAGTCCAACTCAGCTCCCCCCCATCGCCGCCGAAGACGACGAAGCCCCGTCGCGACCGCCGCCCGCACCCGAACCGCCGCCCCTGAGCGCGTCCGGGTTCAGCACCTGCAACGCCTGCGTCGGATACACCCGCTCGTTGCCCGTCACCAGCAGCGCCATCCCCGGCGCCACCGATCCCTCGCGAATCACGATCCGGTTCCCGACCGCGAACAACGGCGAGACCCGCATCGGCATCGCTTGGCGCCCGTCGCCGCCCGACGCCGGCAACGCCGCGTACACGAACGCGCCCGCCGCGTCGCGCAGGATCGCGTCCTTGTGAACGGTCAGGCCTTCCATCCGCTCACCCGTCGGCGTCATCGCCCGAGCGCTCATCCCGGGCAACAGCCCCGACTCGCCGCGATCGACGATCAGCCGCAAACGGAAGATCCGGCTCAGCGAATCGCCGACGGGAACGATGGCCTCGAACCTGCCGCTGATCGCTTCCGCGCCCGAGCCCGGCGCCGTCAGCGTGATCGTGCTCCCGCGCTCCGGCAGGTACGGAACGAGCTGCTCGGGAACGTCGAGATACGCCTCGAGACGATCGAGCTCAACCAGCTCCATCACCGCGTCACCCGCGCTGACCCACTGACCAACCTCGGTCATCCGCCGCACGACCCGCCCCGCAAACGGCGCCTTCACGGTCTTGTCCGCGAGCATCTCCCTCGCGCGACCGAGCTGGGCCTCACCCAGCGCGACCGACGCCCTCGCCTGCGTCAGCAGCGCGTCCGAGGTTGACACCCGCGTCTCCGCCTCATCGAGCTCACGCGGATTCGCCGAGCCGCGGGCATCGAGCGATCGAACGCGATCAAGGTCGCGTCGCGCCCGATCGAGTTCCGCCTCGCGCTGCGCGAGCAACCCCTTCGCCGACGCGACCTCCGCCTCGGCGCTCGCGACGTCGAGCTCCGCGAGCCTGCTGTCGAGCCGCGCGAGCACCGCCCCCGCCTCAACCTCGTCGCCCTCGCGGTAGCTCAGATCCAGCACGCGACCCGCTCCATGCCGCCAGGCGTACAAATGGCGGCCCATCCCCCTTGATGCCGTAACCGTTGACATTCCAAAGCGTTGCAGCGGTGACTGCTGGGAGCCGTTCGAACCCAAGGGCTGCGATGACTGCCGCCGCCAACGCAACGCAGCATGAGGATCCCGGCCAGAGCGGCCGGATCCTGCGATGAACTTGCCACCCTCGGCTCGACAGCCGGGGGTGGCCTTCAGAAAAAAATTCGTCGACGGCGGAGCCGTCGAGCACACGGAGGCACCCATGGACGAGAAACTCACCGACATTGAGAGAGCATGGCTGGCGTCGCTCGATGCCCTGCTTGTGCAGACCTCGATGGACGCACACGGAGCGGTCGCCAGTCGGTTCATCGACCTTTGGGACAGCGGCGGCCCGACCTTCCGGGCCGAGCTTGCCAAGCGGGCGTCGCTTTGGCGACAGCGGCATGTCAAGGTGCAACAACTCATCCTGAACAGCCACGGTGCGTGCGAGCGACTCGTCCGGCTCATGGGTGACCCCGAGCCTCCGCAACGGAAGCCGGTGAAGACCAAGTCAAAGCCTCCACGGGATCGAGTTGTGCCGAGCCGCCGGAAGCACGCCCCGGTGCAGGAGATCACCGAGGATGAGGCCGCCAAGTTCATGGCGATGCTCGATGCTGAAGGCATTGCCGAGGTGTTCGACCCCGGCGTCAGCATTCTCGATGACAAGCTGTACCGGCCGCCGTTGATCATCCTCAACAAGGTGAGCGTGTTCTACGAGGACATCGCACCGGCGTACGAGCGTGAAGCGATCGATCGGCGGTGGGATCCCGTTGAGCGTGAGCCGGCGATCGCATTGGCGTTCGACCTCGCGTTACTCGTCACGCTTCGGGAGAGTCGGTGGACCTGGGTGATCTCCGATCGGCACTTTGGCCGACTCCCATGGGGACACCCGTGCAAGGTCACGCCGGAGGGGCGGCCGGGGTGGACGCTGATCACCGGACTGCTTGATCGAGCCGGGCTCATCGAACGGCGGACCGGGCAGACGTGGCGGCTCACTCGCGAGGCACGCCCTGTCATCGCCAACCATCTAATGCCGGCCTGGGTTGCTGTCGCAGCATCTGGTCGAGACTGACGTAGCATTAAGCATCGATGGCGTCGTGAACCGTCACGACGCACAACACTATCTTACATCATTGCACTCATTTCGCCGAGTGCACGGATTTGAAGTGCGGCTGTCGAGTGTCAGCTTGAAGCAGTTATCGACAGCGTCAATGTCGGCCGCGAATTCGGACAGGGCTGACCTGCTGGGGCAACAGCCTCACTTCAGCCCTAGCTTCCGCTACCCGCCGGCTTGTTAGG
The DNA here is from genome assembly GCA_002706885.1 of Phycisphaerae bacterium. GTDB lineage: Bacteria > Planctomycetota > Phycisphaerae > Phycisphaerales > UBA1924. Next base: position 80,807 of record PAKY01000001.1, read on the forward strand.
TGAGTGATCAGTCACTAATCCAGAACTGAACATAGATACGGGAATGGGCTCGATCGTCACATGCTTGATGCCGTGGTCGCTCCCGAGCGATCGACGAACACGCTCGATGATATCGGAAGTCGCGGTGAGAGGGGACTCGTCGCGGATCGCGATCTGAGCTTCAAGGGAGACGGCATGTTCGTCAATTGGCCAGACATGGAGATGGCCGACGTCCTGGACACCCTCAACCTCGCGGATGGTCGATGCGATTGCGTCGAGTGCGAGTTCGTCCGGGGTGCTCTGCATCAGAATCCGGATATGCCGCTTCAAAGGCGACCACGAGATCCCCACGATGTAGACCGAGATTCCGATGGTCGCAACGATGTCGGTCCAGTACCAGTCGAACAGGATGATCAGGGTGCCGGTGATAATGACCGCCACCGAGGCGAGAGCGTCCGCGACGTTGTGAAGGAACGCCGCCTTGATGTTCACGCTCTCCTTCGACATCGTGTAGGTCAGAACGGCCGTCGCGGCATCGACAACCAGTGCAATGCAGGCGATGATGACGACCATCCAGCCGTCGATCTCGGGACGGTCGAAGGTGCGGTTGATGGCCTCAATGAGCAGATAGCCCGCGATGACCATGATGGAGGTGAGGTTAATCAGGCCGCCGACCACCTCGGCTCGCCCGTAGCCGAAGGTGCGTTGCTCATCCGCGGGACGCCTGGAAATACGCCGAGCAATCAGGGCAAGGAGCAGTCCGGCTGCATCGCTGAAGTTATGCAGCGCGTCCGCGATCAGCGAAAGGCTCCCGGAGAGCACGCCCCCGATGACCTGGGCCGCAGTGAGCAGCAGATTAATGGCGACGGCGATACCCAGCCGTTTCGATCCAATATCAGCACCGTGATTGTGGTGGTTCGTCTGTGTCATCGGCGCTCACCGCGGGCGATGCTTCCCTCCAGTCGCCCAGCGAAGTACTCGAGCTCGACGAGCGTGTGGCGGTAGGCGGCCGACCTGAATCGGAGTAGTGTGCCGATGACGCGCTCGATCACCCAGCCTACGAGGCCTTTCGGGAACTCGCCCCATACGCGATGGACGAGCCGTACACCGTCGCCCTCGGGCTCGATCCGAAAGTCGCCGCCTTCCTTGACCCTGACACACATTCCAAACGGCTTGTAGATAGCCTCGCCGGTCCAAGAGAACGCACGACCCGGCCGCGTGTCGTGCACCGTCGCGGTGAGTTCGCCGGTCAAGGGACCGACACCTTCGCGTTGCCACCAGCGCAGGCCATCACGGAGGGGCTGTTTGGGCTCGGTCAGTACCTCGGTGCCCTTGTGCTCGGGGTTCGATGGCTCCCATTCGCCCTCGAAGTCCGAGATCAGTTCCCATGCTTCAGTTGCGGTTGCTTCGGCATGGACGTTTGCGGTCACATCGATCATGGCTTATCCCTCAAGAGGCATCGAGCCGACAGTGCGATTTCCGTTGACGGACTCGATCTCGATCCAGAGACTCGCACCGTCCATCGTCGAGGGCGATTCGGTCTGGCCGTGGAAATGGTCGTCGTGGGCGTCCGCCTTCGATTTCAGCGCGCCCGTCCCGGCCTCATCGCCGATCCAGAAACGCACGGTGGCGGGGATCGGCCCGGATTCGACTTCGAGATCGAGGTGCACCTCCGATGATGGTCGGATGTCGCTGGACACTGAGACCGCCAGCTTCGTTCCGGCGATCGTCACGCTACCGAGAGACCGCATCTCACCGTGGTCATGATCGTCGTGTTCACCCTCGGCGTGGTCGTGCCCCTCATGGTCGTCGCCGTCACCAGCGTGATCATGACCGTCGTCCGCGGTGTGTGTCTCGGCGGACTTTGATTCTGAGGACTCCCCGCAGCCGGGTAACGAGATCGAAAGCGCGACGGTCGTGCTGGCGGCGGCGAGAATCTTGAAAAGGTCGTTCATGATCAGGACTCCTTCGAGGTGATGGTCTTGGGTCGGCGGAATATGCCCACGAGACGCGTGAGCACAGATGGGTGATCAGCGGGACGACGCTCAGGCTTGTGCCCAAAAACGAGCGAGTACCCCGCCGGAACAACGATCAGGTTCAGGAATGTGGAGGTCAACAGACCCCCGAGGGTGACGATGGCGAGGGGCGCGAGCAGTTCGCTGCCCGGTTCTCCCGCGGCGAGCGCCAGAGGGACAAGCCCGAGCGCCGCTGAGATCGCGGTCATCAGGATCGGCACAAGCCGTTCCATCGACCCCTGAACAATGGCTTCTCCGAGCGGCACACCTTCGTGCTGCATCAGATGGTTGTAGTGGTTGATGAGCAGGATGCCATTACGGACCGCGATGCCGAAGAGGGTTATGAAACCAACAAGGCTGGCGATGGAGATCACCGGCGGGATATACGGGCCCCCGATGCCGACGAGGGCGAGCGTGTTTGCGATCGGGCCGCCCCCCTCGCTGATGTAGATCGCGGCGATGCCGCCGATCAACGCGAGGGGCATGTTGAGCATGACGAGCACCGCCGCCCGCATCGACCCAGTGGAGATCTGGAGCAGCATGAGCATGATGAGTGCGACGGCAATGCCCGCGACGAGGATCGTCCGTGACGCGGACTGCTGCGCTTCAAACTGACCTCCGTAGGACACGGTCATGCCAGCCCGCTGGACAATGGGATCGACACGCTCCTGCACCTGGGCGACAAGGTCGCCCAGATTGGACCCCTCGGCCACATTGAGCGACACCACGGCTTTCCGTTGAGCGTTCTCGCGAGTGATCAGATTGCTTGATCGTTCCGGACCGATATCAGCGACATCGCTCAAACGAACGGTGGCCCCTCCCCGGCCACGGAGAAGCAGGTCTCGGACCTGCCGGAACGACTCACGTTCCTCAGGTGCGAGCCGAACGACGAGATCATACTGCCGAACACCTTGGTTGACGGTGTCCACAACCTCGCCATAGAGGGCTTCGCGGACTTGCTCCGCGGCGTCGGCGGGGCTGAGACCGACCGCCGCGAGTTCCGCATGGCGGTAGCGGATTGGCAAAGAAGTGATCAATACCTCTCGGTTGGCGTTGACATCACGAGCGCCCGGCAGGCCTTGGAGTTCGGCCTCAATCGCCTTGGCGACATCACGAAGCTCGGTCAGATTTTCACCGAAGACATTGATGGCGATCGCCGCGGGCGTGCCCGACAGCACATGGCTGAGCCGGTGCTCGATGGGCTGGCCAACCATCGTGGTGATCCCCGGTACGGCCCCGAGGATGCGGTCGATCTGTTCTCGCACCTCGAACCGGTCGCTCCCCGCATCAACGGTGACCTCGATCTCGGAGTTGCTGACCGGCTCGGCATGCTCGTCACGTTCGGCCCGGCCGGTACGCCGGGAGACGGAACGGACCCCGTCGATCTGGACGAGTTGCTTCTCGACCTCCGTCGCGAGCCGATCGCTCTCGACGATCGAAGTGCCGGGAGGAGCGAGCAGAAAGACCGTGAAGGTGCCCTCATTGAACGACGGAAGGAACGAGCTGCCGAACGTGCTCGCGAGCAGGAGTGCGCCGGCGGTCACGGCACCGGCGGTGCCGAGCACCCACGCCCGGTACCGAATGGCCGCTCGGAGTGAAGGCTCGTACGCCCTTTTCAGAAGGCGGACCAGGAATCCGTCTCGGTCCTCGTGCTTGCCTCCGAGTTTGCCCTTGAGAAGGAACCGGCACATCGCGGGCACGACCGTCAGGGCCACGACCAGCGACGCAAGGATCGAGATCATGTAAGTAAGTGCCAAGGGCTGGAAAAACCGGCCTTCGAGCCCCTGCAGGAAGAGAAGCGGCACGAACACCATGACGATGATGACCGTCGCGAAGACCATCGCCGGTCGGATTTCGTTGCTGGCGTCGAAGATGACCTCAGTAAACGGACGCCGATCCGCCTCGGGGAAGGCCCGGTTCTGCTTCAAGCGGCGGAAAACATTCTCAACATCGATGATTGCGTCGTCGACGAGCACGCCGATCGCCACAGTGAGCCCTCCGAGAGTCATGACATTCAGCCCGAGATTCAACGCATCCATCATCAAGAGGCCAACGGCCAGTGAGATCGGGATTGCGGTAAGTGTGATGAGCGTTGTCCGCAGATTCATCAGAAACAGAACGAGCACGACGAGCACGATGATGACCGCCTCGCCGAGCACCTTGGTCACATTGTGGACCGCCCGGTCGATGAAGTGCGACTGTCGGACGACATCTCGGTTGAGCACGACGCCCTCGGGCAGTGTCGGCTCGATCTGATCAAAGAGCGCATCAAGACTGTCGGTCAGGGCGAGCGTGTTCGTGCCCGGTGACTTCTGGATAGACAGCACGACAGCGGGTTCGCCCCCCTCAGAAGCCGTGCCCCGCTTGATCGCCGGCCCGAGGATAACCTCGGCAACCTGACCGATCGTCACGGGCACGCCCTCGTGATACTTGATGATCGTGTTGGCGATGTCCTCCGGGCGCGTCACCCGGCTCTGCTGACGGATCGGGATCTCGAAGTTGTCCACATTCACCAAGTAGCCGCCGCTCGCGGTGCTGTGCGCGCCGCCCGCGGCCTCGACCACATCCGTGATGGTCAGGTCGTAGAGCCTCAGCCGCTCCTGATCGACGTTGACCTGATACTCTGGTAGCTCGCCGCCGATCGCGACGACTTGGGCGACACCGGGCACCGCGAGGATTTTGTTACGCAGCTCGAACTCGCCGTAGGAGCGGAGTTGCATGGGGTTGGCCGAGCCGTCGGGCGACGACAGGGAGATCAGCATGATCTCGCCCGCGATAGACGTAATCGGCGTGATGAATGGCTCGACCTCATCGGGAAGGTTTTCGCGAGCGGTGACGAGCCGCTCAGAGACGAGTTGACGGGCATCGTAGAGGTCAGTACCCCATTCGAGGTCCACCCAGACGATACCGAGTCCGATCGCACTCGCGCTTCGGACACGGCGGACACCCGTCATACCGTTGACGGCAGTCTCAATAGGGAAAGTGACATACTGCTCGACCTCGTCGGCGGCGAGCCCTCCGGACTCGGCCATGATCGTGACGGTCGGCGCGTTGAGTTCGGGGAACACATCAACGCTCATCCTCGGCAAGCGATAGCCGGCGTAGCCGACGATCATGATCGCCGCGATGAGCACGAGCGTTGAATAACGGAGTGAGAAACGAATGACGGCTTTCAACATGGCTCAATCCTCCCCTTCGTGGAATGTGCCATCGGAGTGGAAGTGGCCACCCTTCTGGATCGAACCGCTAGTGGCGAGCATGAGCTGAAAAGCACCGTCGAGGACGACCTCGTCGCCGTCACGAAGACCGCTGAGCAGGGCGACCCAACGCCCATCGTCGAGACCGAGGTCGGCCTCCATGCGGATCGCCTCGTTCGGGTTGCTCGGGTTGCGACGGAAGATGACGGGTGAGAGCCCATCACGCTGCACGGCGGCGAGCGGAATGGCGAGTTCGGGCGAAGCCGTCGAGTCGGTCACGATCTCGAGTTGAGCCGAGACGCCCGGTCGGGCCCATGGCTTGAGTTCATCGGGTACGACGAACAGTTCGAGTGTGCGGTCATTTGGGTCGCCTGCCAGCCCGAGCGAGATGGTGCCGTCCATAGTCTCGGTCAGAGGCACGGCGCGTCCCGCGGCAGTCGGCGTCGGCGGGACGATCCGAGCCGAGAGCCCGTCCCGCAGCACACCCAGGTCGCTTTGGAGCCCGGACGCACGGAAACGGAGCCGATCGGGCTGCACGACGGTGACGACGGGTGTCTTCTCGTCCGCCCACGAGCCGTTGGTCAGGCCCAGCATCTCCACGACGCCGGCTTCAGACGCAGTGACCTCGATTGCGGCGATCGTGGCCCAAACAGGCTCGGTCCCATGAGGCGTCTCGACGGTTCGGGCGAGTTCGTCTCTCGAACGGGAAACGACGGAGGAGGCGGCGTCGAGCAGATAGTCCAGGCGTGACCGGGCCGCACGAAGATCAGCAACGGTCTGCTGCCGGTCCGCTCCGAGTTCCGCCTTCTTCTCCATCACGTTGGCAAGGTCAGCGCGAGTGCTCGCGAGCGACGCACGGGCCTGGGCGAGTTCATCGACGCGGCCGCCGCCCGCCTCACGGACCGACTGCAACTGTTCGACCCGCTCGTTCCAGACCGCGACACTCTCGTGGAGGCTGTCCTCGTGCTGCTGGTGCGCCGCGAGCAGCGGCTCAAAGGTCTCAAGACGTGCACCCAGCCGCTCGATCTGTGACTCGGCGTCGGCCAGTTGCTGCTGCATCTCCCGCCACGCCGGCGAATCGAGCCGGTAGAGCGGTTGGCCCGCTTGGACCCGGTCAAACTGCTCGACGAGCAGCTCAACACGACCGGGGACGGCGGTCCGGTACTCGCGTCGCGCCGTGGGCAGGTACTCGAACCGACCCGGCACGCGGAGAGTCTGCTCGACCCGCCGGCGCTCGACCTTGACGAAGCTGATGCCGAGGTTCGACCGAACCGCGGCCGGGATGGCAACACGGTCGGACCCGGTTGCCTTGGTCTCGGCCTCTGAGGCGTGGTCATGCCCGTCGCCATCGCCGTGCTCAGCAATACGTTGTTCGTTGGAATCTGATCGATCGCAGGACACAAGGAACACAGTGGCGATCGAGAACACAAGGATGAAAATCAAGGTCCGGATCATCCCTCACCCCCTTCGCCATCCGCGATGTGTGCGCATGCGACTTGGAGGCGAGTGACGAGTTCGCTCACCGAAGGTACGCCATCGGGTCCTTCGTACATACGGCAGCCCATCGAAGGCATCGTCGGTGCCTCCATGCCGAATAGATCAGATCCATTCACGAGTACCGTTGGAGCGGGATACCCGCGGCGGATGTCTGATGTAGCTAAAGATTGCTGGTCGATCTGGACAAGATCCACGTCTTGTCCGAGTATGCTGATCGCCTGTTCAAGCCGCTCGTTCATAATCGGCGTGAGCGGGCAGCCGTCGAATCCGAGTAAGGTGATTAACATGGTTGTTTCTCGATTATTAGGAGCAATGCTCACTGACCTTTGGCTGTTTGTGGTCGCATGCTGCCGTTGATCCGTTGCGCTGTTGCAGGCGGCCAGCGTCAGCGGTAGAACTGCCGCGAGGGCGATCGCGATCGCCCGTTCCATGATGTTCAACGGGATGCCTCCTCGGCGGGCGTATCGCCTCGCGCCGCGGTATGTGGTGTGTTTGCTGTTGTGGTGTCTTTGTCGGTCGCGGGCTCGACAGGAGCCGGCATTTCCGGCTCGTCCGGACCGAGCAGGCGCGTGATCTCGATCGCCGCGTCGGTCTCGGCCAGACGCAGATCGAGCAGGCGGCTCTTGGCCTCGAACCGTCGCGTGACAGTTTCGAGCAAGAGCAGCGTGTTCACCTCGCCAAGATCGATCAGTTGCTCGACTTCGGATGCCTGCTCGTCGAGCATCGGCACAAGATCACGCTCGAACGCATCTCGCTGCGTTCGCGAGGCGTCGTACGCTGCACGGGCCATCGCGAGGTCGCGGGTCAGACGCTCGAAGGTCGTCTCCGCCGCGGCCCGAGCCACATCGCGGCGAGCCTTCGCTTCCGCGATGCCCGCCCGGTTGGCGTTGAGGATGGGTATGGGTATCGACACACCAAGCAGAAGTCGGTCGTCGTTGTCTTCGCTCCCGTAGCCCGTGCCGATCGTGATGTCCGGATACTGCTTGCGGACTTCCAGGCGGAGCGTCTCCTCGGCGACCTGATACTCGGCGCGGCGCACCGCAAGGGTGGTGTTCGCCTCGATGAGTCGCTCGTTCGCACCGGTGGTCTCAGCGATCGACGCGGGCGGAATCGCCGGCAGCAACTCCACCGGAGCGTCCGGCGGAAGCCCCATCAAACCGAGAAGTTCGACCCGGGCCCGGGCCTCTGCGAGCACCGCCTCGGCGACATCCGCCCGGGTCTCGACCAACTCGGCCCGCAGGAGCCGAGCCTCGACCCGCGTGAGTTCTCCCGCCGTCTCCAGCCGGTCGGTTATGGCGGATATCCGCTCGACCTGACCGATCACCTCTCGCAGCAGGCGGAGCCGCTCGGATTCCGCGGACCAGGATGCCCAGGCCGAGCGAACCGCGGCCCGCGTGCTCCACTCGGCGTCCACGATCCCGCGGAGCTCGGCCTCGTACGCCGCTCCGGCCCGATCCTTCTCGACGCCGAGCCGACCCGAAATCGGGATCGTCAGGCTCAGCGTGAGTCCGTATTCGAACGGCCCCGACGGCGAGAGGATTTCCGCCCCGTCGAAACCGAACTGCGGGTCCTCCCACAGCCCCGCCGTCTCGAAGGTCGCGAGTGCGACACCGGCATCGAGGCGAGCGAGCCGGAGGTCGGGGTTATAGAACAGGGCGAGCACTTCGCCCTCGGCGGGTGAGAGCCCGTCGTTCGGGTCGAACCGCTCCGGCACCTGGTTGCCGGCCTCGGAGAGCCGCTCAACGAAATCCGAGATGGGTTCAGTGGCAGCGAGCCGTGCGTCGAGCGCGGCCCGATGGTCGGCCAACTCCAGCGGTACCCGCTCGTAGGACTGGCAGCCCGCCAGCGCGATCAGGGCGAATGTCGAGCCGAGGCCCGGCAGCATGACCCGCGTTCGACGCGGGCGTTTCAGATTGTCCATTGTTTGTGATTCCTGTCTGGGTCCAAAGCGATGACAGCCGCAACGGACAACGCCGCCGCGGCACGCGCGAAGGAACAGACAGAAATCAGATGGTCAGACGAACGCTAGCCACGATCGCGAGCCTGTGGACCCCGCCGGGGTCAAACCAAGGCGGCGGCATCGGCGGGCCGCGGCGACCAAGGCCGGTCTCCGCAAGGATGACGCCCCACGAGGGAGACATGACGATCGCGGGCGGCACATCGCTCCCAGTGTCACTCCGGGGCAGTGTCAGGAGTTCCGCGGTCGTGATCTCGACATCGGTACAGCCGCAGTCGTGCTCATGCTCTCCCGCGGGCACGGGGAGTGGCCATGACGCATCGTGGCTGCACGAGGATTCGCAGTGATCGAACTCTGCGGGTGCGTGTTGATGGCCGCCTCCGAAGCACAGTACAGCCACGCCGCCAACACCGCCAGCGAGGGCGTTAAAGGCGATGATCGCGGTGAGCAGGATGGCGAGCGGGCGATACTTCACGCGTTTAGTATACCTCGGCTCTTGCCGAGCGTTGCTTGAGATCCGGAGACCTGACCGAGACGGATCGATTGCCGGGACATCCCTGACACTGCCAAGATTATTGGGGGTTACCGAGGTTCAGTGCGGTTGGACCGTTCAAGGGATTGCCGGGGCCTCGGGGAGCCCGTTCGCAGGACCCGCCATCCGGTGCCCGAGTCTCACCACCAAGGCCAGCCATGCCCGTCGGGCACCCGGGGGTGAGGGGGGACACCTACCTGAAACCGTGAGAGGATGTACCTACAGCAGAAATCAGTTCCGGACCCCTGCGTCTCTGCTTGAGTCCGCCCAGATTTGAACGCCCCCACGAATCACAACCGCGGCGACAATCGAACCGACCAAGAGATCAGGAACGCGGCTACCCAATGCCATCACGAGAAGCCCCGCTACGATCACGCCAGTGTTCGCGATGACATCGTTCTTCGAGAAGATCCAAGACGCTCGCATATGCGCACCGCCCTCGCGATGCTTTGCGATAAGCCGGAGACAGATCAGATTCGCAACAAGCGCGACAGTCCCAGCTCCAATCATCAGATGACTCGTCGGCTCGCTGCCGAACACCGCCCGGCGGATTACCTCGACCAAAACTCCAAGACCCAGCGCGATTTGAAGGACGCCGCTCACTCGCGCTGCAGTCCGCTGTGCGCCGCCGGACCGGCTCGCCGCGTACAACGCGATGCCGTACACCGTGGCATCTGCCAGCATGTCAAGCGAGTCGGCCAGCAGCGCGGTGGACTCCGCGATCCATCCAACCATCACCTCGGCAACGAACATCACGCCGTTGATCGTGAGTAGCGCTATGAGCGTTCGCTGCTCCAGACCAACGGCATCCTTTCCACAGTCGCAGCCGCTCACTGATCACGCTCCGAGTCAGCAACCTGCGCACTTTCTTTCATGAAGACGGATGCGATGACCGGAAGCACAAACAAGGTGAGTAGCGTCGACGTGACCATGCCGCCGATTACCACCGTCGCCAGCGGTCGCTGGATCTCGCTCCCCACGCCTGTTGCGATCGCCATCGGGATGAAGCCGGCGATATCAGTGATCGCCGTTGCGAGTACTGGCTGGAGGCGGGTCTTCGAGGCCGCGATGATCGCATCCTTGCTCTGCTGGCCGGTGTTGAGTGTGTCGCGGATCGCGGTGATCAGGATCTGCCCGTTGAGCACAGCGATGCCGGTGAGAGCGATAAACCCGACTGCGGCACTGACGCTGAATGGGATATCGCGCCACCACAACGCGAAGATCGCACCGACGGCCGCAAACGGGATGCAGGTGTAGATGATGACGACATCCCGCAGGTTCTTCAGGCTGAAGTACAGCAGAAAGAACACCATCAGCAAGACCGCGGGCACGACAATGATCAGGCGAGTCCTGGCGCGTTCCAGGTTCTCAAACTGCCCGCCCCACTCAAGCACATAGCCTTCGGGTAATGTGACCCGATTATCAATGGCTGCCCTTGCTTCATTGACGAACGACGCGGGGTCTCTTCCACTGACGTTCGACTGCACACGGATGAGTCTTCTGCTCCACTCGCGGTTGATCGTGGCCGACCCCTCCGAGAGATCGACCGAGGCCANNGACGANAGNGGNACCGCGACNCCCCCNTCGGTCGGNATNCGNACNGANGACACNGCTNNNACATCNTCNCTNAATGTCTGCGGAAGTCTGACGACNAGCGGNAAGACACGCTGGCCCTCAAACACCTCGCCGACGCGGATCCCACCGATCGCCTCAACGAANTCCANCACCTCGCTGGCNGCGACGCCGTANCGGGCAACNCGGGACTGNTCGACNGNNACNGACAGCGANGGTTGCCCCGTGATCTGATCGACCGAGATATCTGAGGCACCCGGGATGTCCAGAAGCACACGCTGNACGTCGTCNGCGATCCGNAGCAGCTCGTCGAAGTCGTCGCCNAAGATCTTGATCCCGATGTCTGATCGGATGCCNGAGACCATCTCGTTCATGCGCATCTCGATCGGCTGCGTGAACACCATNTTGACGCCGGGNAACTGNGAGATNGTNTTNTCCATCTCGATCACGAGACCCGCCTGCGTGTCCGCTNNCGTCCACTCTGCACGNGGCTTGAGCGNNAAGAAAATGTCTGTCAGNTCGATCCCCATCGGATCNGTCGCCACCTCNGCNGTCCCGATNCGGCTCCAGATGTGCTCNATCTCNTCTGGGAACTCATCGAGCAGNACNTCNTCGATCCGNGTGTTGTACCGCACGGACTCATCNATCGAGACGCCAGCGAGNCGGATGGTGTTCANNACCATCGAGCCCTCGCTNAGNCGCGGGATGAACTCGCCGCCCATCTGCGTGCTCCGGTAGCCCGCGACNCCNAGNAGAGCCACGGCCAGCAGCATCACGACCCACCGGAGTCGAATCGCTCNGCCGACGGCCCANCCGTATGCNNNGGCCAATCCNCNNANCAGAANGGCNTCCTTGGGNTTCGCGCGACGCGGAAGGAAGTAGTACGACAGAACGGGTGACAGAAACACCGCGACCAGCAGGGCTCCCAGGAGCGCGAANATGAACGTCCANGCCATCGGCCGGAACATNTTCCCNTCGATGCCTTCAAGCGTCAGCACGGGGGCAAAGACGAGCGTGATGATGCCCATCCCGAACACGATGGGTCGCACCACGCGCGCACTAGATTTCGCGATCGATTCGAGCCGCTCNGAAGGCGAGAGTTTCCGGCCAAGCTCTCGCTGGCGTTCCTTCAGCGAGCGGAGNTTNGCTTCCGTCATGACCACCGAGCCATCGACAAGGATGCCGAAGTCGATCGCACCGAGGCTGAGCAAGCTNGCTGCGATCGCGAACTCNTACATGCCCTGCACGGCGAACAGCATTGAAATCGGGATGGCGACCGCNACGAGCANNCCGGCTCGGATGTTNCCCANNATGATGAGCAACACNACNATCACCANCACGGCACCGATCACGAGGTTGTGCTCGACCGTCTTGATGACCTGCTCGANCAGCAGGGNCCGGTCGTACACNACATCCACGACGACATCGGGCGGCAGCGACGGCGCGAGGGATTCAAGGCGTTCGCGGAGTTCCTCCGTCACCACACGACTGTTCTCGCCCATTAGCATGAAGGCCAGGCCGAGGACGACCTCGCCCTCGCCGTACGCCGAGACCGCGCCGCGGCGGATCTCGCTGCCGATTTCAACCTCCGCGACATCCTGAATCCGCACCGGCGTGCCGTCGCTGGAAGCAACCACGATGTTCTCGATCTCACCGATCGTCGCAACACGCGCNAGCCCCCGCACCACCCTCGCTTCACCGGAGGTCACGATCTGCCCGCCGCCGACGTTGGCGTTGTTGCGGCGCAGCGCATCNAGCACATCCTCAAGCGTGAAGCCAAACTTGATCAGTGCTTCAGGCTTGACGACGACGTGATACTGCCGCTCCAAGCCACCCCANGAATTGACCTCGGCCACACCCGGGACCTTGCGAAGCTCGGGCTTGATCACCCAATCGTGGATGGTCCGGAGTTCTTCGATAGAGTGTTCGCCGGTCTCCGACCGGATGACGTAGTGAAAGACCTCACCGAGACCGGTCGCGATCGGGCCGAGCTCCGGCCTTCCGACACCATCTGGCAGTTCGACTGCCGAGAGCCGTTCGGTAATGTACTGCCGCGCGTCGATAATGCGGATGTCNTCATCGAAGGTCGCCACGACCTGTGAGAANCCGAACTTTGAGACGGACCGCACGTTCTGGAGNCCGGGCAGNCCGCCGATNGAGAGTTCGACAGGNAGNGTGATCTGNTGCTCGATTTCTTCCGGGCTGAGCGCGGGGGCCACNGTGTTGATCTGCACTTGGATCGGCGTGGTNTCNGGAAACGCGTCGATCGGAAGCTGGATCATCCGGTACACACCGGCGGCNCACGCGATNNCGAACAGCAGAATGACNAGCACTCTGNTNTTGAGNGANATNTCGATAAGNCGGGTCAGCATGGNGGCTCCGGATCAGTCNTCNACNCATCCCGCNCCGAGGCGAGACTTGAGGNACTCGGTCTTCATNGTGAANCTGCCGCCNGNNACGACGGNCTCNGTCTCNNTNAGNCCNGCNAGNATNGCNANNGTNCCNGANGNCNNNCGCGGNCCGACATCNACACGCCGAACNGCGAACAGATCNGGTTCCTGCCGCACAAACACGAACGATGTGCCATCGATCTCGTGTACCGCTTCACCCGGCACAAGCAGCGAGTTCGANGTGCCGCCGATCATTGCGGAGACCTCAGTGAACATGCCATGGCGAAGGATGCCACGATCATTCTGAACCNTCGCGCGGGCCCGTACCATCCGGGTTCGTTCATCGATACGCGGGCTGATCCATGTGATCTGTCCGGGGATCTCCANCTCGGGCAGAGCCCGGACGCTCGCGACGATCTCCCCGCCGCGCTCGATCTGAAACGCCTGCTCTTCCGGGACNGCGAGCTCGATCCACATCGTNGACAAATCAGCGATCTCGAAGAGCGANNCCTCTGANTCNGCTGCCTCGCCAAGNACNGCNGTCCGCTCGACGACGCTGCCAGCGAAGGGTGCCCTGACNTAAAGGTCCGAGGATGACGACTGCTCCGCCGCNATATCCGCGACTTCCGATTCAGTGAAGCCNAGATTGATGAGCTGCTGATGCGTGCGACGCACTTCCAGCTCAGCGAGCTTGAGCGCTGCCTGGGCATCCTGNAAGTCCCGGCGTGCAGCAATGTTCTCGTTGACGAGCTTCTGCTCACGCTCGAACACGGTGGTTCTCGCTTCGACCTCTGCGATCTTGGACAGGTACGCGGACTTCGCTTGTGCCANCGCCACGGAGTTGATGACCGCNAGAATTTGCCCTTCTTCAACCTGGTCGCCNACATCGACNCNGATATCAGTGATCACACCGGGNGCCAACGGTGTGAGCTTTGCCAATCTGTTCCCGTTGTAGCGGACCTCGCCCAACAAGCTNATCNACGCTGAAGCANNGCCACGATTCGGNTGCTCAAGCGTCAGCCCGGCAAGCTCTGCCGATCTCGCGGAGGGCATGCGGACGAGCAGCGAGTTACCGATTCCAAGTGCACCTGCGAGCTGAGGCTGGCAGATACCGCATTCGTGCTCAGGCACCCCGTGCTCGTTGCAGAATAGAGCCGGAACGCTCCCGGTTTGCGTTGGCGATGCAGCAGCATCGTCGTGGAGTGACGGATTGCAAAGATGACACTCATCTTCGTAGAGCCCGTGCTCATCGCAGTACGGACGGGTAGCATCTTCCAACTGCGGCTGACAGATCCAGCACCGATCCTCATAGCGATCGTGCTCAGCACACCAGAGGCGACCAGCATCACGCTTCGAAGCATCGCAGATGAAGCACGCCTCGTCGGTACCGTGCCCGTGCAGTCCGCCCATCGCTTCACTCGTATCACTTCCATTCGTGCCGCGTGTGGGATCGCAGATGTGGCATTCATCCTCGTAGAGATGGTGCTCCTCGCAATACGCACGAGAAGCGTCTTCAAGCTGCGGTTGGCATATCCAGCAACGATCCTCGTACCGGGCGTGCTCGCTGCACCACAGGCGGCCAGCGTCGCGCTTCGTGGCGTCACACACGAAGCAGGTCTCGCCGTTCTTGTGAGAGTGCGCAACCTGATTCACATCAGGTGCGTGCGCACCGCCGGATGTTGATGATGCTTCCTGTCCCCGGTCGCACCCGCCTAGCAGGAATGCTGTTGTAAATAGGCAAAATAGTGTAATGATGCCGTGTGATGGTTTCACGGTGTGTCTCCTTGATTGGGGTGATCAGAATGTTCGCGGAGCGAATGGGTGTTCAGCGGCTCTGAGATGAGCCCCTCGACCTGCACCTTCGCGGCGTGGTATTCGGCGAGAGCTTCGAGCCTTTGGGTTTCAGTATCGAAAAGGGTGCGCTGCGCATCGAGGACATCGAGGTACGGGAGCTTGCCTTCGTCGTAGGCCCGACGCGTCGCGTCGTATGCGTCCTTCGCCGCGGGGAGTAGGGCGGCATCAATCGCCTGGGCCTCGTGATACGCGGCGGTCAATCGGGCGTGTGCCCGAACAAGTCGGGTGGCCAAATCGCGTCGGGAAGCCCGCCCCTCGTCGATCGCTTGTGCTGCTCGGAGCCGGGCGGCCAGTATTCCTCCCTGATTGCGATCGAAGATTGCCAATGGCACGGACACGGCCACGACGAGACCGACATCTTCGCTCTCTTCGGCATACCGAATGCCAGCACCAGCCGTCACGTCGGAGACGGCTTGAGCCCGTTCGAGAGCGACCACCGATGATCGTCGCTCGGTCTCTGCAATCCAACGCTGAACTTCCGGATGGTGCTCAACGAGATCCGTCAGGGCATCGAGCAACGGCACAGGCATCAGGTCATCCAGCGATCCGATGGCCGTGTCAAAGCCGGGGTCGGTTGCATCCCACATCGCACTGAGTTCACGCCTCGCGGCCTCAAGTTCCCGGCTGAGTCGATCTGCGGCGATGCGGGTGGATTCGCTTTCGAGCCGGGCCTTGATCTCGTCGATGGGTGAAACATCTCCAGCCTGCACCCGCCGATCGATGACGCGCCGGTTCTCCTCTGCGAGTGCTTGCGCGCGAACGGCGAACTCAACACGCTGCTGGAGCTCCAGCACCCGCACGAAGCGGGACGCGGTGTCGGTGAGCACGGCCAGCCGCTGTGCTTCGTAGTCGAGAGCAGCAACAACCCACTGCCCCTCGGCGACCCGCACGCGGCGGTCTCGCTTCCCGCCAAGCTCAAGAAGCTGGCTAAAGGCTATGGTGGTCTCGGCAGAATCAAAGCCACTCAAGCTTCCAGAGCCCGCGAAGTCTTCGACCTCAATTCCGACGCTTGGATTGGGGGAGAGCCCGGCTTGCAGACGACGCGCTTCCGCAATCCTCGGCTCCCAGGCAAGCGATCGAAGTCGCGGGTTGCGTACGAGCGCAGCCGCGAGAGCTTGGCGGAGGGTCAACTGCTCACCGATGGTGACTACATCCGATCCTGGTCCGACTCGATCAGGGTCCTCCGGTGCTTCGTAACGAGGCATGTCGCGCAAGAGAGGCCTTGCGGCGGGGGGCTCGAAGTCGAATGGTGACGGCGCGCAGCCGCCCAAAAGGATGGAGACGCCCAGGCAGCAAAACAGCTTTGGTTCAGTAAATCTCATGTGTTCCACTCGGATAGAGACGTTGCCCGGCGCACGCCGAGCCTCTGGGAAAGACGAACGCAGTTCATGAACTGCGCAGAATCCCAGGCCGTTCTAAACGAGCAAAATCACGCTGCGAAAATGGCAAACACAGAATCCAACGCCCGATAGCACCAATGGTCGGAGGGCGGAAGTCGTACTTGCCGATCTGTCAGTGAGGAACTCCAACCAAAGCAAGGGCTGATCACCAGGCCCATCAAGAGTCCAATCTTCGTCCGTGTCTTTCTCAAGGCGATCAACGGCGACGATCAACTCGGATTCCACCTCAGTGGACCGGCAACCGCCGTCGGGGCAGGCAACGCGGTGACTCAATTCGTCGCTGTGCTCCGAGGGAACCGGGCACGGGTCTTCCCCCGGACCGTCGCAGCAGAATTGGTCGCCGAATTGTGTGGTCGTTGACCCATCAGCACAGATGCAGAGGAACCGCGGGCCGAGCCCGGCTCCCAAGGCGAACCAAAGGGCAAGCAGGATCGAGATGGACGAGTGGTGTTTCACGGGTGTGGGTCAATCAGGCTAGCGACTTCTTGACTATTACACTACACCGTGTAATAGTCAAGCGTGGTCCAGCGCTGTTCTAGAAATTGAAGGGGTCCCACATGGAGTCTTGCCGCCCGAAACTGCCTCTGGATGCTCGCCCGCTGATCGGGGCCCTTGAAGCGGAGCGGGTCGGCACCCTTTTCAAGAGCTTGGCCCATCCAACCCGACTCCGTCTGCTCCACGCCCTGATTCGGGTTGACGAGCTCAGCGTGGGTGACCTCGCAGACGAAACAGGGATGACGGTGCAGGCCATTTCAAATCAGTTGCAACGCCTCGCCGAGGTCGGTGTAGTTGGCAGGCGGCGCGATGGGCTTCAGGCCCTGTACCGTGTGATCGACCCTTGCATTCCCGTACTGCTCGAACGGGGCTGGTGCCACATCGATGAGTACGACAACGGAACTGCCACGGAAACGCCTCGGGGATCAGCCATGGAAGTCAGTCAAGACATTTGAGATCCACTGGACACTTCACGGCTCATTTCGACGATCCGGTGTACGGTGGATCCAAATGCAAGATGAGCTGCCCGCAGCCACATGATCGCTTGAAGCATGTTCGATCACTTGAGCAGAAGTGCAATGCTGGAGCCCCTCACGGTGGCTGTCATGGGCCTAGAACTGGCCTTGATTATCCAATCCAAACCAGTTCGAATCGCATCAGATAATTTTGGATCTAACAGCGCAAGTGCCTTTCAGGCAGATGCTTATCAGCAAAAACCGCATCTGCTGCTCGTGGGCCGTGCCAAGCCAATACAGTCCCCCCCTCTCCGTTTGAACGAGACCCCGTTGCTCCAACCTCCCATCATTGAGAGGTTTGCGAGCAACGGGGTCTTGTCGTTGATGGCGAGACGCGAGCAGCCGTTTGGACAAACGCGTGCGATAGGTTCAGTGCGTGAAGTTCGCGTGCGGATCGGTCGTTCCGAGCGTGCCGGCCGCTGCGTCAACAACGACACTCGCGGTGGCGACGCCGGCGCGGTTGATGATCGGGCCGTAGAAGTTCCCGCCAAAGATCACCCAGTTCACCGTGTTGCCCGAGCACTTGTTGCCGGTGATGACGTTGCCCGAGCCGGTCACGCGGATCCCGTTATCGCTCTTGTGGCAGAGGTTCCCTTCGACGCGGCAGTCAGACGCCTCGATCGCGATCGCGGCGCCGTCGTTCCGGAAGGTAACACAGTCGGTCACGATCGATTGGGTCGCGCGAATGCCGTCCTGTCCGTTGAACGCCGCGGAGCAACCACGAATGATGGTCGAGTTCGCCGTGACGCCGATGCCCCTGCCGGTGTTCGAGATCGCGGCGACATCGGTCACGAGGATCGCGTCGGAGTTGCTCTGCGAGACCTGCGGGACGTTGACGCCCGATCCGCTCCAGTCGCGGACCGACCCGTTGCGGATCGAGCAACCTCGCATCACGACAACCGAGCGGATGCCATCGAACGCGCCCTGCCGCGGCCCCGACGGCCCGACGATCGCGAAGCCGTTCAGGTCGATGCTGACACGGGGCGCGTCGATCACGATCCCGTGCTTGTTCACGACGCCGATGAGGTCCTCGGTCAAGTAGTACGACCCCGGCGAGGTGATGCGGTAGATGCTCGTCGAGTCACCCGGCGCCGTCTCCGCGCTCAGCGGGATGCGCGGCTCGACCTGGTCGATGGTCTTCATCGTCGATGCGACCGGCGCACCAGGCGGCTCCAGCGGACCGGCTCGCAGGACGCCACAGACGACGGATAGCGCGAAGACCCCAACCAAACAGACGCTTCTCATCTCGCTCCTCCCGGGTTCGACCCCGCCCCACCCCTCAATGACGGTATCAAGGCCCAGAACCGAAGCGGAACGAAACTTCAGCGGTCACGGTCAGCGCGATCGCCGCCGCCCCACCATCACCACCCCGCCCATCGCGAGCATCGCCACCGGCGCGGGCGTCGGCACGAGGAGCACGCCGCGGTTGTTGCTCAGATCGACGTCGCCGAACGTGTTGAACGTCTCGACAAGCAACCACTGAAAGGCGCCGAGGTCGCCGGGGGTCGGCGTGTGGATCGTGTTGGAGACGAACAGACCGCTGTAGCTCTCGCCCGGGGCGAGCACGATCGGGTCGATGATCACACCGCCCGCGGCGGCGACGACGAGCTCTAGCCCGCCCTCGTCCGTCGCGAGATAGGTCTGGATGCCGACGTTGTCGTTCTCGAACGGCGAGAGCGGGCCGTTGAGGTCGACATCAACGTCGCCGACGTTCTCAACGCGGTACGAAAACTCGATCCGGATGTGATCCTCGAACGCGGAGACCTCCTGCAAGCGCAGGTCGCGCAACGCGAGATCGATGGCAGGGCCAGCGAAGCCGCTCGGGGCGATCGAGGCGAGGATGGCAGTAACAGCAAGCGTCATCATGTGCTCCAGGAAAATGGCGTTTCCGCCGGTCAGGGCGTCTCGTCCCCGCTCCGGCCCTCGGAAGGCGCAGCTGGACCGCGTCGGCTGACACCACGCCGCGAAGATTCCGTTCCCAGGGGATATGGCGCCCGGACGGACCGGACTGCGCCTCTCGGATGGTCATGGCCGAAGCGACCGAATCAGCCCATGAAGATCGCGAGACCGACGCAACGAGCGAGCGGCCACGGTCGGACCGGGACGCCCACCTCGCGACGCTGGAGTCGTTCGGCGCCCGCTCGGCCCGGCTCTGTCGTCTGATGCGGAAGGGTCGCCTCTCGCCGGAACGCTGCTACCTCGCGATCGCCCAGCTCTGGATCCAGCTCTCGCGCTCGGAACGAAGAGCGCGTTCCTCCGAAGAACAGGGGCGTTAGACTGACGAGAGAGCCCATCCAGTCGGAGGTAAGAAACCAGTTGGACGACGACGCGCGGAATCAGGTCACTCGACTGCTCCACGACGTCGGTCGTCACGACGCCGCGCGCGAGGAACTGCTCACGCTCGTCTACGACCATCTCCGTAGGATCGCGCAGCTCCGCATGAAGGGTGAACGCGCTGGCCACACGCTCGAGGCCACCGGACTTGTCCACGAGGTGTTCCTGAAGCTCATGGGCGATGAGAACATCGGTTGGCAGAATCGCGGGCACTTCTACGCCGCCGCCGCCCGCGCGATGCAGCAGATCCTCATCGACCACGCCCGCCGCCGGAAGGCCGACAAGCGAGGCGGCGGTCGGACGAGGGTTCCGCTGAGCGTCGTCGACCTCGCTCAGGACGTCGATCCCGACCAGATCCTCGCGCTCGACGAGGCGATGGAAGAACTGGAAGCGTCGGACCCGAGGGCCGCCTCGGTGGTGCGTCTCCGCTTCTTCGCAGGGCTCGAGGTCGCTGAGACGGCCGAGGTGCTCGGGCTCTCCGAGCGAACGGTCATGCGTGACTGGGCGTACGCGCGGGCGCTGCTCTTCGAAAAGATATCCGAGAACGGTTAGGAGCCGCCGATGACCGACGCCGCGAAGGACGCGTTCGTCGATGCTCTCGAGGTCATGCCCGCGCAACGCCGCGCATTCCTCGAGGATCGGCTCGGGGACGATCCTCCCGCGCTCGCCCGCGCTGTCGCGCTGCTCGACGCCCACGAGCGCGCGGATCAATTCATGGCGGCGCCAACGATCGCGACGCCGTCCCGAACGCCGGAGACCGTCGGCGCGTCGCTCGTCGGAACCTCGCTCGGCCCGTATCGACTCGAGGAAGTCATCGGCGAGGGCGGCTTCGGCGTGGTGTTTCGCGCGTCGCAGGCCACGCCCGTTGAACGGACCGTCGCGATCAAGGTCATCAAGCCCGGCATGACCTCCGCCGCGTCCGTCGCGCGCGTCGACGCCGAGCGCGAGCTGCTTGCGCGCATGGACCATCCCAACATCGCGAAGATCCTCGATGCCGGCGCGACGCCGGACGGTCGTCCCTACTTCGTGATGGAGCACGTCGATGGCAGCCCCATCACCGCGTACTGCAGCCAGCGCCGCCTCCCGGTCGCCGAACGGCTCGAGCTCGTCAGGCGGGCCTGCCTCGCTGTGCAGCACGCGCACCACAAGGGCGTGATCCATCGCGATATCAAACCCTCCAACGTGCTCGTCACCGAGGTCGACGGAAAGCCCGAGCCGAGGGTGATCGACTTCGGCATCGCCAAGGTCATCGAGGAGCCGGGCGATGACGTCACGCGGCTCACCGTCACCGGGCACTTCGCCGGCACGCCCGCGTACATGTCGCCCGAGCAGATCGCGTCGCCCGCGTCGATCGATACGCGGTCCGATACGTACGCCCTCGGCGCCCTGCTCTACGAGATCGTGACGGACAACGCGCCCTTCGACCACAAGCGCGTTCGCGAGGCATCGATCGCGCTCCTCGCTCGCATCATCTGCGAGGAAGAGCCGCCAAAGCCCTCGACGCGATACCTCCGAGCGACCGACGCGACCGACACGGGTCCTCGACGCCTGCCACCCGGCTTCCGGAACGAGCTCGACTGGATCATCCTCAAGGCGATGGCGAAGGAACCGGAGCGCCGCTACCACGCCGCCA
>PAKY01000002.1 GCA_002706885.1 Phycisphaerae bacterium
CGCTTGTGTACGCCAATGAGTCATTACGGCGTACATAGCGGTGCGTCGGAGCGAAGGCAAGGATCAGTCCGCGGCCAACTCGATAATTTCGAGACGAAATCAGAGCCGCGTCAGGATCCAGCCCAAACCGCTATGGATCCTGACGCAAATCGCCAATTCTCGGGTATGTGGATATAGACGCCAACACGCAGATCCGGCGTACCATGGTCATCATGCCGCGATCAGGTACACCCAATCAGTCATGGCGTGATGTGCTTGATGAGGTACGCAAACTCGCGTCGCGCACGTGTACGGGCCGCTCGAAGCTGCTCCGCAAGCTCGACGAACTCGAAGCGGCGGTGTCCAACGAGATCGACAACTTGGACGACGCGCGCCGCCGGCGTGTCGTCGGCCCCCGTGCCCGCGTGCGGGCCGCCATCTACACCGTCGAGGAATCACCCCGCGGTCTTGCCCTTACCGAGCGCCGCGACAGCAAGGCTCGGCCCTTCAAGTGCCCGCTGGAGATCCATCGAGCGGTCATGGAGGCTGTCGCCGGGTCAGCGAGTCCTCAAACCTTCCAGCAGATCAAGGCCACATCCGAGCGGAGCCTGAAGGAGTCCATTGCCGACTACGGCGTGCGCACGCCGCTGCGGTTCTGGGCCGTCCTCGGGCTCGTGCGCCACGACCAGGCCCGGTTCACCCGCGTCGGCACCAAGGCCGAGTTCGAGAGGGCAGCGCGAGACCAATGGTCGCGAGCCCGACGCGAGCGGATCGAGATTGAGCCGGGCTAGGCCGCGGGCTTTGGCGCGTTGGGGATCTTGATCGCCCGGATCGCCCGTTCGGCATCACGGTCGAACATCGTGTAGTACAGGTCGAGAATGTTGCTGTCGCGGTGCCCCATGAACTCAAGGGCGTACTTGTAGCTCACGTTGTTCCGGGCAAGCATGCTCGCAAAGAAGTGTCGGAAGCTATGCGTTTTGAACTGATCCGGTTCGTTGAACCTGCACTTCGCGCACAGTTGCTTCAGCTTGCGCAGGAAGACAGTGTCTACGAGGACCCCGCCGCGGTGCCCGCCGATGTCCTCGGCCGAGAAGACCCGTTCACCGGAGGGAACCCGCTTTCTGAGTACATCATGCAACGTTGGATGCAGAGGGACCCGCCGACTCCGCTTGCCCTTGGTCTTCTCATCCGAGCCGCCCCGCCGGATCGTGACAAACCCGTGGGAGCCGGTCCCGAAATCGATGTCACCCCATTCGACATCGCGCATCTCGCCGAACCGGCACCCGGTGAACGCGAGGAAGAGGATCATGTCCCGCATCCCAGGATCCGCGGCCGCACGCAGCGCGGCGACCTGCTCGGCTGTGAAGCACGGCTGCTCGGCCCATTCAGGTTTCTTCATCTTCACATGCCGCAACGGATTCTTCAGAATCAACTCTGCCCGCTGCGTAGCCCACTTCATGAGCTGGAGGATCACCACACGCCGGTCGTACCGGGTCTTGTCGGAAAGTGTCTTATCCGCCTCGAAGCTCCAGAAGTCGTCTTCGCTGACCCGTGATCCGTAGATCACACCGCGGCCATCGCAGTGGGAAGCGAAGTCATCGAGAACCGATTGGTACTTTTCCAAGGTCTTCGGTGCCCGCCCCTCACCCCGCTTGAGCGTCATGTACCCTTCGACGAGTTCCGCCAGGCGGACCTCCCGCGGGGCCGCGGTCGGCTCGCCCTGGCGGATCTTCCGGTGCAGCGCGTGCGCCTCGCGCACCGCAGCGACCTTGTTGTTCGTGCCCAGCGACTTGTGGTGCTGCTTGTCGTGCAGGAACCACTCGGCCGACCACCGCCTCGCCGTGCGCAGCTTCCCCTGAGCGTCCCGCCACTGTCGGTGCCCAATGTAGATGGTGGGGCGTTCCGTGCCCTCGACCGGTTGGCGGTCGACGAGCTTCACCGCGGTGGCCCCTTCATGAACTCGCTCAGCAGCGAATCGCGCCAGAAGAGCACCGGCCATCCCCGCTTGACAGATTTCTTGAACTTGCCCTCGCTGACATACCGCCGCAGCGTCTGCGGGCTGATCCGCATCGCCTCCGCCGCTTCGTGCAAGGTCATGACGGGCGGCCACCCGGCCGCGACCGACGCCTCGGCCACCATCTCGGGCGTCACCGTTGCCATCCCGATCGTCCGGCGGGGTGACTCGGTCTGAGAGGATCGCGGGACCGCCCACAACCGCCGCGGGGTGGGTCGGCCCACCCGATGCAGGGGGCTGATGATCGCCCAAGCCCACCGCACGCAGAGGAGGTCGAGCCGAACCCACAGATCGAGCGCCGACTTCATGCCCATGCCTGACTCCTTTAGTACACAATCCACCATACCCTGTGATTCCCGTATATTCGCCCGCCGGATCAGCCAGTCAACCACTGTTCACGGAATTTTGCCTATGCTGTGGATATGCCCGTTCGCCCCGCCCGACGCCTGCACGAGACCGCAAAGCTCATCCGCGAGCACGCCGATCGCATCGCCGACGATCCGTCACGGGCCGTAGCGGAGGCGCGGATGATCCGCCGCCTCGCTGAGGACCTCGACGAAGAGCTCGACTACGAGATCCGACAAGCCGAGCGACGGGGCGGGCTGCCGCGCTCCAAACCCAAACAGGCTAAAGCGGTCGTCGGCTACTGCATCGAGCAGGGCCGCTACGGCATCGCCCTTTCCGAGCACCGTTCCAGCGGCGCAGCGCCGTTCCGATGCCCCAAGCCGGTCTACGAACTCATCGCCGAAGTCATTAACGATGCCCCGGAGTCCTTCAGGTTCAACGATGTGTACGAGGAGGTGAGAACCCGGACGGGCGAGGATGTGCCAGACTACCAGGTCCGCGTGACCATCCGGTTCCTGATCCACCACGGTGCCATCAAGCACTACAAGGCAAAGTTCATCAATGAGCAGAAGCGGAGCTTCCGGCGAATAGCCAAGGATGCGTGGGACAACCTCCAGCGGCAGACCGAGGCGGGGCAGATCCCAGCCTGAATCAGCCGAAACGGCCACCCGACCGGCCTTCACGTACTCTCAGCGGGGTTCCAAACATATCGTGGGGCACGAATACCCCAAGATCTGGAATATGCCATCGCTCCGTTCTTCATGGCTCGGCAGCAGCTTCTCCAGCCGCCGCCTCGAAGACTTCCCATGCCACGTGCAGGTTTATCAGTGAGATGCCGACGCCGACCACGAGATCCGGCCAAATCGAATCGCGCCACAGCCATCCCCCCGCCTGCACGAGGCGTCAGCCTTGATCTGGTCACATGTGTCGCCGTGGCCTACCATTCCAGAGATGCACAAGTCAAGCATCCAATCTGTGATTGCACTCGTGCTCTGCTGGGCACATGTTGCCGCAGCCCTCGCGGGTCCGGCGGGCGTGCTGCTTTGCCGGGACATCGACGGAACATCGCATGTCGAGTGGAGCAGCGTGCGATGCTGCTCCACGGTGTCCGAAGGGCATGGCCAAGAAGGCAGTCTCGAGACATTTTGGAACAATGATTTCGCATCACAATGCTCGGGAGAGTCGTGCGTCGATGAGCCGTTGGCCGCCGCGGAGTCGATCGTCATCCGTTCAACTCAGCGTGTCGACTACGAACCTGTGACCCCATTGCCCTCGTTGGCGACCGCCTTTGCATTCGATTTCTTCCCGGATGCACAGTCCCGTTTCGCGGTGATTGGAAAGAGGCCTTGCGGTCCCCCGACACATATTGTCGAGACACTTCGCGCAACAATCCTGATCGTCTAGAACCTTGAGTTTGTTCCACACCGGGTCCGCGGCGGCGAGATCGCTGGCCGCGGTTGTGTTGTAAACATACTCAAGGAGCAGAACGACAATGCAGATATTGAAGGCGACGGTCCTCACGGGCTGTCTGTTAGTCGCCGGATGCGCCGGCCCATTTGACCGCTCGTGGGATGATCCTGTCTATGGCGACATACGAGATCGCTATCAGCAAGCCGATGAGTTGAACGCCCGGCTGCGTAGTGACGGTGATGACTTGGACGAAAGTCGCCCGGCTCTCGATGGCCTGGCTCAACTCTCTGTCGATGACGCGATCCGCGTCGCGATCGGCAATGCGCCGAGCCTTCGCCGAGCCGGGTACCAGGTCGATGTCGCCGCGGGACGCGTAACACAGGCGGGACTGTACCCAAACCCAGCTTTTGTCTTTGACGCGGAAGGGCTCGGCTCTGACGCCGGGTCGGGCGGCGAGACAGCTTACCGTATCGAGCAGGAAATCGTCCTCGGGGGCAAGCTCAGCAAGTCGAGGCGAGTCGCCGAATCGGACCGGCTTGCGGCACAGGCCGGGTTCGTTGCGGAGGAGTTCGCCGTCGCATCCCGCGTCACGCGTGCATACTTTGCCGCGCTGACAGCGAGGGAACGACTCGAGAATCGCCAGCAGCTCATCGAGCTCTCCGATCGTCTTCTCGACGCCGCCACCGCTCAAGTTGAGGCCGGTGCCGCGACAGAGCCCGATCAACTCCGGGCTGAGGTCGTTCGTGAGCAAGCCCAGATCGGGCTTGAGTCCGCACGCTTGGACTACGATGCGGCAAGACAACAACTCGCCTCGGCCATGGGCTTGGACGAGCCCATCACACTTCCGCTATCAAGTGAGTCCCGGAACCTCCCTGAACTTCCCGATCAAGACGCACTCCTCACCGCGACGCTTGAAGCCAACGGGCGAATCGCGATCGCGCGACTCGCCATCGAGCGCGCTCAACGAGCGCACTCCCTCGCCAAAGCCCAGTCGATCCCAAACATCGTCGCCTCCATCGGCCCGCGATACTCCGATCCCGATGACGAGACAACCCTCGATGTCGGTCTCGGTGTCGAAATCCCCCTCTTTGATCGCAATCAGGGCAACATTCGAGCCGCGCTGGCCGACCGGCTTTCCAGTGCAGCGGCCCTACGAGAGGTCCAGCTCGAACTCATCGCGGAGGTGTCCAACGCCTATGCCGCGTACCAATCGGCTCGGGCCGCCGTTACCCGGTACGACGAGCAACTCCTTCCCAAGGCCGAACGAACGCTCGACCTAACGAGGCAGGCGTATCAACGCGGCAAAGCGGACTATCTCCGCCTGCTCGATGCCCAGCAGGTCGTCATTGAATCCCGCATCGCATATGTCGACGCATTGCAGCGCCTTCACGAGGCCGCTGCATTGCTACGAGAACTCGCACAAACCGAGGCGCCGTGGCGTGACTCCTCCACGGACCGATCCAATGGAGGAACTGACCAATGAATCTGAAGCAATTAATCTACCCGGTGCTCATCATGTGCGGCTTGCTCGGGCTCATCGGATGCGGCGGACCGAGCAACGAACACGCTGAGGAAGACGGCCATGACCACGGCTCCGAGGCCGCCGGCCACGAAGAGCATGGCTCAGAAGGCGAAGACGAGCATGGTGAGGAAGTAGTTCGGCTCACCGCTGCCCAACTTGCAGATGCAGGCGTGGTGATTGAACCACTCGGGAACGGGCTGATCACCACGCATGTTACGCTTCCCGCGGAAGTCGGCCTGAATGAGGACACTATTCTCCATGTCACNCCTCGCGTCCCCGGGATCGTCACGAAAGTCCTCGCCTACCTCGGCGATGATGTCACCGAGGGCGCCCCGCTTNCNNTAGTCGAGAGCCCCCANCTCGGCGAAGCCAAGATCGNATATCTNCAGNCAATTCAGTCTCAGGTCATCGCCGAAGNCGANCTCCATCGCCAACAGACGATCAGTGAGAACACCGCNACCCTGCTCGACCTGCTCCGGAANGAGCCCGAGGTTGANGAACTGCGCACCACAGCNTCCGAACTGCGCATAGGCGAGAACAAAGGGCGGCTTATCTCAGCNTACGCGAAGCTGAAGGCAGCGCANGCCAACTACGCNCGNGAGCGCGATCTGCGNGNCAAGAACCTGTCGACNGAAGCNGATCTGCTCGCCNCGCAGGAGNGGTACAACAGCAGCCANGCCGATTATCTCGCGGCGTTCGAGGACATCGACTTTACATTTCGACTGAGGCTTCAACAGGCAGAGCAAGCCGCGAATGTCGCCGCGTCANCAGTAGACAACGCCGAGAGACGCCTGCACCTGCTCGGTCTNAGCGATGATCAAGTGGCGAATGTGGCGGNGGAACCGGATGTCAATGTGGCNCGGTACGAGNTGCGGGCACCTATNGCCGGACGNATCGTGGAGAAGCATNTNACCCCGGGNGAGAAGATCAACGACGNGGAGTCAATCTTCACGATCGCGAATCTCGAAACAGTCTGGCTCAACATCTCGGTCTATACCGAGTACGCCGGGATGATCAATGAAGGGCAGACAGTCNTCATCCACGCGGGNGACCGCACCGCAACGGGCGTCGTCGACTATATCAGTGCCGTCGTATCCGAGGGCACACGGACGGTGTCGGCACGAGTCGTNGTGGACAACTCNGACCGCTCATGGAAGCCGGGCGAGTTCGTGACCGCCCGAGTTGAAACTGGCGAGGNTTNTGCCGCACGNGTGGTCCCGATCGCGGCGGTTCAGACCTNCGAAGGTCGCGATGTGGTCTTTGTCCAGGACAAGGATGGAATCGAACCCGTNCCGGTNNGACTNGGNCGCCGAAACGATGTAAGCGTCGAAATACTCGGCGATGAAATNGCNATNGGCACACCNNTTGTTGTTCAGAACAGCTTCCTTATGAAGGCGGAGCTCGGAAAGAGCGCGGCCGGACACGACCACTAAAGGGGCCGTCATGCTTGCAAAGATTATTGAGTTCTCGATCCGCCAACGGGTGCTAGTACTGCTCGCGACCCTTGCNCTAGTCGGGGTCGGNGTGTACAGCTTCTCGAAGCTCCCGATCGACGCCGTCCCAGATATCACCAATGTCCAGGTTCAGATCAACACGAATGTACCNGCGCTCTCNCCGGTNGAGATNGAGCAGCAGGTCACATTCCCNATCGANTGGTCNATGGGCGGCNTGCCCAACATCGACTACATCCGTTCGATCTCACGCTACGGCCTCTCTCAGGTGACCGTGGTGTTCGAGGAAGGCACAGACATCTACTGGGCGAGACAGCTCGTCGGAGAGCGACTCACCGAAGCGAGGGAATCCTTNCCNCCGGGTCTTGCCGAGCCGCAAATGGGACCGATATCGACGGGGCTCGGNGAGATCTACATGTGGTCTGTGGAAGCAAACGGNCCGAANGCCGAGGGTGAGCCGTANACGCCNCAAGATCTCCGNACAATTCAGGACTGGGTTATNCGCCCACAACTCCGAACCGTTCCGGGTGTCACCGAGGTCAACAGCATCGGCGGCTACGAAGAGCAGTTCCATATCACNCCGGATCCGGCGAAGCTCATGGCGTTTGGGCTGTCGTTCCGCGACATCATGCAGGCCGTTGCAGAGAACAANGCCAACGCGGGNGGCGGATACATNGAACANTCCGGCGAAGCGTACCTCGTGCGNGCGACAGGGCTCATCCGCGATACGCAGGACATCGGGAACATCATCCTCAAGTCCGACGACGGCGTCCCCATCCGTGTCAGAGATGTNGCCGATGTCGAGGTGGGCAANGAACTCCGGACCGGCGCGGCNACACACGATGGCCNAGAGGTCATTNTCGGCACAGCGATGATGCTGCTCGGCGCAAACAGCCGGACGGTCTCNGAGGATGTTCATAANCGGNTGGAGCAGATCGGAAAGTCGCTCCCTCAGAATGTCGAGGTCAANACNCTNTACAACCGCACNTACCTCGTCGATGCGACGCTACACACAATCCAGAAGAACCTCTTTGAAGGNGCGATCCTCGTCATCGTGATCCTGCTCCTGCTGCTCGGGAATCTGCGAGCGGCGATCATCGTNGCGTGCGCGATCCCGCTCTCGATGCTGTTCGCCGTCACCGGGATGGTGCAAGAAAAAGTCAGCGCAAACCTTCTGAGTCTGGGGGCGGTCGANTTCGGCATNATTGTCGATGGNGCNGTTGTGTTCGTNGAAAATATCGTCCGTCGAGCGTCTGAAGAGCAGGAGCACAAGAAACGCCGCCTCACAAANGACGAGAGGCTGTCGATCATCGGAGAGGCGGGNCGGCAGGTCGCCAANCCCACGCTCTTCGGCATGCTCATCATCATGATCGTGTACATCCCGGTCCTNACACTCACCGGTATCGAAGGNAAAATGTTCCGCCCGATGGCGGGNGTNGTGCTCCTCGCGCTNGCCGGCGCNCTCATTCTGACATTCACNTTCGTACCNGCCGCGTGCGCACTGCTCCTCCGCGGCAGGTTCTCGGAAANGGAAAGCTTCCTCATCCGGTGGACGAAAGCCGGTTATCGAAAGGCTTTGAACCAGGCACTCCGCTGGAGATGGGTCACGGTGGGCATCGCCGCGGGCATCCTTGGCCTCGCGGGCGTCGTTGCCGCGGGNCTCGGCAGCGAGTTTGTCCCNAAACTCGGAGAAGGCGCCCTCGCCGTCCAGCCGGCACGCATCCCGAGCATCGGGATTACGACGAGCATCGAGATGCAGAAGCGCCTCGAAGCCGAGCTCACGCGCGAGTTTCCCGATGAGATCGCGAGCATCTTCGCTCGGACCGGTACGGCCGAGGTCGCCACGGATCCAATGGGCCCGAATGTGAGCGATACCTATCTCATGCTCACTCCGCGCGAAGAGTGGACACGAGCATCGACACAAGAGGAACTCGCCGAAGAGATCGAGGCGTTCATCTCGACAATCCCCGGTCAGAACTACGAAATCTCTCAACCCATCGAGCTCCGATTCAATGAACTGATCAGCGGGGTGCGGAGCGATCTCGCGGTAAAGATTTTCGGCGATGATCTGGACACGCTACTTTCGACAGGCGCTGAAGTCGCCGCCGTGCTTCAGCAGATTGATGGCGCTTCCGATGTCAAAGTCGAGCAGGTATCCGGTCTCTCGGTCCTCACCGTTGATATTGACCGAGAACGAATCGCTCGATACGGGCTCAATGTCAGGGATGTCCAGGAAGTCATCTCGATCGCCTTCGGCGGTGAAGAAGCAGGGACCCTTTACGACGGTGACCGTCGATTCCCAATCGTCGTCCGCCTTCCCGAAAATCTTCGCGGTGAAGTCGACCTCGTCCGGCAACTTCCCATAGCTCTTCCAGAAGGGAGGGGGGTCGAAGTCGCTTCGGCGGATCGCGGCATGGTCGGAATGGGTGCCGAGATCCGGTACATCCCACTCGAAGCAGTCGCGAGTGTCCAAGTCGCGGAAGGGCCCAACCAGATCAGCCGAGAGAACGCCAAGCGTCGGATCGTCGTCCAAGCGAATATTCGGGGACGCGACATGGGGTCGTTCGTCGCTGAGGCCCAAGAAAGGCTCGACGCTGAGGTGACGCTTCCCGAGGGCTACTTCGTAACTTGGGGAGGCCAGTTCGAAAATCTCGCCCGTGCACGACAGCGGCTGCTCATTGTTGTCCCGCTTGCGTTGTCCCTGATCTTCATCATGCTCTTCACCGCGTTCGGTAATGCGCGCCACGCGGTCCTCGTTTACACAGGGGTGCCTCTCGCATTGACCGGCGGCATCTTCGCTCTCTGGCTCCGCGGTATGCCCTTCAGCATCAGCGCGGGGATCGGATTCATCGCGCTTTCAGGTGTAGCAGTGCTCAACGGTGTCGTCATGATCACCTTCATCAACCAACTCCGCGATGAAGGAGAGCCCATGCTCGATGCGGTCACCCAAGGGAGTCTGGCCAGACTCCGGCCGGTGCTCATGACCGCACTCGTCGCAAGCCTTGGATTCGTGCCCATGGCGCTGAACACGGGAATGGGCGCGGAGGTTCAGCGCCCTCTCGCCACCGTCGTCATCGGCGGTCTCGTCAGCTCCACCATTCTCACTCTTTTCGTTCTGCCCGCCCTGTACCTCTGGTTCGGCGGACGAAAGAAGCAGGTCGTCGTCTGATAGGGAGATGCAAGATGAAGGAAATAAAGGCATTTATTCGTCCCAACATGCTCGAAGCCGTCCTCCGAGCACTTCACGAGCACCCCGATTTCCCCGGCGTGACCGTGTCTCATGTCCGAGGCTTCGGAAAGGTCTTCGGCCGTCCGGCCGAAGGCGACGCGGGATTCGGCACCGTGGAAGTTTCCAAGCTTGAATGCATGGTCGACGACGGCATGGCACAGAAGGTCGTCGACGTCATCCGCGAGCATGCCGCAACAGGTCGGCCCGGCGATGGGAAAATCGCAATCTCTACGCTGAACTCGGTGATTCGAATTCGCACCGGCGACTCTGGCGCATCTGCCCTGCAGTAATCATCCGGAGAGTAGAATGTCCCGAAAGCCGAACAGAAAACAACGTTCCCGTCCAAATCGGAAGACACAGAAACTAGGCCGTCGCGGCCGTTCACCACCAATCAAACCAAAACTTCGAGTCTCCGTGACGCTTTCTCTGGTGCTCTTGACAGTTTTTGCTTTCACCATTACATCACTTATCAAGTCCGTACAGGACTTTGGTCACGTCCACGTCGATATCCGGCTCATTGTCGCGGATGTCGTTCTCGGCTGTATCGTCGCCGCAGAGTGGATGATGTGGATCAAGTATCACTAGGTGCATGGTCCAGCCGACGGCACAATGCGATGCGAGTCGCTCGATCGTATCGCGCAAAGGAGTGCTGAAGATGAGCCATCGCCATCATGCCGAGGACATGGGACTGAAACGCCTCGGCATCGCCGTCGCCATCAATATCCTCTTGACCGTTGCCCAGGTCATCGGAGGCGTCCTCTCGGGAAGTCTCTCCCTCATCGCCGACGCCCTCCACAACTTCAGTGACGCCGCCGGTCTCCTCCTCGCCCTCATCGCACGCCGGATCTCCAAACGCCCAGCCGACGAGCAGCGCACCTTCGGCTACGGGCGAGCCGAGATCGTTGGGGGCCTCATCAACCTCACCTCCATCATGGTCATCGCTGGCTACCTCCTCATCGAGGCGATCACGCGCGCATTCGAACAACCGGAGATCGACGGCTGGATCGTGGTCATCGTCGCCGGCATCGCGCTGCTTGTCGACGCGGGCACGGCGGTGCTCACCTACTCGATGTCCAAGGGTAGCGTGAACATCAAGGCGGCCTTCCTCCACAACCTCGCCGACGCGCTCGCCTCGGTAGCGGTCATCATCACCGGCACCCTGATCATCCTCTTCGATTGGTACTGGACCGACCTCGCCGCAACGATCGGCATCTCGGTTTACATCGTCTGGATCTCATGGGCACCGATGAAGCGGTGCATCCGGATCATGATGCAGAGCACCCCCGACGACATTTCGCTTGACGAGGTGGCCTCGACCATCCGTGCAGTCGAAGGTGTTGAAGACATCGGCCACCTCCACATCTGGCCGATCGACGAGCAGACCGTCTCGCTCGAAGCCCGGATCGCGGTCGCAGACAAGTCCTCGGTCTCCGAAACCTCCGCGATCCTCGAATCAGCTCGTCGAGCCGTCGCCCGCGACCACGACATCGAGCATGTGACCCTGGAGCCAGTCCCGGCCTCGATCTTCAGCTCAAAGACGGTCGCCGACCACCCGCCGAGCGGCAACGCCGATTCCCGAAACTAGGGCAGAAATAGGGCAGCGGGGTCAAAGAAGAAACCCCGTTGCTCCCAAGCCCCTGCAAAACAAGGGCTTCAAGCAACGGGGTCTCGATGAAGCGGAGAGGGGGGGATTCGAACCCCCGAGGACGTTGCCGCCCCACACGAATTCCAATCGTGCGCCTTCAACCGCTCGGCCACCTCTCCAGCGCACCCCAGTTTAGCGCCGTCGGTCCCTCCGTACAGCCCCGGTCAGCGCTGGAACCCGATCGCGATCAATCGCAACCCCCCAAAGCCAGTCCAACAGCCGGACACCCGCGTATCGGCGGGCGCTCCACAGCCCGATGCCGAGTCCGATGCCCGCCCCAACCGCGACGTCGGACGGGTAATGGGCGCCGAAGAGGACCCGGCATGCGCCGACGATGACGATCAGGGCGACGCAGAACCCGCGGAGCCTCGGATAGACGGTCATCAGAAACGCGCCCGCGACCGCCGCGTAGGCGGTGTGGCTCGATGGCATCGACCAGAGATCGCTCGAGATCCCGGACCCGATCTCCCAGGCGTGTCGCACGCCGACGTCATCGCCGACGGGGTACGCCCCCCACGGGCCGAGGAGCAACGCCGGGTCATCGAACTTCGGGCGTGGGCGTCCGATGAACATCTTCAGGCCGCTGACGACCACCGCGGTCAGGCCGATCGCGAAGCCCCAGTCGAGCAGGCGCCGCCGGCGGGCTGGATCGACCGCCCAGATGACCCAGGCGATCAGAAGTGTCGTGATCAGATCGCCGAACTGCTGGATCGTCTCCAGCTCGCGTCGCAGGTCGCCGCCGAGCGATTCGCGGAGCGTCGAGGCGGATCTTGCGATGGCGCCGTCGAGCGGCCAGACGAAGGCGCCGAGCAGCAAGCCGACGCCGATCGCCCCCCAGAGCCATCGCCGCGCCATGATTCGTCTACGCTCGATCGTTCTTCGCATGGGCGTTGGTGGCTCGGGGGTGCTCGTTTCCATGAATCGATGGCGTCGATGGCTCGAAGATTCGCTCGACGACGCCCGCGTTGCGTGGTCGGGCGGACGGGGCGCGATCCGACTCCGACGCGTCGCTTCAAGCCCCGCGGGCGTCGTCGCCTTAACGCTCCTGTGCCTTGCAGTCTATCTCCCGGGGGCATTGACGCTTCCCGTGGTCGATCGAGACGAGGCGCGCTTCGCGCAGGCGAGCCGTCAGATGTTCGAATCGGTCGCGCTGCCGAGGGCTGAGCGGTCCGAGACGCTCCACGATGGCGGACTCGTCGTCCCGAAGTTTGGGGAAACACCGCGCCTCAACAAGCCGCCGCTCATCTACTGGCTCCAGAGCGCGTCCGCAGCGATCTTCACTCGCGGGGACCCGTCGCTCGACGCGATCTGGATGTACCGCATGCCGTCCTTGGTCGCGGCGATCATCACCGTCATTGCGACCCTCCGGATCGGCCTGCGCTTCTTCGACCCGCGCGCCGCGTGGCTGGCGGCGGCGTTGCTCGCCGTCTGCCCCCTGATGGCGTGGGAGGCGAGACAAGCCCGAGCCGACCAGGTCCTCGTGGCCGCGACGACGGTCGCGATCCTCCTCCTCGCGCGCGTCGGCGTACCGCGTGGCAAAGAGCCCGACCGACCGACGCGCGTGATCACCACGGCCTTCTGGCTCGCGGTCGCGTCGGGCGTCATGGTCAAGGGACCGATCACGCCCATGATCGTCGGGCTCGCCTCGCTGTCGATCTCGCTCGCGACGCGTCGGTGGCGATGGATGCTCAACCTCCGTCCGCTCAGCGGGCTGGCGATCGTCGCGGCGATCCTCGCGGCGTGGGTGATCCCGCTCGCTCGCCACATCGACCTTTCGAGATACCTCGACCTCGTAGCGGGCGAAACGCTCGGTCGCGCGTCATCCGCCCGCGAGGGGCACAGCGGTCCGCCCGGCTATCACACCGTGCTCACGGTCGTCCTCTTCTGGCCGGGGGTGATGGTGACGGCGGCTGCTGTCGTTCGTGCGTGGCAGGTCGCCAGAGGGCAAACCGACGCGAGCGATCGTCCGACGGTTCATAGCCTGATGCGCCCGTGGATCGGTCGCCGCGCACAGTTGTTCTGCCTTGCATGGCTTCTCCCCGCGTGGCTCGTGTTTGAACTCAGTTCGACCAAGCTCCCCCACTACACCCTTCCGCTGTATCCAGCCCTCGCGCTGCTCTCGGCGCGGGGCGTGCTGGCGGCGGGCGCTGGATCGCTCGACTTCGCCGGGTCGTTCCCGGCCCGCCTGGGCCTCTGGCTCTGGGTGGGTGTCGGCTTCGCGCTCACGGTCGGCCTCCCGGTCGCCACGCTGTTCCTCGGCGCGGGGTGGCCCGTGGTCATCCTGACCGCGATGTTCGCTCTTGGCGCCGCGTGGCTCATGCTTCGCGCCCGCGCATCGCTCACCGTCGGCCGCCCCGCGATGGCTCAAATCTGGTCGATCGCCGCGGCAACGGTCGGGCTCACCGCAACGCTCACGATCGCCCTCCCGAACGTCAGCGCCATCTGGACCACCGAGCGCCTCGAGCAGGCTCTCGACACGCTGCCGAACGACATGGCCAAGCGAGTCGTCGCGGCCGGGTACCACGAGGACAGCCTCGTGTTCGCAACGAGAGGACGTGTCGAACGCATCGATGACCCCATCTCATGGGCCATCGAGCACCGCGGGGGCGTGGTCATCATGCCCGCGTCAGAGATCGCCACGCTCGAGGCCGACCCCGAGTCGCCCCCGTACCGAGAGCACGCGACCGTCGCGGGCTTCAACTACTCCAATGGCCGATTCTTGCGTCTGTCGGTCGTCGTCCTCGGCTCTCCGGACACCATCCCATGACCAGCGGACCGGACACCCCGCCGCTCGCCGGCCTGCTCGTCATTGACAAGCCCGTCGGCCCCACCTCCATGGGCGTTTGTCGCGCCGTCCGTTCCCGCCTCATCCGTGCCGGCGCCCCCAAGCGGGTCAAGGTCGGCCACGGGGGCACGCTCGACCCCTACGCCTCGGGCGTGCTCGTCGTCCTCATTGGCAAGGCCACCCGTCTCGTCGAATCGGTGATGGCGGGCGACAAGCGATACCTCGCGGACATTGATCTCCGTCATCGCTCCACCACCGACGACATGGAGGGCGAACTCGTCGCCGTCGACGCTCCACCGGTTCCGCGGGAGGATGTCGCGCAAGCGATCACCCGATTCGTGGGCGTCATCGACCAGGCCCCGCCGGCACATTCGGCGGTCAAGATCGGCGGCGCCCGCGCGTATGAGCTCGCGCGTGCCGGAAAGCTCCACGAACTCGATACCCGCCCGGTCCGAGTCGACGCGATCGAGATCACCCATTACCGCTTCCCGCGCCTCGTTCTCGACATCCGCTGCGGCAAGGGCGTCTATATAAGGAGCCTTGCCCGCGACATCGGCGTTGCCCTCGGAACAGGGGGCATGCTCGGCGGGCTTCGACGCACGCAGGTCAGCGCGTTCCACGATCGCGACGCGACGCCGCTCATGGAACTCCCGGATCGACTGACGCAAGACGATCTGCTGATCACGCCCGAGGTGCGCACGATCCGTGAGAAGCTGGCGGGCGGAACGAACCCCGATCCCTGAACTTCCCCCGTCCGCTTGCCCCGCGGTCCGCGGGGGCCCATGATTGCCCGGATGAAAACCGCCCTCCGTAACGGCCTGCCCGTCCTCGCGCTGCTTCTGTTCGGACCGCTCGCGGCCCTTCCGGTCGCGGGCCTGCGTGCAAGCGATGGTTCGCAGGACACCACGCTGCTGGTCGGAACCTCCCCGATCGGGGGTCTGATCGCTCTCGTGATCGGCGCCGTCCTGGCCGTCGTGATCGGCGCCTTCGCCGCTCGGACGCTTGACCTCCTTCGCGCGATGTCCATCGCAGGGCTCACGCTTGCGTGGCCCGCGATCCGCACGGGAGACATGCGAGACATCCTCCAGCGGACTGGCGGCGGGGCGATCCCGCTCGTGCTTGTCGAAGCGATCCTCGTCGCGGTCGTCGGACTCGCCTGTTTCGCGGTCATCCGCTCGTTCCACACGAAGAAGACGAGCGTCCGAGACATCGTGACGCTCGTGACGCCGAAGAACACGCTGATCCTCGTCGGCGCCGGCACAGTTGGCGCCCTCATCGGCTCGCTTGTCGTTGCGTTCGACGCCCTCCCGGGCCAAGCTCTTCTCGCCGCGATCCTCGGAGGAGCGGCGGCGGGCGCCGTGGTACCGCTGCTCGCGAGTTCGATCGGCGCGAAAGACGACATCGCTCTCGCGTTCGCGGCCACGCTCGTCGCCGGCGTCATCGCCCCTGTGGTGATGCTCGTTTACCCGGGTCTCGGCGGCGCGGCCGACGCGGCGCGGGCGCACGCGATCGTCGGCCCCCTCGCCGTCCAGCCGCTGATGTGGCTCAGCGGCGCCTTTGTCGGCGCCCCCATCGGATGGGGGTGGGCGGGCGCGACCTCGAGCCAGATCAACGCCAGCCCGACCGTCGCGTCGAGCTGACTTCCGCCATCACCCGTGGCGCGTCGCGGACGCATCCGCGGCGCGCCGCCGTCGAAAGCACCGTCGTGCCCTCTTCGAACGAATCGGAGCAACCCAACATGCCAACCACGCTCGGCGCCGACGCCGCGCCCATCCCCGACGTCCAGTCCTCCGCCGATCGGCGCAATATCGCCATCGACCGCGTGGGCGTGAAAGAGGTCGTCTTCCCGCTCCGCCTGCGTACCAAGGCGGGCGGCGAACAGACGACGGTCGCCAAGATCAACATGTACGTGTCGCTGCCCCACTACCAGAAGGGCACGCACATGAGCCGATTCCTCGAGGTCCTGAACGACCATCACTGCGACCCGGTCACGCCCGAACGGATCCCACAGATCACGCAGATCATCCGCGAGCGTCTTGACGCGGCGGACGCTCACTTCGAGGCGAGCTTCACCTACTTCGTCGAGAAGCACGCCCCGGTCACGGGAATGGCGGGCCTCATGGACTATGAGGTCACATTCTCGTGTTCCGCCGACAAGGCGACCGAGGACTTCGTCATGACCGTCGCGGCGCCCGCGACGAGCCTCTGCCCATGCTCGAAGGAAATCAGCGCCTACGGCGCCCACAACCAGCGCTGCCGGATCCAAGCCGCGGTGCGCTTCAAGCAGATGATGTGGATCGAGGACGTGATCCAGACCCTCGAGGCCGCGGCCTCGAACCCGGTCTTCGCGGTCCTGAAGCGGCCCGATGAGAAGCACGTCACCGAGCGGGCCTACGACAACCCCAAGTTCGTCGAGGACATCGTCCGGGACCTCGCCGACGCCCTCGAGGCCGACGATCGGGTGACGTGGTACGAGATCAACTCGGAGAACTTCGAGTCGATCCACAGCCACAACGCCTACGCGGAGATCACCCGCGATAAGTCCAAGCCCCCGAAGCAGTCCTGACGAATCGGGGCGTCGTCGGACGCTCCGCCCCGCTCTCGCCTGAACTTCGGCGCCCCATCCGACCGATCGTACGATCAGGGCGAGGTATCGCCACCTGCGAGGGGGAAGGCCGTCAGCCGGCCACCGAGAGGCGACCCGAGGACGATCGGCGTGCGGCGAAAGCTCAGACGACTCATTCCGAGCATGTTCCACCGCAGGCTGCTCCTGCTCGGGTCGACCCTCGCGCTCGGCATCGCGATCCTGTGTCTCCAGCTCCTCCGGGTGACGACCGTCAACCACGACATCGCCATCGTCGAGGCGTCGCAGGCGCTCGTGCAGCGGCAATGGACCCCGACGACGCGTGGTCGCATCCTCGACCGACGTGGGCGCGTCCTCGCGATCGATCGACCGGCGTTCACATTCGCGGTCGATTTCCGCGTGCTGACCGGGGACTGGACCGAACGAAACGCTCGGCGCCTCGCTCCTCGCCTCCACCACCGCGCCTGGGAGTCGCTCCCCGTTCCGGGGCGTGAGACGCTCATCGCGAACCTGAGCGAACGCCTGGAGGAGCAGGTTCAGTCGATGTGGAACGAGCTCGCCGAGCGCACCGGACGCGACGTTGTCTCGATCGAGCGGGAGCGTGACAACATCCTCGCTCGCGTCGATCGCATGCACGAGAGCGTCAGCGAGGCGCGGAACATCTCGATGCTGCGCGACCTGGCGCGTTCGGGGCACGCGATCTCGCAGCGCGATCGGGAGGACACCGCCGACCGGGCACGCGCCCCGATCCGCGAGCAACGCGACGTCCACCCGATTCTCAGCGGACTGTCGGACGACATCGGGTTCGCCCTTCTCCAGCGAGCACGAGAGGTCGTCACGCTCGGGCTTGACGGGGATGGCGACGCGATCACGATTCCGGTCTTCCCCGGCGCCGTCGTTACCGACACGGCTCAGCGGGTCTATCCGCTCTCCGACGTGACGGTCGAGGTCGACGCGACCCGTCTTCCCGGCCCGCTCCGCTCCGAAGGAACGGTCGCCGTCGACCTCCGCGGTGTCGGGTGGCACGTTCTCGGTGAGACCCGCCGCGGACCGAGGGCGGAGGACATCGATCGTCGACAGGTGTATCTCGCGGGGTCCGATGACGCAGAGAATCGCGAGCTCCGAGGGGCGTACCGACGGGAGGATCTCGTCGGGAGTCGCGGCGTCGAGTGGTCGGCCGAGCATCAGCTCCGGGGCCTTCGGGGCATGCTTCAGCGGAACCCCGCGACCGGCGACCGTTCCTCGGCGCCGCCGACGCCCGGGCGGGACGTTTCGCTCACCATCGACTTTGCCCTCCAGCAACGCGTCAGGGCAGCGATGGCGCCCGAGCTCGGCCTGTGCATGACGCAACCGTGGCACGGTCCGTCGGACCTACCGGACGGCGTGCCGCTCAACGGCGCCGCGGTGGTCATTGACGTCGA
The DNA here is from genome assembly GCA_002706885.1 of Phycisphaerae bacterium. Classification (GTDB taxonomy): domain Bacteria; phylum Planctomycetota; class Phycisphaerae; order Phycisphaerales; family UBA1924. The sequence goes on from PAKY01000002.1 coordinate 18,386, forward strand.
TACGGGCGAGATCCTCGCGATGGTCTCCACACCGACGCCCGCGAACGAGGTCGAGGAAGGCGTGTGGACGCCCGACCCGCTTGTGAACCGAGTGGTGGCCGCCGGTTATCCGCCGGGATCGATCGTCAAGGCGTTGATGCTACCGGGCGCCGTCACGCGTGGTCGCTACGCGCTCGGCTCGGGGATCGTGTGCACGGGACACCTGCTCCCGAACCGCCCTGATCTGTTCCGCTGCTGGATCTACAAGCGGTACAACATCACGCACAGCCCCTCGGGCGATCCGATCCGAGCCGATGAGGCCATCAAAGTCTCGTGCAACATCTTCTTCTACGAGCTCGGCAGGCGCCTCGGGCCTGACGAAATCACCGACCTCTACCAGTCGTTCGGCGTCGGTCGGACGTTCGATCTGGGCGTCGGCGCGGAATGGGCGGGGTCGATCGGACCGCTCGACGGCTCGGTGGGCGCCCCGCTCACAACCTCAGACGCGATCCTCATGGCGATCGGTCAGGGCCCGGTGACCTGGACGCCGCTCCACGCCGCGGACGCCTACGCGACGCTCGCGCGTGGCGGCGTTCACCTCGCTCCGAGGGTGGTCCGCGACGGTGTGCCGCCCCGCGCTGAGCCGGTCGAGCTCAACCAGTCAGCGGTCAACACCGCCCTCGCGGGGCTTCGCCTTTCGGTGAGCAAGGGCGGCACTGGTTACGACATCGCGTTCGAGGATGGACGCGAACCGATTTTCAACGTCCCGGGCGTCACCGTCTGGGGCAAGACCGGCAC
>PAKY01000003.1 GCA_002706885.1 Phycisphaerae bacterium
AAGGCCAACAGGGTCAAACGTCTCGGAGTGCTTCGTCGCAAACCCCTAAAAAACAAGACCCTGCAAACGCAGGGTCTTATCGAAGCGGAGAGGGGGGGACTGATCTGCGGCGGTCCCGCGGACGGGCTCTAATCGCAGGCGTGTCCCATAAAGCCATGCGTGCCAATGCGTTAGCGGCTCCGCGTTCTTCCAGCTCGAACACGCGTTTTGCCGGCTTTGAACCTCTGGACTAGGGCAGTAATAGGGCAGTGGATCCGAGCGGATCAGACGTAGAACCGGAATTGCGGCCGGCGCGTCTCGACGCCGGGATTGGACATCAGGATCTCGCCAACCGCATCAGAGAACGCCACCGTCACCGGCTCCCGGTCGCCGAGCTTGCACGCGTTGTAGTTCAGCTTTGAGAGCCCGAGGATGTCGCCCGCGACTTGGGTGATGTCCGCGTCACCGTGCTGGACATCGAGGATCAGTGGACGGGGAACATCTGAGCCGTCGTATGTCCGCAGTTCGGGTTTGAAGCCGGTGCCCCAGAGGTAGCCCCGTTTCGAGGTTTCGCGGAGAAAGGTCCCGCGGAGCACCGGCCAGTTTCCTTCGCGGAAGAGCCGGATCCCACGGTTGGCAGTCCGTACGCGGACAGCCACGAGCTTGGTGGCCGAATCGACCGCAGCGCGATAGCCGGCAAACTCCTCGGCATCGATGCCGGATCGGGAGTGGAGAAACACTTCCTTGAGCTTCTTCCCGTGAAGTTGTTCGTAGGTGCTGAGCACACCAGCGAGCAACGACTGAGCGGCATCCGCCGTGAGGTGAAACTGCTTGCGCTCCGGCGCGTACCACGGCCCGTACTTGCCGAGGAAGACGACACCGTCGCCATCATCAAGAAACATCTGCGCCGCGCAGCACCCGTTCCTGCTGCCTACCTCGGCGTTCTCCAAACGGAACGCGATACCGACGTAGCACACGCCCTCCCGCGCGGTTGCTAATCGCCACGGCTTGCCCCCCGCCTTGTAGTACAGAGCGGTCGAGAGATTCCACATCCGATCGCTGAGTGGGGTAAGCCCTCGCCGCCCTGCTTCGGGCCCATCGTTGAGTGCGAGCGTGGATTCACGAACGATCTGCACCGGCACATTGAACTCCATCACGCGAGCCTTGAGCTGCCGTCGGAAATCGGGAGCCAGCTTGTAGACCATTGGATCGTGATCATCGAAAAGGCCCGCATCGCCGCGGATCCGGCGACGCATCTCCTTCGCTTCAACCTTCTCGCCCAACCCATCCGTGACACTCTGCTTCGGCCGACAGGTCTTCCAAACTTCGTCGGGAACGACAGCGATGATGACTTGTGGCTTTTCGTCTCGCTCCTGCGACTGGCGGATGGGAGCGAGGAACGATTCCGTCACGGCATGAGTCCGCTGATACTTGTCGTGAAGTCGAGCACCTTCGAGAAGTGTTGCACGATCAACCTCCTCTGACCATGCTGGCGACTCGGGCAGGTCAGCACTAAACGCGGCCTCGAAGCCGGGAAATGCGGGCCAGAGACATGCTGCGGCATAATCAGCCTCTCTGGTCCGATGCTGTTGTGAGCCGGTTCGCCGCGAACCACGCTCGTCGCCCTTGGGTGCCGAGATTGGCCCTCGCATCGCGCGAATGAAGCTGTTGAGCGCGTTCAAGCCTTCTCGCGTGCCGATCGTTGCGTAGCTCACAGCTCCGGGACGAGATCCAGCACCTCGGTCGCACGGTCCGAATAGACTCAGTCCGTCCGTCGGCCGCGTGACGCGCTGCCCGTGACCGAATTCCAAGGGCGGTTCGGGGAGCACGATTACATCATGACTCATCGTCGGCCTCCCCTCCATCATCCGCGTCCTCGAAATCGTGATCATCGTCATCGTCCGCAGGTGTGGCGTCCGCTTCTTCGTCCGAGAGTTCCGGGGCGGCCTTCACATTCTCCTCGTCGATGCTGACGCCCGCTGTGAACACTATGGGTTCGCAATTGAAAGCCACAGTGTCCTGGGGGCCAGTGCCTGAGGATAAAGTGCCCGATTCTCCGGTGATCAGTTGGATCACGGCGAGATGGCGGACCATCCATTCATAGTTTCGCCATCCTCTGGTCAGGTGCTTCCGACGGGAGTTCCGCTGTGTCGGAGGCAGGGACTCGCCGGACGGCTCGGTCAAGTCATACTGAAGCCGAAAGACAGCGCGGTAGCCGTCGTCTGCGTGCTCGATGAATACCTTGACGGCGGTTCGATAGTGGTACAGCTGCTTGGGTTGCCCGACGCGGAAGAAGGTTCGCTCGCCAGACAGCTTCACATTGGTTGTCTTCCCTGACGGAAGCGTCACACGAACCATTTTCCCATGGGCACCAGGAACAACATAGCCCTCAGCAGCGCCGGACCATGTGAATCCGCGTCGAGCGAGCTCGGCTTCGATCACCCCTCGAAGAGTTCGCGACACCGCGGTGTGCGGCAGCACACCTTCAATCTCGTCGAGCTCAGCCCACCGATAGGACTGGGCTCGCTCGACCCTGAGCCAGGTCCCGAGATCGGCCGGCGGCGGATGGAACGCCAGCACCCGATGCGGCGAGAGCGGATGGAAGCCCCAGTCGCGGCGTGCATCACGCAGCGCGTTGCTGCCGTACTCAAGTTTCGGCTGAACGCGATACGCGTGCATCATTGCCGGGACCGATGTGAACCGGCACATGTTTGAGACGAGTGACTCCGGCTCCTCTCGAATCAGCTCCGACGATGCGGCGATCCGGGCAGCGATGGATCGCCCCTCGTCGACATCTCCGCGAGGGCATCCTTCCCGGTCGAGGAGCTTGAGGAGCTGCTGCAGTCCCTGCGCCCAAGACTGCGAGAAGGGAATAAATGTAAGGTCGGAAGTCAGCCAGTCGAGATCGGTTGGCGGTAGCCCATCAACATTGATCGGAATCAAGAACCCCTTACGCCCGGGCTGCTTCGCGATGCCCAGCGCCAGAGTGCGTTCCTTCTTAGGGTTGTCCTTGTTGATCGAATGCCGGGACAGCAGCCCCAGCATCCTGAATGTGCGTCCCTTGATGGCTTCATCGATGTCGCTCGGCCACGACTCGCCGCCGAGCAGTTTCATCTGATCGATCCAGACCTTGTATCCCTCGGCGGTCAGGCGGAGCGCCAGCCACTTAGCAAAGACTTGGTCCTCCCAGGCGTAGCTGATGAACAGGTGGTCTCGCACATCCGCCTTCACTTGCTTCCCATTGATCGCTGGAGAGCACCCTGTCATGACGCTAACATTGTAGCCGCATACCGCAGCCAACCCCACGCCTCGCCTGCGGCGAGGTTGTCGCCCCCATGTTCTGTAGCACGCCCAAGTTTACCGGAGACTGCGCGCGCTCGATTGGACAGTCGGCAACCAACGGTCGCTGCCAACTACTGATACTCGGCAAATGCCTCAATGAGTTGAGCGAATCGTGATGGCTTGTGCTGCTCGAAGGATTCCTGGTCAACATAAACGAATCCGACCTGCGACTCTGGTGCCACCCGACCGATGTCTTCGCACCACTGCTTCAGCCGTGCCATCTTGGGTGGGACATCGAGGTCTTCTTGCCCTTTGGTCTCAACGACAAACAGCCGACCATCCTTCAACCGAACAAGGAAGTCGGGGAAGTAGTTGCTGATTCCCCCGTCCGACGTGACGTAGTCCAGTTTGAACTGCACCGCCAGATAGTTCTTGGCGAACGCCGCGACATCTTCGCACGCGTCAAGAAAGCTTGCGAACATCAACTCAAAGTGGCTGTCGCCGATGATGCGATTGAACACGCTCTTCTTCGGCGTGATGTACTCCTGATCCTTTGCGACGAACGGTCGTGTCCGACGGAGCTTGATGGTGTCCTTGATCTCCGCATCACCCTTGTCCTGCACGGTAAGGGCGTTCACGCCCTTCTTGAGCGTCTCCAGTGTCGTCTTGGTCGCGGCGAGCTCCGAGAGATTCCGAATCGCGTTGCCGCTTTCTAGATCGACCGTCTGGCCGAATAGATGGTCCCGCACGAACTCCTTGACCTTCCCGTACAACACGTCATAGCCACCCACCAGCCGGAGCTCCTTCATGATTGTCTGCGTGAAGTAGCCGATCACGCTGCGATAGTCAGCAATACCCGCGGTATCGAGGATCGTGGTGTGCGTGATCTCGTTGGTCGTGATGTCTTTGAAGACGATCTCTCGCTGCTGTTCTTCCGAGAACTGCTTGTACTCCACCGCCGTGTGACCGAGTGATCCCACATCGAGATCGCCGAGCTGCTTGTACTCGCGGTAGATTCGGGGCGTGAGTACCGGAATCTCGATGTCGAGATCATCGATGTCCTTGTTGACGTTCTCGTCATCAACCTCGACCACAATCGGCGTCTTGGGCTTTGTGCCCGAGCCCATGGCTTTCCGCTCAAGCTCAACTCCCTCGGCCTGGATGGACTCAACAAACTCCATGAACGCCGGCGTGCCGACGACACTCACCTGCTCGGGCACCCCACCGGGATACATCTTCCGGAGTCCGCGGCCGAGCGTCTGCTCCGGCAGGATGTTGCTCTTCGACGAGTACGCCCGCAAGCCGACGATGGTCGTCACATTGCGGACATCCCATCCCTCCTTGAGCATCAGCACCGACACGATGGCCTTGTACGGGCTCGCAGTATCATCAATCGTGTTCGCCTGCTCGCGAAGCTTCTCCAGCTCCTCGGCAGCCTTGCCTGACGAGGCCTCAGAAATCTCACCGTTGTTCTTCGTGTGAATGGTGAGCACCGCACCCTTGAGATCTGGGTAGTGCCCCTCCAGATACTCCGCGACCTCGTCACAGTTCTTCGTGTCGTCGGTCATCACGAACAGGATGGCCTTTTTGCCGACCTTCGCGTGCTCCTCGTACGCCGACCGCCATTCGATCACGCCAAGATCCAGGAAGTCGGCGTACCGCTCGGTGTATTTGGTCGTCTGCTTCTCTTGCAGCTTGTCCCGGCTCGCCGCGTCCGGCAGCACCGGGTGCTTCACGACGTTCTGAGAGATGGCCTCGACGAGGGGGTAATCCGCGATCGTCTGCACGAAGATCGCGCCGTTGTTGTGCTTGGGCGTCGCGGTCACATCGACCTGAAGCGACAGCCGGCCATCCTTCTGGATCAGCCGGTTGTGGATGTCCTCGATCGACTTGAACCACGCGAGGCTCTTGTCGTGGATGTGATGGGCCTCATCGTTCAGGACCATCAGCTCATCGATGTCCCGCACGATCATGCCGAGGTCCACCTTGGAGTCGGTGGTCTGCCCGGTAGGACGCTTCCCGAGAAAGTAGTCCATCGTGTTCTCGTCGTCGGCACTGGGCGGCGGCGTGTTGTCGTCATACACGCGGTGGATGTTGGTGAGGAAGATGTTGCCGGTCGGCTGCGTGACGTTCACCTCGTCCTGCTTGTGCAGCGTGAGTTGGAAGTCGTCGCGCCAGTTCTGCCCGTCGAAGCCGTTGTCCGGCAGCACGGGATCCTCGTGGAAGATCCGCAGCCCCTGAAAGTCCTTGTAGATCCGATCGAGCACGATGATGTTCGGTGCAATGACCAGGAAGTTCCGCGACAGGCTCGACTCGGGCTCGTAGAGCTTGTGGAAGTAGCTCCACGCGAGGGCAAGGCTCATGACCTTCGTCTTGCCCGACCCCGTCGCCATCTTGACAACGAACCGCCGCCAGGACTCGTCGAACATGCCGTGCGACACGAGCCCGCTGCTGTCGAAACGCATCAGGTCGTGCTTGTCCTGCACGCCCACGACATCGACCAGGTAGACGATCGTCTCGATCGCCTCCCGCTGGGCGAAGTAGTAGCGGAAGTTGAACATTGTCCCGTCGGCCTGCGGCAGCAGGTGCTCGGTCTTGAACCACCAGCGGAGCAGGCTCCGGCTCGTGTCCGTCGCCCCGATGTACCCGCCGTCCCGGAACTCTTTGACCTTCTTCCGCAGCGTGGCAACCAGCGGCGGCATCAGCTTGTCCATTGTGGTCTCCCGCAGACTCTCGTCCGCGGGGAACCATCGCACCTCCGGGTCAAGCACATCGTGCGGCGACTCGGGGAAGTCCGGGTGCAGAGCCATTACCGGCCTCCCTTCTTGCCGGGCACGTTCACGCTCACGATGGTCATCGTGTCGTTCCCAAAAATGTCCACGACCTTCACGGCCACCTTCCGCCGCCCGGGCTCGCACTTGTGGAACACGCTGGTGAGCTCAAGCGATCGATCTTTCCGAGTTCGGAAACTCTGCCACTCGTTCTCAAAGACGTAGTCGCCGGTCCACTGCTCCTCGTGCTCGCCCGTCTCCGGGTTCGCGACGCGGATGATCTCCCGCTTGCTCTCAAAGTCGAAGTCCACGGACCAGTAGTCGATCCAGTCGGGCCACCTTTCGGTGAGCACCTCACGGCTGAAGACGCCGTTCTTCTTGATGACCTTGACGATCTGTCCCTTCTCCACCACGATCTTGCTGCCGGACTTCTTGCTCCCGAGCGACTCCTCGGCATTTGCAATCGAGTCCTGCGAGTAGAACACGGAGAAGTCGGTCAGTTCAACCGCCACCTCATTGTCACGCGTGTGCGGCTTGACCTCGATGTACGCGACATCATGAAAGACGACCTGGTTCTTCTCGATCGCCCGTTTGTCGAACACTTCCCGCGGGATGTGCTTCGGGGCGATGTCGATGCCCTTGGCCCGAGCCTCGTCAAGCACATTGGGGAACAGGCCCATCTCGAACTCGAAGCCGAGGATGTCCACCTTGGTGATCCGTTTGTTGCGGCACTCCAAGATGATCTCCTCTACAAACAGACGCGTGACCGGCAGGTTGACAGGCCCAACCGCGACCATGCGGCCCGCCTTCTTGCCGTGAAAGGTCTGGAAGCCCTGGGTGGGCTCGGCCCGGTAGGCGTTGAGGATCAGGCGGAGGAAGGCGTCTTCCTTGGCTTCGAGTTGTTGCCGCCTCTCCTCTGCTCGTAGGTTGGGGTTTACACCGACGTAGTGCTGCCGCTCGTATTTCCCAAGGTTGAGGATCTCAAAGGCCCGGTAGCCCTTGCCCTGCGCCTTCAAATCTCGCTGAACACTGATCATCCGCTTTCGGGTGGTATGTACTGCAAACTTGCCGAGGTCTCCAACGATCCATTTGCGGCCAAGTTTTTCGGCAGCAGCCGCCATCGTTCCAGATCCCGCAAAGAGGTCTGCGACAAGATCGCCCTCATTGGAAGAAATCTTTATGATACGACCTAGTAAGTCTTCTGATTTCTGCGTTGGATAATAGAGCTTCTCCGGATCAGTCGGACTCGTAATCTTCTTAACATCGGGCCACCAGTTGTTGATGGGGGTCCCTTCCTCGCGCAATGTGGCGTCAGGCCCCTTGACGGCTGTACGTCCGCGCTGGATTGTGCCTTCTGAATACTCGCGATACTGCGGGTTGTATATCCAGGAATCACCCTTTGAATACCAAAATATATCATCGTGCTTCTTCGGCATCTCTGACTTCGGCACGCCCCCTCCGCTGTATAGCCAGAGAATGTGGTTACGAATGCTCGCCTTGCCGAATGCTTCGTCGAGAATGGCTCGAACATAGGCACTAACACGCCAATCGCAATGGACATAAATGCTTCCGTCGGGGGCTAGCAAATCACGCATCAGTATGATGCGTTCGTAGATCATGGAAACGAATGAGTCGGCACCTTTTCCCCAAGTGTCGCGATAAGCGATCTCTTCAAGAATGTTCGGCTTCTTGGTGAAGGTGTCTCCACCCTCACCCACCTCGATATCCATTGAAAAATCAGCCCCTACATCAAACGGCGGGTCGATGTAGATCAACTTGATCCCGCCCTCGTCCTCTATCGCCTGACGCATTGGACCGTTCTTGAGCGAGGATAGGACCAGCTTGTTGTCGCCCCAGATGAGCTTGTTGGTCCAGCCGCTGATTTGCCGACCTCGCGGGTCGAACAGGCCACCGGCGAGTTCATCGTCGACCGCTGATTTGCCTTCGGCACGCGGCTCATCCACCTGTTCGATCGTCTGAAACGGAAGCACCACATTGGTGACTTCATTGGTCTTGCCGTTCCAGACAAGCTCGATCTCCCGCTTCTCGTCGAAGAGCAGGAACCGGTACTTGTCCGGCAGCGGCTTGTCCGCGTCGAGGTAGCGGAGGATGTCTTGCTTCTCGGTGTCCGACAGTTGCAGCTTCCGCGGGGTGCCGGCCTTCACGGGCTCGGAGGCCGGGGCCGGCTTGGGCTTTGCTGCGTGCTCTACCGGAGCCTGCTTCGGTTCGGGCCGGGGCTCGCCGGTGGGCTGTTCGTCCTGGGCGTCGGGCGAACTCGCCTGCAGGATCCGCTCCCGCAGCGTCTCGCTCCAACCCCGCTCATCGAGGCCGAGTCCCTCGCACACTGCTTTCAGTTCCCGGAAGCCGAGCTGCTGGACAACGCCCTCAAGATCGAGTGCCCGACGCCGCATGAGCCCATCCACGAGTGAGTCGTGCCGCCGCCGGTCCTCGACCTCAGCCTCCCACGCTTCGGCGAACTCCCGCAGTACTTCCGCAGGCAGGGATTTCAGTACAGCTCTCTTGTTCACCGGCACGGCTAGGGCCTCCCTTTGGGTCTGAACGCCCTAACAGGATACGGCGGTGCATGCCCCTATGCCGGTGCGGGGGGATCGCTTAGCGCATTCATGGCCCCCAGGACTCGGACCATCGCCAACGTATCCAACTGGCAGTACTCAAGCAGAGCACCCCGGACAGCCCGAACCTCCTCCTCGGTCACCTTTCCCGACGCGAGCTTGGCGAAGGCCGCCACTGCCGCGCCGCCGTCGCCGATGTCGAGATCGTCATAGCTCAGGTCCGGTGCGAGCACTGGGAGCACGACCTTGATGCTCGACCGGCCACCGAAATCCGGATGGACCAAACCCTTCCTCACGACCGGTTCGAGGTCGAACAGCTTGGCCTCCAGGCCGGCGAGTTCGGATGCGTAGGTGGGCAAGAGTTTGGCGAGCCCTCGGATCATCGTCTTCTCGAACGAGCTGTACACCACGATGGTCCGGCACTCGGCAGTGTCGCGGATCAATTCGGTCACGAGTTCCTCGCGGCAATCCCGGGTGTGGTCAGCCAAGTACTCCCGGTGCGACAGTTCGCCGCCCGGCGCGGTTTCGACATGGAGCGAGTACTGGGTCACGAGCTGCTCGTGCGGCGCGACATCCGAATACAGCGGCACCGCGGTCATGAGCGTCTCAAAGTCGAGATAGCCGATCGGCCATTCGAGCGAGTCCAACGCCGCCTGAATCTCGGCGGCCTTGATCTGCGGCGATTTGGTCCGGATCGCGGCCGCGGCGGTCCGTTGCGAATCGCTCAGCTTGAAGTCCGACGGGATCGCGGAGATCCGTGTCACGCCCGTCGCGGTTAGCTCGGTGAACTTCTTCTCGCGGAGGTAGGGGAGTTGGAAGATCGGGTCGGAGATCCCGACGCCCACGCATCGATCCGCGAAGAACTCGCAGTCTCTGCATTCCCAGCACCAGTGCGGGCTCGGCTTGCTTCGACGCAGGAGCAGCGGAGCGATCTGATCCCACAGCCGGTTGAACTCGTCGGAGATCGGGGTCACCTCATCCGTGTGGTCGGTTACGACAAACAGATCTGGGTCCGGCATGCCGATCCGCCAGTCGCGGTTCATCAGCACCAGCTCACAGCCCTTGACGGGCAGGCCGGCACGTCGAGCCACCATCACCGTGTATGCGAGGTCCTCAAGGTGCTCGTCCTTGGGTCCGTTCTCGTCGAACAGACTCGACTTGATCTCGCCGATGACCCAACCGCCCTTGACGCGTCGGATCCAGTCCGCCCGGGCTGTGTACCCATCGACTGTGAACGCAGCCTCGAAGATGGTCTGCACAGCACGGTTGAGGATCACCCGCTTGGTCTTCTCGATCGAGCCCGCGAACACGCCGTTCGGGTGCAGGCTTTGAGCACGCCGGTGAACATCCTGCCCCTCCTGCATTCGGAGCAGATCGGCCGGCGTCGGTGTGCCGCCCGACTCTCGCATGCCGTACCACGCTCGGGTCTTGCAACCGAGGGCGGTCAAGAAGTCATGCTTTGTGACGGTTCGTGTCGTCATTGATGCTCAACGGTACGTCAGTCCCGATCCGATGCCGCGGCAGCAACCCAGGCGGGCAGCAGGTGGTCCGCCACGACGGGGCGTGCCTCGCGAGTGAGCCGCCACGTCTGCCCGGTTCGCCGTTCCATAAGCCCGGCTCGATCGAGCAGACCTGTGATCAGCTTCCAACCAGGCCGCCCCTCCGGCGTGACCTTGCACGGATGCCCCCAATGCAATCGGGCAAAGTGGCGATCAGAGATCACCCATGTCCAGCGGCACTCACGAAGCGTGACGAGCAGGGCAAGGTCGAATGCCAAGGCGATCGCCGGTTTACGCTCAACGGGATCCCATCGCCGATCGATCGCTCCACGCTCGTACGCCGGTGCGATGTCATCATGGAACACGCTCACTTTGTTGAGGATGATCAGCGGCGGCCGGAACAGCTTGTCGTCGAGGATGCTGACGCCGGGGTCGAACACTTCACTGATTCCCTCGGCATCGAGCATCGCCATGAACTTGGCGGCCTCGTCCTCGGTGATGCCTTGAACCGGGGGGTGCTTCCGACGGCTCGGCACCACTCGATCCCGTTTCGGCTTCGGCTTGGTCTTCAATGTTTTTTGTCGCGGAGGCTCGGGGTCGCCCATGAGCCGGACGAGTCGCTCGCACGCACCGTGGCTGTTCAGGATGAGTTGTTGCACCCTCACATGCCGCTGACGCCAGAGCGATGCTCGCTTCGCAAGCTCAGCCCGGAACGTCGGACCGCCGCTGTCCCAAAGGTCGATGAACCGTCCAGCGACCGCCCCGTGTGCGTCCAGCGTGGTTTGCACGAGCAGGGCATCGAGCGACACCAGCCATGCTCTTTCGATGTCGGTGAGTTTCTCGTCCATGGGTGCCTCCGGCACGCTCGACGGCTCCGCCGTCGAAATTTTTTTTCCTGAAGGCCAGCCCCGGCCGTTGAGCCGAGGGTGGCGTGGTCATCGCAGGATCCGGCCCGATTGGCCGGGATCCTCATGCGGTTCGTCGTTGACGGCGGCAGTCATCGCAGCCTTTGGGCTCGAAGGGCTCCCAGCAGTCCATGTCGCAACGCTCGGGCAGTTCAACGGTTATGGCTGCCAACGGAAGGGACTTCCATTTATGGGTATGGGTCCGCCATTTGGGTTCGCAAGGTCGATCCATACCCATAAAGCGATGTTGGATCATCGAGGCAGGAACGGCGAACTCGATTGAGACCGTCCCGGATCTGAGGTCGGCGACCGCTGACGCGATGAGCATCTCGGTTAACTTGCGGAATGCCGGACGACCCGCAGCTGCGAACGCAGCAAGCTCGCTTTGAAGAGCTTCGATGAGCTGCTCCACTAGCTCGTCGGTTTGATCGGCCGTCAGACGCGGCCCCTGATCGATCTCGGCGAGACGCTCCATGACAGCTCGCCGTTGGGCCTTGGTCTGCTCAACCTTTCGCCGCATCACATCGTCATCATCTTCGCCCAAGAGATCGATCTGGGATTCCATTTTTCGACCGAGCTTCTCGTATCGGGCGCGCAGCGACTCGGCCTCGCCGTCGCCGGCGCGCCTTTCCGCTTCCGCCTTCAGAATCTCTGTTCGCAAGATATCGCGAAGCCCGTCGTCGTCGCAGACGAGCATCTCGATTTCATCGATGATCGCTCGATATAGCGGGGCTGATGGAATTCTGCGACGAAGAAACGACTCTTGCGACGAGTATTGATGCGAGCCGGGCAACAAATAATATGTTTTCGGATTTGCTCGCGTTCCACTCTGGGTCGCGGACATCGGTTGCCCGGTCGTTTCTTCGATCAGAATTCCGGACAACGCATGCAGTCGTTTCTGCCCGCGTTCGGGCGATCTGACATGCCCGTCCTCGTACCTGTCCCAATATGCAGCTTGCCATCGAGCGGCGGCGTCTCGGAGTTTGCTCGGCAGATACTCCGTCAGCTTTGGGTACTCAACGCGGAACCAATCCTCGCGGGGGCGGTACCCTCGGACCTTCCGCCCGCCCGGTCCTTCAAGCCTCTCGGGGGCCTTGTCCTGATGACGGAAGTAGATCGCATCGGTGTACCGGCGCGCGTATGCGAATCCGAGGTAGACCTCGTTCATGAGGATGCCATCGACCGTATCCTTGGTCCAATGCCGCCCCCGCGGCGAAGGGATGCCGGCGTCATTCAGTTCGCGGGCGATCCGAACGCCCCGCCAACCATGCTCATGCCGTAGGCGGTAGATGCGGATGACGACCTGCCGATGTTCTTCGCTGCCGATACAAAGCGTTGCTGTTTCCAGCCCGCCCTTGCGGTATGCCCGAACGCCCTTGGGGTAGCGTTCGAGCTCGGCCCCGGTTCGCGGATCTAGTCGGAGGCTTGTTCCATCCGCGAGCTTGCGGATGATGAAGAGCTCCTCGCCTTGTGCGTTCAGGTACAGCCGGTCAAGTCCGTATGGGGCCTGCGTTGAATGCCCTCGTAGCCCGCGTTCCAAAGAGATCTGCGAGCTGCGCGCCGAACTTGCCGCGATGCTGATAGCCTGGGCCCGGGCTGCTTCGGCGTTCGCGAACTGGATGAAGTCTGCATGGGGACCCTCGATGGGGCAATCGACGGAAATGAAACCAATGCCCGCGGCGGCGAGTTGCTGCTTATGCGTCCCGAACGCGAAACCGCCAGTCCGGCCCATACGGCTCTGGTCATAAACGATCGCGTCATCGATGTCCTCGCCGGCCCGGTTCGCGGCAATGACTTGCTCGACGGCCCAATCCATGGTCGCATGGAGACTACCGGAGCGGCCTTCCAGACGGATGGGGTCGAGGACTTCCCAGTCGCGGGCGTCCGCCATGGCTTTGATAATCGCGAGCTGATCGTCCGGCGATCGCTCGCTCTGTTCGTTGGTTGAGCATCTGAGAATGGGCTTGACCCGCTTTCTCTTGTTGTTTGGGGATTCCATGATGGCATTCCCTCCTATGTAGATCCCATCCGCCTGCGGACCATCTCGCGGAGTAAGAGGCGGACGGCTTCGTTGATTTGCGTCTCCTCCTCCAGATCCTGCGGCCGATACGCGACCGCGACCCGGACCTGCCGCGGCGGACGGCCTCGACGACGAGAAACGATCTCGCCGCTTTGGTCGCCGCCCGATTGCGGCAGGTGTGGTTCGCCCTTCTCATTTCCACAAGACATGCAACGACTCCTCCCTCGAGCGCCAGATTTTGGTGGTGATGGGCGCGACCCCTCCGATTGGCAGGTTTCTCAGCTTTCGCGCTCACTCACGCGTGTCTGCCACGGCTTGGTGTCCATTGGAACAACCGGCACCACGGCCATTCGCTGACCATGGCCGTGTGTGCCGCGAGCTTCGTCCACCGCTTCGCGGAAGCCGTCTCCAAACTCGCGAGCGTACTCATCCTCGATCACATCGAGCATGCCGTAGAGGGTGCCCATGAGCACCGCGATGTCGGTGCTCGTCATGCCCTTGTCAAGCGTCTGGATCCTGATCCCACGCGGGTCCGCATACTCGCAGTCCGGCGTGCTCACCGGATCGGGTGCACTCACCGCGAGAAGCAGCGTGCGCGATAATCCCGCCGTCACCGCCTCGCAGTTGCTCGCGAGCAGCCTGATCTTCCTCGCCATCCCCTCAGGGCCGTCAAATGTGTGCGCCGTCGTCATCGCCGTACCTCTCTATAAAGGACTGATCCACCAAACCCGCCGCGAGGCGTTGGCCCCGCGACGAGCCTCTCTCCCCTTCTCCGTCATCCGCCGCAGTCATCACACAGGTCGAGACCCGCCGCGTCG
>PAKY01000004.1 GCA_002706885.1 Phycisphaerae bacterium
AGCCCAGCACCGCCACCGTGTGCCCGCCCGCGTCCAGCGCCGCCCGATGCGCCGCGCCGTCGATCCCCCGCGCCCCGCCAGAGATCACGCTGCACCCTGCGCCCGCGAACGCCCGAGCGAACCGGCCCGTCTGCTCCACGCCGTAGTGCGTGCACGCACGCGACCCAACGATCGCGATCGGCCCGTGCTCGGGCCCAAGCGCCGAGGCATCGGGCGACAACGCCCCACGGACCGTCAGGATCGATGGAGCGTCAGGCAGCCCCGCGAGCAACGAGGGATACCCCTCCTCGCCCCGCACGAGCAGCCGAGCTCCCGCCCGCTCGATCGCCTCAAGCTCCTCCCGCGCCTTGCGATCGAACGCCTCCTGCGGCCCGGCAATGGCTTGCGCTGTCCGCTCACCAACCCCGCGGCACGACTGCAGCGACGCCACACCCGCGCGACGAACCGCGTCGGCTGAACCGAACCGATCGATCAGCGTGCGAAGCCGCACCGGCCCGACGCCAGGCGTCAGGGCAAGCGCCAGATGGTCAACGAGCTGATCCCGTTCGAGCGGAGCCGACATACCAACATGCTAGCATGAACGGTATTCGTCAGGAAGAAAATCGGAGAATTGTTTAGTTCGCTGCCTCGATCGTCCGCACAAGGTGATACGTCCCGCCGACGCCCCGCTGATCGTGCGGAACGACCCGCGCGTAGATCTCGATCGGCTCGCTTGTGCGCACGTCGGTCGACACCAACTGATCCACGATGACCTGCGGATACACGAACTGGGGGTCGGGTCGCCGGACGGTGATGAACACCTCCTGCGCGTCCGGCCCGGGTCGGCTGTGCTCGAAATCGATCTTCCACCCGGGCGACGGCGCCTGCGCCTCGATCACGTGCCACGGACCCGACGACGTCAGATCGAGCGGCGGCCCGCCGTACGGCGTCGCGGCCGTTGTCTCGATCGGCGAATCGCAGCCCGCCAGACTCAACGCCAAACCCAATCCCAGCCCGCCAAGGGCGGTGAACCTCATGACTCGTTTCATGCGCCCATTGTGACCACCATCGCCCTGGCCCGCCAGCGTGCCCCCCGTATCATCCTCAGCAGGTGCAGGACGAGGGCCCCACAGAACCCGCAGCCTGGCGCGGACGCGCCCGCCGAGTGCTCAGCCTCGGCTCGCGGAGCGGCCGCGCGCTCTGGGCGACGCCGTTCTCTACCAAGCTCGTCGTCGCCCTCACGCTCAGCCTCGCGTTCATGGGTTTCGCCATGTCCTGCCAGACGGGTGGCCCGACGATCGAGAACGCCCCCCGATACGCGGGCGAGCCCGACATCCGCGTTCGTGTCGAATCCGCAGCCGACCGCGCCACCATCCAGGGGTCGGGATCCCTTGAGCTCGCCCTCGTCCGCGGCTCGCGCGTCACGCAGACCATCAACATCGACGGCCCCGTCGTCATCACACCCTCCGACGACGGCATGCAGGCCCGCGCCGGCGCCGACACCTTCACCGCGCCCTTCGGCGCGCACTTCGAAGCGAGGGCCACGAGCGGATTGACCATCGACCGCACCGCCATGCCGGGCGTCGTCGAGGTCCGCCGCCGCGGCGACGCGATCGACGTCATCGTCATCGCCCCGATGGAGCGCTACCTCGAAGGCGTCCTCGCGGGCGAACTCATCTCGGGCTGGCCGCTCGCCGCGTTCGAGGCCCAGGCCGTCGCGGCTCGCACCTACGCCATGCACGAGCGCCGCCGGGCGCGCGACAGCGGCCGCGCGTACGACGTCGAGTCCACGACGCTCGATCAGGTCTTCGTCGGCGAGACGTATGCCACCCAGCCCCGCCTCGCGGTGCAGGCCACCCGCGGCGTCGTCCTCACCGAACACAGCAAGCTCATACGCTCCTACTACTCCAGCACTTGCGGCGGCCGCCCGTCTTCAGCCGCCGCGATCTGGCCGACGTCGGGCGAGTTCTTCTTCAACACGGCCGGCCCCATCCAGGCCCACCCCCGCGACTGCCCGTGCGAACGCAGCCCCCTCCACCGCTGGTCGCGCACGCGATCCGTCGCCGACGTTACAAGCCGCGTTACGACATGGGGCAAGTCCGCGGGCCACGGCGTCCGCGCCGCGAAGAGCGTTCGCTCGATCGAGGCCGTTGACTGGAACGACGCGGGCCGGCCCAACGCCTACACCATCACCGACGAAGGCGGCTCGACCTTCCGTGTCTCCGCCGAAGAACTCCGCGTCGCGCTGAACACATCTACGACCGGTCACCCCAACATCACGCGCGACACCCGCATGCCCAGCGGCGACTTCCAGGCCTTCAACCGCGGCGCCTCGATCGAGTTCCGAGGCCGCGGCTTCGGACACGGCGTCGGTCTCTGTCAATGGGGAGCGTTCGGACAGGCCAGCGCCGGCAAGGACTGGCAGGCCATCGTCCTCCACTACTACCCGGGCGCCCGGCTCGAACGTTGGTGGTCGCGAAGCGATCTCGCCGCCCGCTGAGCCGTCGCCGATCAGATCACGACGTCGAGAACGTTCCCCGCAGCGCCGTATCGCTGCACGATCGTCTCGTAGCGGACGCTGCTGACAGCCTCCGGCGTGGGCGCCAGCGGGACGTCACCCAGCTTCAGAGCATTCAGAGCGTCCAGCATCGCGTCCCGACGCGAACCGTCGCAGATCTCGATCGGACGCGATGCGGTCACCGCCTCGGTCGTTCCGATGCTCGCCGACCGCTCCGCCTCGATCTCGTTCAACCCACGCAGGAACAGGGCGAACGGGATCCGCCCCGGGACCTGGTCGTACGCGTCCGGCGCCGGGACCACGGTGTGACCGCGCGTCGGCTCCAGACGGGCCGTGAAGCGAGGGGGGAACGAGTATGCGACACGATCAACACGCACGATCCGAGAGATGCGACGCGGGCGCCATGAGCCCCATCGACATCAACGTCCGAGAAGATCGCTCGTTGATCGCCACAGCAACGGTCTGACGATGCTCGATCGCGGCGCCCCCCGATCGCGTGTTGCCCCATGGCATCATCTCGCGTCGCCTAGCGTCCACGCGTGGAGTCCAGCGCGCTCGAATACCACCTGCCCGAGGCGCTCGTCGCGACCCGACCAGCCTCCCCCCGCGAGGATGCCCGACTGATGGTCGTGAGGCGCTCGGCGTCCGCGGGCGACCCCGAGCACCTCCGCGTTCACGACCTCCCCGACCTCCTGTCGCCCCGCGACCTGCTCGTCGTCAACGACACCCCCGTCCTCCCCACCCGATTCGAAGGCGTGGTGTAGACGACGGGCGGCGCCGTCGAAGGCCTTTGGCTCGCGAACGAGACCCGCGCGGACGACCGGGTGGCAGACGCCCCGCGCTGGCGCGTCATGCTCCGAGCCAAACGACCCAAACCCGGTCGGCGCGTGCGGCTCACGGGCCACGATCGCGAACCGTCCCCGATCACCATCGAGCTGGAAGAACGCGTCGAGGAAGCGGAAGGCGGCGTCTGGATCGTCCGCGTCGAGTCGAACGGCTTGACCACCCTCGACGCCCTCGCCCTGGTCGGCCGCCCGCCCCTCCCTCCTTATATAAGTAAGGCCCGACGCGAGCGCCACGAGCCCGCGGACACCGACGACGACCGCGAGACCTACCAGACCCTCTTCGCCGCCTCCGATGGATCGGCGGGGTCCGTCGCCGCGCCCACCGCGGGCCTCCACTTCACCCCCGCGCTCATGGACCGCCTGTCCGCCCGCGCCGTGGACACGACCCGCGTCCGCCTCCACGTCGGCGTCGGCACCTTCAAGCCCATCACCACTGACCGGGTCGAGCAGCACCGCATGCACGCCGAATGGTGCGCCATGCCCGCCGACGCCCGCGCCGCCATCTTCGACGACCCCGCCCGTCGCGTCGTCGCCGTCGGATCGACATCGGCGCGGACAATCGAGTCCTTCGCCGCCGCCTACGAGACCGGGACCGACCCGCGCGAGCTCGAAACCCGACTCATGATTACCCCTGGCTATGACTGGCGACGCGTCAACGCCATGATGACCAACTTCCATCTCCCCCGATCCACCTTGCTCGTCATGGTCGCGGCGCTGCTCGAGGGCGGCGTCGAACGCCTCCTCGACCTCTACCGACTCGCCATCGACCGCCAATATCGTTTCTACAGCTACGGAGACGCGATGCTCATCCTCCCGTAGTGTCTATTGACGGTTAGAACCAGATTGTGCCGACGCGGCGTGGACGAGGCCGATATCGAAGCGAGCGTTCGGAGCGGGCCATGCGTCTTTCGGATCTCATCGCGGGCGAGCCGTTGCGCCTGGCGGCGGGCGACGGGGATCGCGTGCGCGTCTGCGACCTCACCGAGCACAGCAGGACCGTCGTCCCGGGCTCCCTCTTCATCGCCCGCCCCGGCACGAAGACCGACGGCCGATCCTTCATCGCGGACGCGATCGAAGCCGGCGCCGTCGCCGTGCTCACCGACGCTCAGACCTCGCCCGACGTCAAGGGCGTCGCGACGCTCGTCGCCGACGACGTCCCCCTCGCTTCGGCCCGAATCGCCGAGCGCTTCTTCGGCAACCCGTCGAAGCGGCTCGCCCTCATCGGTATCACGGGAACCAATGGCAAGACGACCGTCGCCCACCTCGCCCACCACGTCCTCAACAAGATCGGCGTCCGCTGCGGCCTCATCGGCACCGTCGAGATCGACGACGGCTCAGGCATCGCCCCCGCCGAGATGACCACCCCGCCCGCCATCGAACTGAGCCGCTCCCTCGCGAACATGGTCGAAGCCGGGTGCGACGCCGCCGTGATGGAGGTCTCGAGCCACGCCCTCGACCAGCGACGCGCCGCGGCCCTCGCCTTCGACGTCGGCGTCATCACCAACCTCTCCCGCGACCACCTCGACTACCACGAGACGATGGACGCCTACGCCTCGGCCAAGCGCCGCCTCTTCGAGCTCGTCGCGGCGCGCGAAGACAGCCCGGGCCTTGCAATCGTCAACGCCGACGACCCCGACGCCGTCGCCATCGCCGCGGCCGCCGCTCGCGGGCGCGTCTCGCCCTGCACCGCCTCCGGCGAGGCCTACGGCGGGTGGAGCGTCCGCATCGGCGCCAGCTCCCACTCGCGGACCACGCTCAAGCTCCGCGGCCCGGGCATCGCGATCGACCAGAGCGTCGCCTTCCTCGGCCTCCACAACGCGATGAACATCTGCCAGGCCTGCGCCGCCTCCGTCGAGGTCGCCCGCCTCTGTTCCAATAGCCGCGCGGACACGCGTGACGACGCCGACCTCGCCGGCGCAGTCGCTCGCGCACTCTCTCTCGCCGACCCGCCGCGCGGACGCCTCGAGCCCGTCCACGGCCCGGGCGACGACATCCGCGTCTACATCGACTTCGCCCACACCGACGACGCCCTCAGCCGCACCCTCGCCGCCGTCCGGAGCGTGACCGACCGCGCCGCCGCGCTCTGGGTCGTCTTCGGCGCAGGTGGCGAAAAAGACAAGGGCAAACGTCCCCGCATGGGCCGCGCCACCTCGATCTACGCCGACCGCGTCATCGTCACGAGCGACAACCCCCGCCGCGAAGACCCCAGCGCGATCATCGCCGACGTCCTCACAGGCGTCTCCGCCACGCTCCGAACCAAGGTCGCCGTCCACGCCGACCGCGAACGCGCCATCCGCGAAGCCATCTTCGCCGCCGCGCCGGGCGACGTCCTCGTCATCGCGGGCAA
This sequence comes from Phycisphaerae bacterium, assembly GCA_002706885.1. Classification (GTDB taxonomy): domain Bacteria; phylum Planctomycetota; class Phycisphaerae; order Phycisphaerales; family UBA1924. Next base: position 5,690 of record PAKY01000004.1, read on the forward strand.
GGGCCATGAGACCGAGCAGGTCCTCCCCGCCTCAGACGGAACCGTCATCCGACGCCATTTCGACGATCGCGAAGTCGCCCAGCGCTTCCTGAAAGAGCGGCACGTCCGCCGCGCCGCCCCCGCGGGGACCGCGCTGTGAACGGAGTCGCCGAAGCGTTCTGGAACGAGAAGCCGCTCGTCGAGGCCGCCGAAGGCCGCTGGGCGCCCCGGCCCTCGCGCCCCGTCCAGGGCGCCTCGATCGACACCCGCGACCTCCGCGAGGGACAGGTCTTCTTCGCCCTCAAGGGCGAGCACACCGACGGACACGCCCACCTCCGACACGCCGACGAACGAGGCGCCGCCGTCGTCGTCGTCTCCGACCGAAACGCCGCCCGCGGCATCGAGGCGGGCGTCCTCGTTGTCGAGGATGTTCCCGCCGCGCTCCGTCGCCTCGCCACCCGCTACCGCGAAGCGCTCGCCGCCGACGGCGCCCGCGTCATCGGCGTCACGGGCAGCAACGGCAAGACGACCACCGTCCGCCTCGTCTACGCCGCGACCCGCGCCGCCCTCCGCGCTCACGCCCCCATCAAGAGCTTCAACAACGACCTCGGACTCCCACTCACCCTTCTCAATGCGCCGCCCGGCTCACAGATGGTCGTCTGCGAGATGGGCGTCAGCCGCCGCGGCGACATGTCCCGCCTCGTCGATGTCGCCCGCCCCGACGCCGCGGTCATCACCTCCATTGGACGCTCCCACCTCGCGGGCCTCGGCAGCCTCGAAGGCGTCGCGCGGGAGAAGGCCGCGATCTTCTCCCTCGGCCCGGGCCTTGCCGTCGCCCCCGTCTTCGGCGAAGCGGTCGAAAAGCTCGTCGCTCCCTTCATCGACCGCGCCCACGACGCCCTCCGATACGGCCCCAGCGGCAACGTCCGGCTCACGATGATCAAGAGCGACACCACCGGCGTCCAGTTCACCATCGACGACGCCCCCTTCGAACTCGCGCTCCCGGGCGAGCACGCCGCCATGAACGCCGCCGCCGCCGTCCTCGTCGCGCGCTGGTTCGGCGTCACCGACGACATGATCCGCGTCGGGCTCCGCGCCTTCACCCCCCCGCCCATGCGCCTCCAGCGCGAACGCATCGAACTCGAAGCCGGCGCCATCGACCTCATCAACGACGCCTACAACGCCAACCCCGAATCCATGCTCGCCGCCATCGACACCCTCGCCGGAACCTCCGTCGCCAACCGCGGGCGGCGCGTCGCCATCCTCGGCGACATGCTCGAACTCGGCGAGGACGGCCCGGCGCTGCACCGCGAGATCGGCGAAGCGCTCGCCGCGCGAGCGGACGCCGCGGGCCACATCGACGCCTGCGTCCTTGTCGGCCCGCTCATGGGCTTCGCCGCCGAACGCGCGTCCAAGGCCCACGCGTCCGACGCGATCAGCGTCCACCGCGAACTCACCGACGAGGTCGCCGAGACCATCGCCGCCTCGCTCCGACCGGGCGACATCGTCCTCCTCAAGGCCTCGCGAGGCGTCGCGATGGAACGCGTCGCCGAAGCGCTCCGCCGCCGATCGAGCGCCGTCGGCGCCGCGTGACAGGAACTCCAACGACCCGATGCTCTACCTGCTCTTCGATCAGTTGCGTGGATGGCTCGATGCCCGGGGCCTGTATATGGGCCTCTTCGAGCAGGTCGAGTTCCGCGCCCTCGCCGCCTCGCTCCTCGCGTTCTTCGTCGTCGTCGCCCTCGGCAAGCCCGTCATCAACTGGCTCACCCGCCTCAAGGTCGGCGACGCGGGCCGCTCCGACGCCGCCGCCCTCCGGGCCCACGCCGCGAGCAAGGCCAACGTCCCGACCATGGGCGGCCTGCTCATCCTCGCCGCCGTCCTCACCGGGACGCTCCTCCTCGCCGACATCTCCCGCGCCCGCGTCATCTTCGCCGTCGTCGTCCTCGTCTGGCTCGGCACACTCGGCGCCTTCGACGACTGGCTCAAGCTCACCGCCGCCCGACGAGGCACGGGGCGTCAGGGCCTCTTCGCGTGGGAGAAGCTCGCCTTCCAGCTCGCCCTCGGCCTCCTCATCGGCTTCTTCCTCTACCGCGAGGGCGACACCACCGCGGGCGCCGACATCGCCCACGTCCTCAACATCCCACTTCAGCGCACCTACGAGCCGGGCGGCGCAGGCATCGCCGAAGGCCTCGTCTACATGTCGAGAGGCGTCTTCGTCCTCGTCAGCGTCCTGCTCATCGCGGGCATGTCGAACGCCGTCAACATCACCGACGGCATGGACGGCCTCGCCTCGGGCATCACCACCACCGTCGCGTTCGGCCTCATGCTCCTCGCGCTCGTCGCGGGAAGCGAGGGCATGGCCCAATACCTCCTCGTCCCCCACGTCGCCTTCGCCGACGAGCTCGCCGTCGTCGCAGGGTCGATGGCGGGCGCCTGCCTCGGTTTCCTCTGGTGGAACTGCGCGCCCGCCCACGTCTTCATGGGCGACACCGGCTCGCTCCCCCTCGGCGGCCTCATCGCCTACATCGCCATCGCCATCCGCCAGGAACTCGTCATGGTCCTGATGTGCGGCGTTTTCCTCGTCGAGATCGCGTCCGTCGTCATGCAGGTCGGCTACTTCAAGGCGACTGGCGGCAAGCGCATCTTCAAGTGCGCTCCCTACCACCACCACCTCCACCTCTCCGACTGGACCGAGAGCCAGGTCGTCTCCAGACTCTGGATCGTCTCCATCCTCCTCACCGTCCTCGCCATCGTCACACTCAAGATCCGCTGACCGCGGTCTCGGCAACGCCGGCGTGCCATTCCGAGTCCGGTGTGCGGTACGAGGTCTGGTGTGCCATGCCCACGCGAAGCGCGGGCATGCAAGCGTCGCCCAACCCCGACCCGTCACCCGCCCCCATCCCCCACCAACAACCGAGCCGCCTCCAGCGCCACCCCGTCCTGCACAGGCCCGAACGCCCCCGCGTCGATCCGCGCCGTGATCGACACCGTCCCGCGCGGCAGCGCAACGTTCACGTCAGCCGTTCGAGTGGATCCCGACGCCAGCGCCGAAGTCCAGAGTTCAACCTCCGCGCCGTTCGCGACCGTCGCCACGAACGTCACCTCACACGATGCCCACGGCCCGCGATCGAGCCGCAGCTCGGTCGCAAACCGCGTCGCGCCCTCGGGCGTTGTCCACGTCGCCGACATCGGCCCGCGAAGCGTGATCGGCCCCAGCCCCGCGAGGTACGCGCGGCCCTCGGGCATGACGGGCGCCTCCGTCCACCGCCGACCCGCAGCGGCCTCATACGTCGGCGGACCGCCCGCGCCGAGCGGAACCAGCCGCCCCGCGCTCGACCCGCGCACGATCCCAGCCAACCGCTCCACGCTGATCCCGATCTCGCGCGGCGCCCCCTCCGATCGCAGCGGCTTCACGCTCGCGTCCGCGAGCGAGACGATCATCCGACCGGGCGAGCCCGACAGCGCGTCCGCTGCCATGATCACGCCGTCGATGGTCGCGATGAGCGTCGGCGCGGGCGGCGCGGGCAGGTTCGCGAGCGTGAGCCGCGCCACACGCGCGATCGGCGCGCGGATATCGCCCCCGTCCGTCTCGATCACCACCTCGTGACCGATCGACGCGACGAACCCGCTCACCACGTCGCCGTTCCCGAACGCGACCGCGTCGAACCCCTCCGCGTCTGGCGTCACGGGCCGCGTCTCGCCGCTCTCCGCCGTGTAGATCGACGACACCCGCTCCAGCGCGATCGCCACCACCGCCCCCGTCGAGATCCGCGCGCGAACGACCGGCGGATCGATCGAAGCGTCCGCCGTGAGCAGTTCGACCCACAGCCGCTGCCCGTCCACCGTCTCGATGATCGCGTCGGGCCTGTCATCGACCACGCCCGCGGGACCCAGCACAGCCGATGGATCGACCGGCAGGATCGCTCCCAGCGGGATCAACGCCACGACCTCCTCGAGATCGATCATCCGCTCCGTCGGCAGGTTCGCCCGACCCGCCGCCACCTCCCCCGCGTCGCGCACCGTGAGGCGCCCGCCGTCGAAGCCGAGAAACTCGACCGACCGGCGCGTGAGATCGGGCCCGATCACGGCGTGCGTCGGCTGGCCCGCGGCGACGCAGGCGCACAGGAGCGAGGAAACGAGCGTGGGGATGAGCATGGTCGGTCGCGTCATTTCTGGAAGATCGGGAGATAGCGCTTCGGCATCTGAAGAACGATCAGCGACATCGCCGTGCCGTACGACGCCCCGCCCGATGTATCGCCCCACGAGCCGTTCGAGAGTTGGGCGCCGAGCAGCTCGGCGCGGACCGCGGGCCACCACGTCGCCCAGCTTTCCCCGCCCGCGAGATACATCGCCTGCACCGCGTAGTAGTGCCCGTAATGGATGTGCGCCGGGTTCGGGTTCGTCGCGCCGGGCAACGCCTCGCCCATCAGGTACTTGATGCCGCTGTCGATCGCCTTGTCCTCGTACACGCCCGCGTAGAACATCGTCGCCACGCCCGCCGCCGAACGGGGCCACGCCGAAGCGCCTTGCGTCGCCTGGTAGCGGAACCCGCCGTCGGTGTTCTGGCAGCGACGCACGTACGCGACCGCGTCGTCGATGACCTTCTTGCTCGTCTCGATCCCCGCGTTGCGCGCCGACCGCAGCGCCATCACCTCGCAGATCGTCACCGAAACATCCGCGTCGTACGGGACCGGGTTGTACCGCCAGCCTCCCTCGTCGTTCTGCGAACCCTCGATCAGCCGCACCGCCTTCACGAGCGCCTCGTGCGTCTCGTCCGCGAGGCGTGAATCCGGCCCGCCCCGCGTCATGCCCTCGATCTCACCGAGGAACAACGTCGCGAACCCGTGCCCGTACATCGGACCGTGCGAATCGCCCGCCGCGATCAGCCCGCTGTCCGTCACGTTGTCCAGGATGTACCGAAGCCCGCGCTCGACGTTGTCCCCGTACACCCCGCGCCCGGGCAGGTTCCCGTCCGCCATGAACGCCAGGCACGCGAGCGCCGTGATCGCGACGTTCTTCCCGAACCGACCGCCCACCCACGAGCCGTCCGGCTCCTGGTCCTCCGCCAGCCACGCGAGCCCACGCGTCACCGATGCGTCGAGCGCGGGCGTGATCTCGTTCTCGAGCGCCGCGTTCTCCGCCGACGACCGACCCGTCGCTGACCGACCCGTCGACGGCTCGCCCGCGCCATCATCGCTGGCGTCCGTCTCGGGCTGCGCGGGCGTAGCTTCGCCGGGCGCCTCGGCCGCGCCGCCCTCGTCCGGCTGCGCCGAGACAGCGCCGCCGACAAACGAAAGCCCGGCGATCAACGCGAGAAGCGTCGTGGATCTCATCGCCCACCCTCCTCGGCGATCCGTTCGTAGTACCGCTCGGTCATCCGCTGATAGATCGAACTGAACCGATCGCTCATGCCCTGGCGTAGCGAATCGCGCATCCGCACGGGCAGCTTGCCCCACGCCGCGGGATCTCGGATCAGGTCCGATCGCAGGTCCGCCTCCGTGCTCGCGTCACGCAGGCCAACCTCGCCCGACCGCTGCCCGCTTTGCTGCCCTTCCTGCCGCTGGTTCTGCGAGCTCTGCTGCTGCGCGGACTGCTGTTGTTGCTGCTGCTGCTGTGAACTCGAGCTGGAACTCGACGACGACTGCTGCTGCTGTTGCTTCTCCGCCGACGCGATGACCATGTCGAGCTTTCGGATCACGTCCTCCTGAAGCCTCTGGGTCGGCAGGCCGCTGTCGCTGACGAGCCGATCGGAGATGTCGCCCATGAGATCCACTGCCTCCGTGAGCTGCTCGCGCGGGTCACCGTCGCTCAGCGCCCGATCGAGATCCGCCTCCGCCTGATCGATCGTCTCTTCGGACTCCTCCGCCGCCTCCGCGAGGCCGAGCAGCTCATCGAGCGACGGCACGGGCTCGGCGCTCGCGCACAGCGCAGGCGAGAGCAGGCCAACCGCGACCAGGCTCCAGAATCGTGCGTTCACTCCGCGTCCTCCCCGCCCTCGACCGCCTCGTCTCCGCGCGGCTCGCCGACCTGAACCGGTGGCGGTCCACCCGGCGGCGCCGCGCGCTCCTTGAGCTTCTCGAGCACCTGCTCGCCGCGATCCGCGAGGCGGCGCTGCATCTCCGCGACGGACGACCGATCGAGCACGCCCGCAAGCTCTTCACCGCCGCCGTCGATCGAGCGCGTCAGATCGAGAAGCTGTTCCTGCATCGACCGCATGATCCGAAGCTCCGCGATCGCCTGCACGAGTTCCTCGTCCTGCTGGCCACCCTGTGAGCCGCTGCCGCTTCCTCCGCCGCCGCCGCTGGCCTCGCCGAAGGCGTCGTCGCGATCGTCGGTCATCTGGCTGAACGCTTCGACCAGCGCCTCGAGCAGTCCCGCGACGCGCCGTTCGAGGACGAGCGTCGATGTCGGGGGCGACGGCCTCCCGAGAAGCTCGGACGCGGACTCGGCGGCGCGGTCGAGTTCGGCGTGGGACAACTCGATGACCGGGCTCTCGCCGAGCTGCTCGCTCATCTTCAGGATCCCGGCGCACGTCTCGCGCAGCTCGGACTGTCGCCCCGACAGGCGACGCGCGGTGGCGCGGTCGCGCCGGCTGAGGGGCTCACCGGTCGCGACCAGCGTTGACGCGTCGACGATCGCTCGCTGCTCGGCGAGCGCGGCGGCGTAAGCATCACGGATCTCGCGCTTGAGCTGTTCTTCCTGGCGCTGCTCGGCGTCCTCGTCGACCTGCTCGGCCTCGGCGAGCGCCTCCTCGAGCATCGCGAGGGCGTCGCGCTCGGCCACCTCGGCGTCGTCGATCGCGTCCTTCCGCAGATACTCGATCGCGTCGCTCTGTCGCCCAGTGGCCTCGGAGACGAGCCCCGCAAGGGTTGCGAGCTCGGCGAAGTTCGCCTGGGCGCGGTCGAGCAGATCGAGCGTGGCGATGTGCAGGTCGATCATGAACCCGTCGAGCCGCGCCGTGTCCGCGTCGCCCGCGCGGGCGGCCTCAAGGCGTTCGATCTCCATGCGCTGGCGTTCGACAAGGGCTCGGAGCGTGTCGGTGAGGCTCGCGAGCTCGCGGCGCAGGGCGTCGTCGCGGTTCTGCTGCGCGTTCTCGATCTCCTCGAGCATCTGCTGGAGCGCTTGCGCCGCGCTCGCCTGGCGCTGGCCCGCCTCGTTGGTCTGGTTCTGGGCGATCTGCTCGCTCGCCTGCTCGAGTTGCTGCTCGACGCCGGCGCGCTGACCCGCTCGTGCGGCCTCGCGCATCGCGGCGGCCTGGGTCGCGTCGGCGTTCTCCTGTTCGCTGCGTTCGACGAAGCGGTCGATGAGTTCGGCGGTGTCGTCGGCGAGGCGTTGCTGGTCGTTCGCGAGTTCTTCGAGGGTGGCGCGCTCTTGGGGGTTAAGCTGGTCGGCGGTCTTGCCGAGCGACTCGGCGCCGGCGCGGGCGGTGGCTTCGCTCAACCGGTTCTGGGCGTCGATGAGGCGTTCGAGCTCGCGCCGCGCGAGGTAGTCGTCTTCGCCCGCGGCGAGGCGGCGGAGGAGTTCGCCGAGCGTCTCGCGGACGCGGTCTTGCTGACGCGCGGCTGCGCGCTGGGCGTCGGGCGACTGCGGCTCTTCGGCGAGGCTCTCGGTCGCGCGCTGGGAGGCGCGCTGTGCCTCATCGAGCAGCGCGCTCGACGAGGAGACGATCGAGCGGAGGGTTTCGTCTTCGAAGCGGTTGGCCTCCATGCGCTCGGCGACGTCGCGGAGGGCCTCGGACTCGCGGCCGAGGTCGCGGCCGATGGCGCGCTGGTCGGAAGTGAGTCGTTCCGTATTGGCGTCCTCGGACGCGGCGCGGTCCTGGATCGCGCCCTGGCGGTCGTCGATCTCGCGGGCCACGCGCTCGACGCCCGCGAGGCGTCCGCGGACCTGCTCGGCGAA
>PAKY01000005.1 GCA_002706885.1 Phycisphaerae bacterium
CCCCCCCCGCCGCGCCAGGACGCCCCCGCCCACAACCGCCCGACCCCCCCCCGCCGCGTCCGACGATCCAGCCTCGCCGCGTCGGCGCCGACGACACGCACCCGATCGTTGTCGAACGCATCGCCAACCAACCGACGCGCCCGCTCGACGTCGCCAGCGACGACCGTGACGCCATCCAGCTCCGACGCGAACAGAAGACGCTCCACGGTCAACCGAAGCGCGTTCCGACCGTTCCAGACCTCCGCCCCGAGATCACGCGCCTGGCCAAGTCCGCCAACGGTGTCGTGCGCGAAGACGACCGCGCGCACGACCTCGCGGATCGATGTCGCCTCACCGACGCTCGCGGGGTCGGCCTGCGGGCCATCGACGTCGAGCGCCTGAGAGATCATCACGTCATGATCACGCGTCAGCCTCGGCCCGCGACCCTCGATCGCGGCGCGCGTCTGCTCGATGAGCGTCACGACCTCATCCGCGGCCTCCGCAAGCCACGACACGTTGGTCGCGTCCCGCTCGATCTGCCTCCGCCGCGTCCCGAGCTCATCAAGAGACTCTCGCTCGAGCCTGATCGCTCGATCGGCCTTCAGCCTCTTGAGCTGCCCCGCCTGATTGATGTGCTGCACCAACCCGTACGCCGGCTCCAACGCCTCGACCTCATCCCTCACCACGTGCAGCTCATCGACCTTGCGATTGAACCGCGGTCCATCGCCGAGCGCTTCGGCGAGCTCGCCGAGCATCGATGCGGACCGCCTGCTCTGCGCCGCGATCGTCTTCGCGTCGGCCGACATCCCCGTCAGCATCGCGGACAGACGACCGACCCGCGACCCCGCGTCGCCGAGGCGTATCGCCGCGGGCAGCTCAGGCTTCGGCGCGGTACCGAACGCTTCGACAAAGCCCTCAAGTGTCATCGGCTCGGTGAAACGCTTCTTCGCCCCACCCTCCGTCGCGTCGATGACGCGCCGACCCGCGGCCGTGTCACGCTCGAACGCCGCCTCGAACTGTTGCAGATACGCCGCCATCTGCTCGTCGGTGAACATCGGCCGCCCGAGGTGATCGACCGTCCGCACGAGGTTCCCACCCTGCCGAACGATCCGCTGCCACTCCATCATCTCGAGCGTGTTGAACGCGTTGAGCTCCCCGCCCCACACCTCGTGGATCGCGGCGCCCCCAGCGTAATACTGCCCATCGGTGAACCCGAGGTCCTGTCCGACCAGCGCGACCGGGTCGCATCCGAGCCACCGCGCCAGGAAGTACGAGAGGTGCGCCACCGTCGCGCCCGCCGGGATCGTCCCCATCGGACGCTTCAGACCGCCGAGCAGATCGTCGAGGCGGTCCTCCTGCGTCATCCGGATCGCCCCGGGGTACAGGTCGACCACGCTCGCGTTGACCTTCGGCTCGACCACGAGCGTCACGCCCTCGACGTCCGCCGCGGTCAGCCCCTCGATGAACCGCCGGCTCAGATCGTGGTGATCGAGCGCGCACACGAAGTCGGGACGGATCCCCTCCGCGAGCAGCGTCTTCAAGACCGTCGTCGCGCCGATCACGATGAACCGCTCCCGGACCTCCGCGCGCTTCAGCGTCGGCAGGCTCCTCGCCAGGCTCGGCCCCGCCGACACCACGATCGCAGGACGACCCGACGCGATCCCCGCAAGATCGAGCACGCCCGGCTCGGTCGCGTAGCGATCGATGTTCATGAACAGGTTGCGCACCGTCGAACGCGAGTGGACCAGCGCCGTCGCTACCGCCGCGCGCGTCGTCTTCATCACGCGCATCACCGTCAGACCGAACGCCGTCGACGCCTCACCGATCCGCTCCCGACTCGCCGGGTGCTCGACGATCCGCGTCCCCAGCATCGGGAGTGGCTCGAGACCCGCGAGCCCGCGACCCAGCGCCGGGCCGTCGTCCGCGTTCGTCACCAGGATGAACAGACCAGACTCGATCCACCTCGAATGGTCGATCCGCTCGAACACCGCCCGCAACAGCCCCACGTCCGGCTCGAAGCACGCGACGACGCTCTCGACCCCGAACCGCTCGACCATCGCCCGGCAGTGATGCCCCGCGCCGAAACCGACGACGCACACGCACCCCGACTCGAGCGGATCGATCGTCTCCGCGAGCCGCCGACCCTCCGCAAGCGGCGCCCGCGCGCTCGCGAGCGTCCGTCGGCCGGAGGCGCCGATCGCCCGAAGGCCGAACTCGCCCTCGGGCGTCTCGACGAACTCGAGATCAACGCTCGGGAGCGCCGCCCGGATCGCCGCCGCCGCCGAAGGGCTGCGACGCTCCAACGCGCGGAGGTTCCGCTCGAAAGGGCCGCTCGCCGACCACGAGGAGGGCGCCGCCCCACCGCCGCCGGTCAGATCGAGGGAGAACTCGTCCATCCATGCTCCCTGCCGCCCCTGGCCATCCATGCCACGGCGCCACGCATACAGCCGCCGACGAACCCGCCCGCGACCCGGGGCTCAATCGGCGGCTTCCGGGACCAACCTGCAACAATGAACCACCTGCGCGCTAGAACTCCCCCGACCGTCCCCCACCCCACCCGGAAGGCGAACCGTTGAACGTCCTGCTCGCGCAACTCGATACCTTCATCGCCCCAGAGGTCGAACCGCTCCCCTCGCCTCCGATCACCGATGCGCTCCTCTATGAATCGACCTGGCTCCTCCCGGGCGCCGTCGCGCTCCTCGCCATCGCCGCCCTCGTCGTCATGAGGCGGAACAAGGGCGCCGCGAAGCTCGCGATTCCCGCCTTCCTCGTCCTGCTCCTCGCCGCCGCCGGGGCATGGTTCCTCAATACGAACGTCACCACCGAGCGCGAGACCCTCGCGGAGCGCACGAACCAGCTCGTCGACGCCGCCGTCGCGGCGGACATCGCCCGCCTCCGTGACATGCTCGCCGCCGACGCGATCGTCGAAGTTCCGCAGGCCTCGATCATCGCCCGACGAATCCCCGTCTCGATTCTGCTCAGTTCGGACTTCATCTCGAGCCAGCTCGGCAGACTCGGCGGCCTCACCGACCACGGGGTCCAGGAGGTCACCGCTGCCATCGACGGCCCCGCCTCCGCCCGCTCACAGACCTCGATCTGGGCTCAGCCCCAGGGCCAGGGCAAAACCGGCAGCATCTGGCGCATCGACTGGCGAAAGGACACCGACGGCGACTGGAAGGCCAAACGAATCGAAGCCCTCTGGATCCAGGGCTTCGGCTCGAACTGACCAGGCCCGAAACACCAGCTCCGGCGCCCCCCACGACACCCCGATCGCCAGTCGCCGATCCCCAGTCCCCTCTGCCCACTCCTACCGCCTGCCCGCCCCGGGCACCTCGACAAGCTGACTCGTCTGCAACTGCTCCACGACCGCCCCCGACGCCGCTCGCCCCGTCATTCGGATCGCCTGACCGTTCAAGAGGTTGTGCGGATGCCGCTCGTGCGTCTCCCGGAGCCGCCGACTCAGGACCGGAGGATTGACCGAGTCATCAAGGTCCTCCCGCCCGAACACGCCGATCGTCACGATCGAATTCTGCGGGCCGTGGAGATAGAACGCCTCCTCCCCCGCGGCGCGGAACGCAGCCGCCGCGTCCTCCGCGGCGCGACGGAACGACGCAAGGTCCTCCCCGCTCGGCTGTCTCGGATCGCTCGGTGAGAGCCCGTAGACCGCCACCTGAAGCGTGTAGAGAGCATTCGGGCCGTACCGCTTCGCGACCGTGCGCAGGTCGAGTTCCGTGTCGGCTGCCGCCGCGCCCGTCTCCGCAGCCAACGGAAGCAACACCGCGGTACGAAACGGCGTCTTCGTCCGAATTCGCGCAAGATCAGCCTGCGCCTCCGATCCCCGCGGCCCTGCATAGGCGCCATACGCGAGATGCGCCACGCCCCCTCGATCGACGAGATACGCGCCGCCAAGCCCCTCGAACTCCCGCGCACGCTCCAACGCCATCTCGGGCGTTCCGCGACTCGTGTCGGCGCGCCCGAGGATCACCGCCCATGTCCCTCGACCGCCCTGTGACGAACTGCCCCCCGAATCGGGGTCAAAGAGTTGCCTCCCCTCATTCGCGTAATACCCGTCGCTCGACGCCGGCTTCGCCCCACCGCACGCCACAATTCCGAGCGAACAGATAATTATCCATATACCGAACACACCACCCGAAACGGCCCTGGAGCGACGTGAACCGCGATGCCGCGCATGAACGGCCGAATACTTAAATAGGGGATATGCCCGCATAGACCCCACCCTGAACAGTTTTCTCGCGCTCCGAGGCATCGTCCCCCACGAAGTTATCATTCGCAAACCTTGCTCCGATTAGTAGTTAGAAACTTCAGCCCGCCTTCGAGCGATTTTGCACGCCGCCCCCCCCACCCGTCGATACAAGCCGCCGGATCGGATGATTCACCCTCGCCAAGCGACGGTGATCGCTGGGGAAGAAGGACGGCCGGATTCGTCAATACGTACGGCGAAGCGGTCTGTAAGGTACACACGAGGAATATTCCATGACGAACATCTCACCCGCCTCCTCGACGACCTTCGCGCGACCCGCTTCCGCGCCCGACGCCGACCAGATCGTGCGTCCGGGCGAGGACCGGGCCGCTGCGCCACGGCGCGAGGGCGATCGGGTTGAGCTGTCGAACCGAGCCAGGATCATCGCACAGCTCCGCGATCTCCCCGCCGTCCGCACCGAGGTGGTCGATCGCGTCCGTGGCGAAATCGCCGCAGGCCGCTACATCACCGACGACCGCGTCGACCTCGCGATCGATGCGCTGGTCGAAGAGCTCCGTTTCGACGCTCCGGGCCGCGCCTGACGCGCCGTTCCCGCGTCGGTTCGCGCAACTGACGCGCCTCGCCAGACCAATCGCCCCGCGTCGGAAACGCCGCGGGGCTCATTTCAGACCTGAACGGCGTCCGACGCCTCAAGCACACGCTGCTTCGCAAGCAGCGCCGCGCCGATGACGCCCGCGTTGTCAAGCAGCTCAGTCGCCACGACCTCGACGTCACGCGTCGTCACCGGGAACGCAACCCTGTGCACCGCCGCGCGGACCTGCTCAACCCACACCGCGCCCATCGCCTCCGTCAGCCCGCCGCCGAGGACGATCCGACCGAGCGAGAGCGCCGTCACCAGGCTGCCCAAGACCACACCGAGCCGCTCAGCCGCGTCGTGCACGACCTCGACCGTCAGCTCGTCGCCCCGCCCGTAGGCCTCGGCCACGATCTTGCTCTTGATCTTGTGGAGCTTCCCATCGACCAGCGACGGGATCACGCTCTCCCGACTCGCCTCGATGAGCTGGCGAAGCCGGTTGCAGATCGCCGTCCGCGAGCAGTTGTGCTCCAGCGAACGCACGCCGGGCGGGTTGTCCGGCGAGATGATCATGTGTCCGATCTCGCCCGCCGTCTGGAAGTGACCGTTGTAGAGCGCGCCGTTGAGGATGAACGCCCCGCCCACACCCGTCCCAACCCACGCCCCGAGCACGTCGTTCGCGCCCCGTGCCGCCCCGTGCTTCCACTCGCCGTAGAGCGCCACGTTCACGTCGTTGTCGAGCGTCACCGGGATCCCGAGCCGCTGCGCAAGCATCTCGCCGATCGGCTCATTCGACCAACCGAGGTTCACCGCCTCCACCACGACGCCTCGGACGTAATCGACCGGCCCCGGCACGCCGATGCCCATCGCCGTGACGTCCTTGAGCGAGATCCCCTGGTCCTCGCAGCAAGCGTTCACGCCCTCGACGATCCGCCCGAGAACAGCGTCACGCCCCTCGGCCGCGTCCGTCCGCGCCTTCTCGCGCGTCAGGACTTGGCCGTCCTCCGAAACGAGACCCATCTGGATGTTCGTGCCGCCGAGATCGACGCCGAGAAAGACTTTGTCCTCACTCATACGCGGAGGTTAGCTCCCGACCCCGCGCAACGCGTCGCCAATGAATTCGCATCGCGTCACCACCACGCCCTCCATCGCGAGCGATGACAGATCAGCGTCCGAAAACGTGAACAGCGTCGAACCACTCCCCGACACGTGCGCACGCTCCCCGGTCATCGTCTCAACCCTCTCGCGCAGCCCCCGAAGACGCGGCTCGACGCTCTCCGCAGCGCCCGCAAGGTCGTTGAACAGCGTCGACGGATCAATCCCCGGACCCGCGGCCAGCGCTCGAACGTCCGCCTCGCGCAACCGCTTCGTTCCCGTCGCGTCGAACGCGCGGTACACCTCAACGGTCGAGCACCCGAACGTCGGCGCGAGCAGCGTCACCGCCGACCCCCGCTCCCACGCCGCGTCGACCCGCTCGACGGTCTCCCCGAACCCCGTCACCACCGCCGCCCGCGGCGCCCGCTCCAGCCCCCGCTCAAGGTCCAGGAAGAACCCGACGTCACTACCGATCGACGCCGCCAGCCGCCGCATCGCGGCGTCATCGATATCGAGCCCGTGCAGCGCCGCGATCCCCCGCAGCCCCGCCGCCGCGTTCGATGACCCGCCCCCAAGCCCCCCGCCCGCCGGAATCCGCTTGACCACCCGAGCCCGCGTCGGAAGCTCCCGCCCCACAACGCTTTCCAACACCGCGTGCGCACGGACGAAGAGATCCCGCTCGAGCGGCCAGTCCACCGCCCGCCCATCCGCCCAAACGACCTCGAACCTCGATCCCCCAACCGATCGCTCGAGCGTGATCACATCAGCAAGGTCTACCGCCGCGAACCAGCTCGCTATGGGATGAAACCCCGCCCGCTCAGGCGGGTCGCTCACCGCCGGCCCCACGCTCAGGGCAAGGTTGATCTTCGCGTACGACCGCAACTCGAGCATCACGCCAATCATGGGCGCTCGCCCGCGGAATCGCCATCCAAACCCAGGTTCGGCCTCGGGAATGAAAGCGTTACGCGCTAGAATTGAGCATGTCCGACTCCACAAGAACCGTGGCCGATCTCATCAACGCCATGGAGACCGTCGCCCCCCTCGCGGGCGCCGAACCATGGGACCGCGTCGGCCTCGCCGTCGGGCACCCGGGCGACGAGCTCAGCGGACCAACGCTCCTCACCATCGACCTCACCGAGACGGTCATGGAAGAAGCCGTCCAGCTCGGCGCCTCCGCCATCGTCTGCTACCACCCGCCCATCTGGCGCCCGCTCGAACGCCTCACCGACGCCACCCCCGCCGAACGCATCGTCCGCGAGGCGATCGGTTCCAACATCGCCATCTACTCGCCCCACACCGCCCTCGACGCCGCGGAGAACGGCCTGACCGACTGGCTCTGCGAAGGCATCGCGGGCGTCGTCGAGACCGACACGGGTCACCGCGTCGCCGCCGACTGCCGCGCCCTCGCCCCCGCCTCCCTCCCGTCGCCCACGCGACAGGTCAAGGTCATCGTCTTCGTCCCCGAGGACAAGATCGATCAGTGCCGCAGCGCCATGGCCACCGCCGGCGCCGGCATCATCGGCCTCTACCGCGTCTGCTCATTCTCCACCGCGGGCGAAGGCACTTTCCTCCCGACCCAAGGCGCCCACCCAACCCGCGGGTCCGTCGGCGGCCTCGAACGCGTCAAGGAACGCAGGCTCGAGATGGTCTGCTCACGCTCCGCCCTCCCCCTCGTCATCGAGACCCTCCGCCAGTTCCACCCCTACGAGGAACCCGCGTTCGACATCGTCGAACTGCTCCCAGAGCCCCACCGCCGTAGCGGCGCGGGCCGCAAGCTCGTCCTCGACCAGCCCGCCACCATCGAGACCATCGGCCTCCGCCTCCGCGCCCACCTCGACCACGACCGCATCAAGTTCGCCGTCCCCTCGGGCGACTCGGGCGACGAGATGATGCGCATCGTCGGCGTCGTCCCGGGCGCCGGCGCCGGCCTCCTTGATCAGGCCGCCCAGGAAGGCTGCGAACTCTTCGTCACGGGCGAGATGAAGCACCACGACGTCCTCGCCGCCCAGGCCCACGGCATCTCCGTCATGCTCGCGGGCCACACCAACACCGAGCGCGGCTACCTCCCCCGCCTCGCCAACCGCCTCGAGGCCCTCCTCCCAGGCCTGAGCCTCCAGATCTCCGAGACCGACGAGGACCCGCTGCGCGTGCTGGCTTAACGCACCGGGCATTCAGGCGTCCAAGAACACGCCGAGCCGATTGCCTGTGTCACTTCTTGACACCGGCATCGTTCTCATTACGACGGATCGCATGCCCGACCGCGAAACCCGCAACATCTCGCTGTCGCCGGAGCTCGACACCTTCATCGCTCGGCAGGTTGAAAGCGGCCGATACACCTCGGCCAGCGAGGTCGTGCGCGCTGGTCTCAGGCTTCTCGAACGCGACGAACAATCGAGGCTGTTCGAGAAGGTCGTCCTTGGCCAGGCGACCGATGACGACACCGCCCGCCTGCCGCCAGAACTCCTCAGCCGCGTCCATCAGCACGTCCGCCGACTGGTCGCCGAGGCCGAAGCAGACCTCGCCGCCGGACGCACGCGAGACGGCGCCGAAGTCATCAACGACCTCCGCGCCCGATCGCAGGGCGACAACACCGCCGATCGTCGCGCGTCGGCATGAGCCGCTACCGCGTCGCGCTCTCGGGCGAGCGCGATCTCACCGCAATCATCGACTACTTGGCGAAAGAGGCCGGCCGACCAGCAGTCGACGCGGCGTTGACGATGTTCATCGAAGCCTTCGAACGTCTCGCGGAGGCCCCGAACATTGGCGTGGTACGAGACGCTCTCACTGGCCCGACCCATCGATGGTGGTATGGCGGGCGCTACGCGATCATCTTCGAACCCTCGCCGCCGCCAATCACCGTTCTGCCCGTTCTCCACACCTCGCGCGATCTTGAGTCCCTCCTGTCCGCCCAGCCCTGACCCTATTCCCGGCTCCAATCCTGACACCCGGCATTCGCGAGGGCCATGCCTCGCAACCCCTTGACCTCCCCCCGCCCCCGCCTACGCTTCCCTCCTGCCCGAGGCCTCCGCCACGGGCGCCGCAGTCGCAAACCTTGCCGAGGCCCCGAAAGCCCGGCCCGCCCCGTCCGGTAGACGGCGTACTGGCAAGCCCTCGGGCGGTGGTGTCGTCGCGACACGCACCCCCTCAGAATGGACGTCGGAGGCACGCAATGAGCAAAGGTCACCCCTCGCACCTCAGGCGGCAGACCTGGATGGCCAAGAACCCGGGCGAAGTCGACCGCGTCTGGCGCGAAGTCGACGCGACCGATGTCCCCCTCGGACGCCTCGCGACCGAGATCGCGACCGTCCTCATGGGCAAGCACCGCCCCGAGTACACCCCCCACGTCGACACGGGCGACTTCGTCATCGTCACCAACGCGACGAAGGTCGGCCTGACCGGCAAGAAGGCCACCGACAAGTTCGCCAAGCGCTTCACGGGCTACCCGGGCGGCCTCAAGCTCGAGAGCTACGGCTCCCTCCGCGAGCGCAAGCCCGAGCAGCTCATCCAGCTCGCCGTCCGGCGCATGCTCCCCAAGAGCCGCCTCGGCCGCCAGATGATCAAGAAGCTCAAGGTGTACGAGGGGACCGACCACCCGCACGCCAGCAACAACCCCGTGCCGCTGAAGGCCTGAGCGAGACCAGAACACACCGCCCCCCCACGCGACCGAACCAAACGCACGGGCCGGACACCGAAGAGGCTGATACCACATGGCTGAGCACGCTCTGGAAACCACGATCACCAACCCCGACCTCGCGGGCGAGAACGTCCTCGACAGCGCCCGCCCCGACGCCGCCGAACGCGAACTCCCCGAACCCCGCCCCGCCGACAAGCACGGCTGGTGGTGGGGCGTCGGACGACGCAAGGCCGCCGTCGCCCGCGTCCGCCTCCGTCCCGCCGCTGACGGTGAAGGCAAGGGATCGCTGCGGTTCCAGATCACCCGCAAGCAGTACAAGTCCCTCGAGGAGTACTTCAGCTCCCCGCAGGAACGCCTCGACGCCCTCGCCGCCCTCGACGTCACGGGCGCCAACGGCAAGCTCGACGTCGTCGTCCGCTGCGCCGGCGGCGGCCCCACGGGCCAGTCACAGGCCGTCCGCCTCGGCATCGCCCGAGCACTCGTCGGCTACGACCCCACCTACGAACCCGTCCTCCGCGACGTCGGCTTCCTCACCCGCGACGCCCGCCGCGTCGAGCGGAAGAAGTACGGCCAGCCCGGCGCCCGCCGCCGCTTCCAGTTCTCGAAGCGCTAAACCAACCTCCAACAACCCAACACTCTCCCCAAGCCGGCGCCACCACGCCGGCTTTTTTCATTCCCCCTGCACGCCTCCAGCGTGCCACTACCTCTCGTGTGCCATGCCACGCAAATCGCGGACATGCTCCCCACCCCCCATCACCAAACACCGAATGCCTACACCCGACACCCGGCTGCAGGGTGCAGGCTGCCGGGTGCCGTGGAGACGCCGCAAAGCGGCTTCTCCACGATCCCACACTTCCCACTTCCCACTTCCTGGTGCCCGGTGCCTGGCTCCGGATGCCTGATCCCGTCTCCCGACTCCCAACCCCCGGCGCCCTCCCCCCCTCCCCCGCTACCTTTCCCCAATGCCCCCGCGCCGGCGAAACAAGCCCCACCCCAAACGCCGCGCCACCCCTCCCTCCCCACCACCACCGCGACCTCAGCCAGACGCCGAGCCCTCCGAACCACCCGAAACAACAGCAGCCCCCCGCCCCACCCTCAGCCGCTCCCTCATCGCTCTCGCCCTGGTCGTCGTCGCGATCGTTTCGCTCGGCGTCGTCTTCACGAGCGTCCTGACCGCCGCGACGCCCTCGTGGTGGCGAAGCCTCGCCCACGCCGACCATGAGCTCGCGCAGCGCGCCGAGCAGCTCGAGAACGCCGCGAGCTACGAGATCACCCGCGTCCGCGCCCCCGCGGCCCGCGTCGGTGAAGGCGAGCGCCGCGCCTACGCGAGCGAGCCGTGGGCCGTGACCATCACCGAGTCCGCCGCGAGCGCGTGGCTCACCGCGCGCCTCCCGAAGTGGCTCGCCTCACAGCAGGACATGCCAGACTGGCCCCGAGAGTTCAGCGAGTTGCAGGTCCACTTCGCCGAAGACACCGCACGCCTCGGCGTCCGCTACGCCCCACCCACCGGCGCCCCCCGCATCCTCACCGCGACCGTCTGCCCCGAACTCCGCGACGACGGCTCCGTCTGGCTCCGCGCCGACTGGTTCCACATCGGCCGCCTCCCCGTCCCCGCCTGGTGGCTCATCCGCGAGGCCAAGCGCGAACTGCCCGACTCGATCGAGGCCGACCTCGGCGACGACGACACCCTCGCCGAGCTCGTCAACATGCTCGAAGGCGCCGCCCCCGTCTCCACCGACCCCGTCCTTGCGCTCCCCGACGGCCGCCGCGTCAAACTCCTCGCCCTCCAGATCAAACCCGGCGCCCTCACCATCACCTGCCGCACCGAATCAGGCGCCATCGCGAGCAGCGACGACTGACCGCGCGGTGTGAAGTCGCCGCGAGTCGAGTCCACCTCGACGGAAGCAACACACGCATCCGACGAAGAACGACCGCGGTACGACGAGTCAGTGTCGATGAACGGCGAAGCCCTGATCTCGGGTTGGAACGTTGTTCCCACACCGTTGCGGCCACCGACCTGACTCAATCGGTTCATCGAGAGTGCCATGATCTCTGAACTCGCAGCCTTGCTGCTATCACTACCACTCGTGCTCGCCGCCGCCTGCCTCTTGAAGGGCGATGGAAAACGAGACAGAGATCGCTGCCCGCGATGCCTCTATGAGTTGCCCGCCCCCGTTTCAAACGCATGCCCGGAATGCGGACGTCCGGTCGCGTCGCTATCAGAACTTCGCTTCTCTCGACGTCGATGGAAAATCATCGCGGGGCTCGGAGCAGGATTGATTGCGCTGACGTTCTGCTACGTGCTGTTTCGAGGGAGTCTGACATGGACTGTGCTGCCGACGGCAACACGAGAACGACTGATGTGGATCCCCGACGATGCCCTGCAGCGAAGTCTCGTCGAGGACGCCATCGAGAACGGTGTGTCAGACGACACGTTTCAACAACTGCTGCGATACTTCACCTCGGACAACCGACTGTTGAACGACGAGACCACGGCGACGCCGTGGGCGAACCTGGAACTGCTCACACACGCGACGTATGAAGACGGACGTCGGATTCCGCCGGGCGATTGGAACGCCGACGCGGCCGCCGCCGTCGCGACATCCAACGCCGACTTCCGGCTGCACGCGCCGGCGTGGGTGCTGTCGTATCTCGGTGGGGCAGATCCCGGCTGCTTCACGACACTTGTTGATGCCATCGTCCACGAGAAGATCCACACAGCGGCGCTTACCGGAGCGCACTGGTCGATCCGACGGGCCTACGGCGGGCAACCATCGCACGATCAGTTGCCCGAGATACTGCTCTTCGCGACATTCGACGAGCCGCACTACCTCGATCTTGAGCTCGAGCGCCGAATATGCACGAGCTTCTTACGGACGCTGATGGAGAATCTCGACTCCATCGGCGCGCCGGGATCACACTCTCGATCTCAGGTACTAGACGCGATCGAATCGATCCCGGATGTTCTCGAGGTTCCAGAAGACGACATCGGAAACGCGATTTCAGTGCTGAAGGCGCGGCCGAACGACCGTCGAAACGTTGGCGGATTCAACGTGGAACTTCGAAATCACACGGTTTTCGCGACGACCGAATACCACAAAGAGCGGCTCATGAGAGCATGGGCAGCGCATGACTAGACCATCGGCTCTGTGCGCCGATCTCGTTCTCTGACGGTCGGGCAACCGCCGCGCCGCGGGGAGGGGCATGCGACGACTGACCAACACCGCGCAAAGAAAACCCAGCGACCCGAGTCGCTGGGCTCAACCAATCACCACACCCACCCAATCGCGACCCACCCCTTCCGGCGCGAGCCGCGCATTCCACTCAGCCACACATCACAAGGGCTGCTTCGTCGGCCGCACCAGGACCTCGTTCACATCCACGTCGTCCGGCTGCTCGATCGCGAACGCGATCGCCCGCGCGATAGCTTCCGCAGGGATCGCCATCCCGACGATCGGCGCGATCGAATCGCGCGTCTCGCTGTGCGTGATCGAGTCCGCCAGTTCCGACGCCGTCGCCCCGGGGCTGATGATCGTCACGCGGATGCTGTCCTCCTCCTGCCGAAGCCCCTCGGAGATCGCACGCACCGCGAACTTCGTCCCGCAGTACACCGCCGAGCTCGGGAAGACGACGTGCCCCGCCACCGACGACACGTTGATCACGTGCCCGCTCCCGCGCTCCTTCATCCGCGGTAGCGCCGCCGCGATGCCGTACAGCACGCCCTTGATGTTCACGTCGACCATCCGCTCCCACTCGTCGACCTTCCCAGCCGACAACGGCGAGAGCGGCATGACGCCCGCGTTGTTGAGCATCACGTCGACGTGCCCGAAGTTCTCAACCGCGGCCTCGACCAGCTTCTCGACATCCTCGCGCTTCGTCACGTCCGTCGCCACGACGACCGCCGACCCTCCGCCGTCGCGGATCTCCGACGCGACCGACTCGAGCCGATCCGTCCGCCGCGCGCCCAACACGACCTTCGCGCCGCGCGACGCGAGCTCGCGCGCCGTCACCTCGCCGATGCCGCTGCTCGCGCCCGTGATCACCACCACCTTGCCCTCGATACCCTTGCTCGTCGCTGACATATTCCTGTACCTTTCGATCGTCGGGGCTCAAAGGCCCCGACCGCCTACGATCAACAACGCCTCAGTTCTTCGATGAATGAAGCATGATTGGGCCACCGCTCCCCGCCGGGCAACGCACGATGCTCGCAATGGCTTGCCCAATCCTGTCATCCCGGCCGCAGACGCCAGTCAACGGCCTCGCCGCCCGCAGGAAGGCTCCACCGCGATGCCCACCACCCGCCTCGCCGAACGCCTTAGCGCGATGAATCTCCCCGAGGGCGTCACGACCTCGCCGCTCCCAAACGTCTACTACTTCCGCTCATCGATAAGCCGCCCCCGCGCCCCCGTCGTCTACGACCCCGGCATCGTCGTCCTCGCGCAGGGCAGCAAGACGGGCCACCTCGGCGACCGCTCCTACGTCTACGACGCCCGCCACTACCTCGTCCTCTCGCTCCCCATGCCCTTCGAGTGCGAGACCAACGTCGAGCCCGGCAAACCGCTCCTCGGCGTCGGCGTCACCGTCAGCCCCGCCCTCATCGCCGAATTGCTCCTCGACCTCGGTGAGACCGCCGTCGCCAACCCGCCCGAGCACTCCGTCGAGGCGTGCGTGACGCCGCCCGAGATGATCGACGCCGCCGAACGGCTCGTCGCCGCGCTCGACAACGAACGCGACACCAGGCTGCTCGCCCCCGCGATCGCCCGCGAGATCGCCTACCGCGCCCTCGTCGGCGATCGCGGCGACGCCCTCCGCGCCGTCGCCGCCCGCCACGGCCGCTACGCGGAGATCGCGGGCGTCCTCCGCGAGATGCACGCCTCGTACGACCGAACTTTCAACGTCGAAGACCTCGCAGGCTCGCTGAAGATGAGCCCCGCGATGTTCCACCGCCACTTCAAGGCCATCACCGCGACGACCCCACTCCAATACCTCAAGGCCATCCGCCTCGACAAGGCCCGATTGCTCATGGCCTCCGAAGGCATCCCCGCGAGCGTCGCCGCCACGCGCGTCGGCTACGAGAGCCGGTCGCAGTTCAGCCGCGAGTTCAAGAAGCACTTCGGCGCAACACCGACCGAGGAAGCCGCAAAATGGCGCGGCCACGTTCCCTCGTCCTGATCCACAGCGACGAGCATCAAGGCGCGACCGATGCGCCGTCCGCGTCGCCCCGCCGCAACGTGTACACCATGTCGCGCACGAACGATGAGATCCGCGTCTTCTGGTGGCCCGTGGCGTGCTTGCCGATGCCGTTGTTGAGCACGTCGAACATCCGAAGCATCTGGTCCGGTTCGACCTTTCCGTCGCGGATACGACCCATGTCACGACGCGCCTGCTTGCGCGCCTCTTCCAGCCGCTCCTCGTCCGAGACGTCGCGGACCTCGCCCGCGAGGGCCTCCATCGTCTTCTGGAACTCGACCACCTTCGCCTCGACGAACGCGTCGCGCACCTGGATCGGGGCGCCGCGGTCGTACGAGGTCGCGTAGCTGTCCATCAGGTCCACCGCGAGGCGGCTCGCGTTCTCCTCTAGCTGCGCCCGCGCCTCGCCCGCGATCATGCTCGCGAACAGCGCCATCATCACCGAGTCGTTCCCGCCCATCTCCTTCAGCCGCGCCACGAGCTGCTGGATCAGCTCCAGACGCTCCTCGATCGACAGCCTGTTGAAGTCGTCGGTCAGCAGCGTGTAGTTGAACACCTCGTCCAGACCCGCCGTGGTGTAGTCCGGCGGCGGCTCGAACCGCGTCCGCTCGTACACCACCCAAGCGCCGACGCCGACGAGCGCCAACGCCACGATGAGCGTGCCGTACCGCGTCGGTCGATGGCGCCACCGACGATCGAACCACGCCTTCACGCGCGCCTCGAACGCCGCGGCGCGCTCGCGCAGACCCGGCTCGGACTCGACCGGCGCGAGGTCATCCGGCTCAACGAGCGAAGGCTGCGTCGAAGGGTCGGACTCGATCTCGGTCGTGCTCTGTGTCACGGCGTCGGCACCCCGTTCTCGTTGATGCCGAGGCGCCTGAGCAGTTCGACGAGCGCGATCGCGAACGGGCCGCCGCTGTCGATGTTGGTGCCCTCGACGTTGTTCCAGCCGACCGAGCCGTCGATGAACAGCGCGTAGGCGCCGAGGTCGTAGCGCGACCCGCCGTTGTGCCAGTCGGCGGGCTCGTTCACCGAGCTCTCGATGACGCACGCGTCGGTGAGGACGGGGAGCTTGTCCGTGATCGGGGCGTCGCCCGGGGGGTCGATCGGGACCCAGTCCTCCCAGACCTGCGCGACGGTCTTGCCCGGGATCTCGACGTCGGCGACGCCGTCGGAGGCGTCGTCGAAGAACGACCACAACGCCGCCATCGCGAGGCCCGGGGGGTAGTAGTAGCTGGTCTGGTAGACGCTCACGTCGGAAGGCGGAGCGGTGATCGTGCCGCGGTCCTCGGGGCAGGCCCACGGCTGGCCCGCCTCCCACCCGTTCTCGACCTCCGACCATCGCGGCGGCGCGACGTCGGGGCCCGCGAACATGCGCGGGAGGGTGTAGTAGTTGAGCCACGCGTAGTAGAACGCGTCGCGATCGGGGAAGTCGGCCTCGACGGGCTCGATCTGATCGGGGTAGGCCTCGATGCGCTCGGACATGACGGGCAGGGCGCCGTCGTGATCGTTGCGGTAGATAAGCATGAGCTGGCCGATGCTGCGCAGGTTGGACTGACACAACACCGCCCGAGCCGACGACCGCGCGTTGCTCAGAGCGGGAAGAAGAATCCCGATGAGCAGCGCGACGATCGCGATGACGACGAGCAGCTCGATCAGCGTGAACGCGGCGTGGCGGCGTGTTGTGGACACGGCTGAGGTCATCTGAGCTTCCCCGCTGTGATGTGGGCGATGAGGCTCGGGCGGCGGGGAGCGCATCGGCGCACCTCCCCGCTAAAGGGTTGTTCCGACGAAACCGCCATCAGGATTCACACGGGCAGGCGGATCATATGGGTGTCTCGTCGCTTCACTTCGTCGACGATGCGCTGGGCGGTGGGTGTCTGACTGGCCCTGAACAGATCGGCGTTGCGGCCGAACGCGTCTCTGAGCTGGTCGTCGCGGGACATGGCGCGTTCGAAGCCGCTGACGATCGAGGCCGCCGAGCGCTTGAGCTGGCCCGCGCGCAGGAGTGATACAGCGAGGCCACCACCCAGGAGGAGCGGGAGACGGGCGGGCTCGGGGAGGAGGGGCGCGACGGCGTGGGCGAGGCCCGAGATTGAGTCGGTTGGAACTTCGGTCTCGGCGATGGCGTCGTCGAGTCGCGTGAGCACTTCGTCGAACGCGGCGCGGTGGCGCTGGGCGTCGGCGAGGGCGGAGGCGATCTCGGGACGGCGTGGGTCGTCGTCGGTCAGTGTCTGCTGAACTCCCTCGATGCGGGCAATCGTTGTGTCGAGGTTTTCTCGCGCTCGATGGGCTTCGTCCTGGAAGGCCGTGATCTGCGGAAGGACGTCGCAGGCGGTCAGGTTGAGGATGGCAAGCAGGGTGATGACGAGGCTGATCGAACGGGTGAAGGGGGATCGCATTTGTGCGTCCTCCACGGGCGGTGAGGCTTGGGCTGTGAGAACGTACGTGCGAAACGAGGTGGGTTGTAGGGAAATCGCGTGGATGTGCGTGAGTGTGCGCAGCGAGGGCGTTGTCGCGTGTTTGTGCGCGAAATTGAGGGGGGGGGGGGGGGGGGGGGGGGGAGGGGGAGAGGGGGGGTGGCGGCG
>PAKY01000006.1 GCA_002706885.1 Phycisphaerae bacterium
CCCGGGCGGTCAGAATGTCAACAAGGTCGCGACCGCCGTCCACCTCATCCACCGCCCAACGGGCGTCGAGGTGCGGATGCAGGAGTCCAAGAGCCAGGCCCAGAACCGCGAAAAGGCCCGCCGCCTCCTGACGGCCCGCGTCCACGAGATCGAGCAGGCCAAGGCCGCCGCCGAGCGGGGCGACCAGCGCCGGAGCCAGATCGGCCACGGCGAGCGGAGCGAAAAAGTCCGCGTCTACCGCTATCAGGACGACATCACCGCCGACCAGCGCCTGAGCGTCAAGTTCAAGACCGCGGACCTGCTCTCCGGCGAGATCGGGCCGCTGATCGAGGCGCTGGTGGAGCAGGAGACGGCGCGGAGGCTGGGAGAGCTGTAGCAAGCTCGCGACCCGGCCGGATTGTTATTGGACACGGTCGATCTCCGATTGCTCGTTGTTCATCCGCAAAACGACTGGCCGTTACCCCAGTTGGTGGTACCGTTTACATCGCTTGCCCCTCCGCGCGTCTGTCGGATCGGGGATTGTTCTGCAAACCGGATGGGAGAACTGAGTATGCGCACGACCACCATGATTGTGGCCCTCGCCGGCTTCGCCGCCGCCGCGAGCGCCCAGAACCTGCTCACCAATGGCGACCTCGAGATCGGCGCCGACGGCAACACCGCCGACGGGTGGACGCTCACCGAGCCCGACATGGACGTTTCCGGCGGCGCCGTGAACTCGGCCGAGTTCGTCGGCTTCGCCAACAACACCATGGGCGGCGCCCGTGGTCTCTGGTTCCGTTCCTTCGAGGGTGGCCTCGGTGACGACGAGCCGTTCATGGTTAATGCGATCCTGACTCAGGATGTCGCTGGCGTTGAGGGCGTTGAGTACACCCTCTCGGCCTTCAGCTTCATCGAAGCCAACTTCACCGCCGACGCCCTCCTCCTGGGCATCGACTTCCTCGACATGGGCGGCAACGTCCTCAACAGCGTCGAGCTCGACCTGACCACCGTCAACATGGCCGACGCCACCTGGCGTCAGTTCAGCGTCTCGGGCATCGGTGACGCCGGCACGGTCGGCATCCGTGCCCGCGCCGAGCTGGTCAATGGCGTCCTCGCCGACGCGAACCCGCAGTCGGCCTTCGTGGACGACTTCGTGCTCGTCCCCGCGCCGAGCGCCCTCGCGCTTCTGGGCCTCGGCGGCCTGACCGCGACGCGTCGTCGCCGCTGATACGCGTTACCAACTGTTTGCGACCCATCAGCCGCCGCTCAATCGTGAGCGGCGGCTGTGTTTTTGCGACGCGACCTGCCGCCGCAGCCCTCGAAATCGAGATGGCATCGCTCGCTGGCCCGCCGGCGCCAGTGGTCGTCGAGGGTCGACAACGCCCGCTCGGGATCGATCACCTCGCGGCCATCGCTGTCAAGCAGTCCAAGGCGTGAAAGTGTCTCCAGGGCGTCGGGACAGTCGAAGTTCACGTCCCGTCCGCAAGCATCCCTGAGCCACGCCTCCGCGGCGCGGTCGATGTCCTCGTCGCATGTGGTGGGGGTCTCGGGTGAGGCAAGGAACATGTACGCGAGCGTCGCCTCTTTCACCTCTTCCTGATGGATCATCCGCACGAGCGCATGCAGGACCGACGCGTTGTTCGCAAGGTTTCGGTCGTAGAGATGCGCCGTGCGCTGATTGGACCGGAGCTTCTTCGTTCGTCGGTACCCAAAGAACGAGCGAATCGCGAGGCCACCGAGACCGATGGTTAACGCCCACGCGAGGGCGGTAAGAGCGAACACGCCGGTGGTGATCGCCGTGAAGATCTTCGCTGCGACGCCACCGAGCGCCCCGACGCCGCCCCCGAAGACCTGCACCCGGTCGAAGAGCGACATCTTCACCTCGGCGTGCGGGAGCAAGGCCTCGACGTCCCGTACCGGGATGTCGCGGAAGAGCTTGAGGCGGATCCCCGTTTCGCCTGTGAGGCGGACCACGACCGCGAGGCGGCGGTAGACCGGCTCCTCGTGCGTCACGGTCTTCCACGGGCGGAACCGGCGGCGTCGCGACACCGGAACCTCGCCGAGCCCTCGGACGTGCAGGCTCAGGTGCTCAACTTTCGACGGGTCGACGCTCACCCGCACACCGAGGGCGGTCCCGGCCTCAATCGCCTTGGTGATCTGCGCCTCGCTCAGATCGTCGTAGTTGGCCTTGTCGAGGACGTACGCAAGGGCCCGAAGCAGTTCGCGTTCCCCGCGGTCCTCGGCGCGAGCGGACAGGCCGCGATGGGGGGTGTCGCTGTCAGGGTTCAGCGCCTCGTACAGCTCGTCGATGTGAGCATGGAGTGCGGTGACCTCCTGGTCGATGACCCGGTCGATCGCCTTCATCACTTCCGACGCCCGCGTGCAGGCGGGGCCGAAGACGTCAGGCGACGCGGCGATGGCGCGTGCGAGAGCGTTCGGCCGAAGCGGGATGAACCGCGTGTCGAGCGTCGGAAGCTCCATCGGCGGGGGTTGGTCGTTGAAGAGCCAGTCCAAGGCGCCGGATGCTACCGGAGTGAGCGTCGATCGGTGTCGATACCCTCGAACCATGACGACTCCGAAGCGGACCATGGTCTGCGTCCCCATCACCGTCGAGGACATCGACCATGCCCTCACCGACGCGACCCTCGCCGCCGCAAAGGGCGCCGATCTCGTCGAGTGGAGGATCGACAGCTTCTTCCCGGGCTCAGAGGGCGACACGGAGGACGCTTACCGCGTCAAACAGCTCCAGAGGCTGCTCGCCGAGTCTCCACTCCCGTGCGTGCTCACCTGCCGAAGCGCGAGCGAGGGTGGCGACTACGACGGCGACGACGCCGATCGGGTCAGCCTCCTTGAGAAGCTCACCGCGGCGTGTGAGACGCCTCCGGCGTACCTCGACGTGGAGCTCGCGACCTATCAGCGATCCGCGAACCTTCGACAGAAGATCAACCTCTGCGTCGATCACCCGGCGCAGACGCGCGACGTGCCGACCCGCCTGATCCTCAGCATCCACGACTTCCAGGGTCCACCCGCCGACCTCTCGCGTCGCCTGCTCGCGGCCTATCAGGAGCCGGCGTGCGCCGTCGTCAAAGTCGCGTATCGCGCGCGATCGCTCCGCGACAACCTGGATCTGTTCGACATTATGCGGGAGTCGCCCAAGCCGATCATCGCCTTGGGCATGGGCGAGTTTGGCCTGATGAGCCGCGTCCTCGCTCCGAAGTTCAACGGTCTTCTGACCTTCGCTGCACTACGCGATGAGTCGGCCACCGCGCCCGGTCAGCCGACGATTTCGGAGCTGCTGTATCGCTTCCGCTTCCGATCGATCGGCCCCGCGACGAGGGTCTACGGCGTGATCGGATGGCCGGTCGGGCATTCATTGAGCCCGCTGATTCACAACGCAGGCTTTGAGCATGTCGGGCACGATGGGGTGTACCTGCCGCTGCCGATCGCCGCGGACTCGAAGGACCCCGAAGCGAGCGAGACGAGCTTCAGGGCGACCGTTGGAGCGTTGGTGGCGTACGACGGCCTCGGTCTCTCTGGCGCGAGCGTGACGCTTCCGCACAAGGAGCATGCCGCACACTGGAATGATTCGAACACTCGCTCCACCAGCATCGCTGACGAGGTTCAGGCGCTCGGCGCCGCAAACACGCTTGTTTGCGGGAGTGATCTCGACGGGTCAGAATCAGGCGCGATCGGCGTGTACAACACCGATTCGTCAGCGATCGAGCAGCTCCTCGGCGAAGCGCTTCGTCATGTTGATGCCCCGCACATCGGCGTCATCGGAAACGGCGGCGTCGCGCGTGCCGCGGCCTACGCGGCCGCGCGTGCGGGTGGCGCGGTGGTGATCTTCGGTCGCTCCATCGAGAAGGCCCGAGGTGTCGCGAAGGAACTGAACGCCAGAAGCGGTCCAGCCGCGACCGGACGGATCGAGATCACCGCCGCGTCTCTCGACGAGATCGATAGCGTCTGTTGCCACGCCTACATCAACTGCACCCCCCTCGGCATGGCGGGTGGCCCGTCGCCGAAAGAGCTTTCAATCCCGGTCAGCAAATTGACGAAGGTTGAACCTGAAACCGTGTTCTTCGACACGGTCTACAACCCCGTGGAAACGCCGATGCTCCGCGAAGCGAAGCGGTTGGGTTACCACACGATCGACGGCGTTGAAATGTTCGTGAAACAGGCCGCGTCTCAATTCCAGCTTTGGACGAATCGGGAGGCGCCGGTCGATTTGTTCGATAAGCTCTGCCGGGAAGCGCTCGCCGACGCGTCTCCGGAAGAAGCGGCGGGCTGACCCTACCTGCTGGGTGTGGCCCTTCGGGATCGGATCGCGGGGGTGATCCGTCAGCGGGCGAGTGCTCAGTCGTGGAAGACCCTATACGTGTGACCCCTGACCCGCTCCCCGCCGGAGCGCCGCCGACGGTGGTGATCGAACCGGCGCGAGGTCCACGCGCGGACGTTATCTACCCCGGGCGGTACGTCTGGTACATCTTCGTCAGCGCACTCGACGTGATCCTGACCGAGACGGTCATCGAGCACTTTGGCGCGGAAGAAGTCAACACGATCGCAAACCAGATGCTTCAGGAGTTCGGGGTGATGGGCCTCGTCGGACTGAAGCTCTCGACCGTCATCCTGGTGATCCTGATCTGCGACACCGTTGGGCGGCGGCAGTACGAGACGGGCAGGCGACTGGCAGAGTGGGCGATCGCGCTTTCGGTCGTGCCGGTGGTGATCTCGCTCATCCAGATCGCCCTGGTCTCGGTGGGCTGGTTGCCGACGCCTGATCAGCTTTCGAGACCGTCGGACCCGTTTATCTGGTAGGCCGCAGTCGTCACGCCGGCAGTTCGAACCCGCTGTTGACGATCAGATCGCGGAAGGCGTCGCCGAACACGAAGTTGTGTTCGGGATACACATCGCCGCCGATGTTCCGGTCGAGGTGGCTGAAGATCAGCTCGATCCGGCCGGCTTCCTCGAATACCCCGCAGGGCGACGCGATCTCGACGAGGCCGGTCGTCGACGCCCCGCGGGCGTCAAGCGACTTCATCTGAGCGGTGTAGCGGAGCACGCAGCCGGGCGTCGCCTCCCGCTCCAGGGTTGCTCGTCCGATCTTCGCGAGGATGACCTTTTCCTTGAACGATCCCGCGTGGCCGACCAGAATCCCCGCGGTCTGCGCCATGCCCTCGACGATCAACGACGCCGGCATGACCGGCGTCGCGGACCGCCCCGATTCCGGGTCCGCCTCGAAGTGATCGTGGAGGTGTTCCTCGGCGAGGCTGACGTTCTTGACCGCGACGAGTCGTTCGCGGGGTATCAGCTCGACGATCCGGTCAATCCACATCCACCGCACGTGGGGCGCCTCAGGCCGCGGCCAGCTTCGAGTCGACGAACCGGACCAGGGCTTCGACTGTCAGGATGCTCTGGACCTGCTCAACGCTCGGATCTTTCTCGAGGGCCGAAACGTCGAAGTGGGGCATCCGCTCGCGGAGCAGCGCGATCCCCGCAGGCGTCAGCTTGCCGCCCTCGACGTACTCCGGATTCTGGGCGACGCCCTCCGGGAACAGCTCGCCCTGGGCGATCTTGAACCCAAAGCTCTGTTCGAGTTGAAACTGGATGTCGAGGATGTCGATCGACTCGGCGCCCAGGTCGCCGAAGATCGTCGCCTCAGGGGTCACCTCGTCCTCATCGACGGAAAGTGCCTCGACGAGCACCTCTCGGATCTTGTCGAAAATCTCGTCGCGCTCCATCGCCACCTCGCGAAAGTCTGTTTGCGTGCGTCGCCGCGGGCTCAAGAATCCCCGAACCTGCCCGCGCGAGCGTCCAGTCTAGCCCGAAACCTCAACCCGTTCCGCCCACCGCCGAGCGGGCGTCGATCCGCGCGGCCCTGAGCGAGAACTTCCCGGCCGCCGCGACGGGCGCCTCGGCCCACGTCGAGAGGTCACGCTCGACCGCGAACGACTTTCCGCTGAATCCCCAGTGCCCGTCCACGGGCTCGCCGGTCCGCTCGACGCGGGTGACGAGCATCCATCCGGGCTGCACGAAACGCCCGTAACGGAACGCCCTCGCCTCGCCGAGAACGGGCGGGATCGGTTCCGACCACCCGGTCCGCTGAAGCAGTTGGCGGGCCGACTGGGTCATGGACTCAAGCATCATGACTCCCGGCAGCACCGGGAACGTGGGGAAATGATCACCCAGATACTCTTCGGCACGGCTCACGAGCTTGGCGGTCACGATGTGCGCCTCGCCCGCTTCGAGCACTGTATCGATCAGTTGGAACTTCACGCGCGCAGCGTAGCCCCTCGACCGCCACGGAACCCATGCCGCCGACGACCGACCACGCCTTCGCCCTCCGACAGCTCGACTGGTCGGAGACAAGCCAGATCGCCGTCCTCCTCACACGCGATCACGGCCTCGTCCGTGGTCTCGCCAAAGGTTCTCGTCGATACCGTTCCAGCTTTGACGGCGGCATCGAACCGCTCTCGGTGGGCCATCTCGAAGCGATCTATCGCGCCGACCGCGAACTGCTCACCTTCACTGGCTGGAGCATCGCGACACATCACCCCAGAATGAGGCGGTCGCTGCCAACGTACGCCGCGGCGATGTACCTCGCCGAACTCCTCCTTCGGAGTCTTGCCCCGCTCGACCCACACCCGCGGCTCTACGCGACGGCTGTGGCGCTCATGCGACGGCTCGACGAAGTTCCATTGAGATCGAACGAATTGCGTGATGATTCTGGCGATGAGACAGCGCGACAGGCCGCGGCGCGCGTCGCTGCGCTCGCAATTGTGGGCGTGATGGACGAAGTGGGCTTCCGCCCTGCGGGGCTCGACGCGGCGAACACGCTCGAACCGGGGAAGGTGATCCGTTTCTCCCCCTCAGAAGGGGCGTTCCGAATTTCGCACGATAAAGACGATGAGACCTGGCCCGTGAGCGCGATGACCGCCCAGGCCGTGGCTTCGATGCTTGAGAAGCCCGATGAAGCGATCGTGGATTTCAACGCGAGTCTGCGAGTTGTACGGATGATGTCAGCGTGGTTCGCGTACTGCATGGGGCGAGAACTCAGGAGTGTGAGACTGTTTTTGCGCACCGTGACGGTTGGAGGTCCAGATAGGTTCGATGACCCGATCGCATAGGCGTTGATTCCACCCAACTTGCTTGACGATCAATCCGATACGCCTCGTAACCGCCAACAACGAACCAGATGAGCACGATTCTCGAAGACATCCTCGCCTGTCCGGATCTCCCCTCGCTCCCCCTCGTGGCGGTGCGGGTGATCGATCTCACGAGCGATCCGGATGTTTCGATGGACGATCTCGCGGGGGTTATCCAGACCGACCAGGCACTCGCGGCGAAGGTGCTTCGCACGATCAACTCGAGCTTCTACGGCCTCCGGGAGCGGTGCTCGTCGATCCGCAAGGCGATCGTGATGCTGGGCCTGTCGCCCGTCAAGAGCCTCACGCTTGGCTTCAGCCTTGTCAGCTCCATCGACGTGTCGTCCGAGCCGCGGTTCGATTTCAAGTCGTACTGGAGGCGTGGCTTGCTCACGTCGGTCGCCGGTCGAACGGTCGCGGTCCGGATGGGGCTGGATTGCGCAGACGAGGTCTTCCTCGCCGGGCTGCTCCAGGACGTCGGCATGTTCGCGATGTACAAGGCGCTCGGATCCGAGTACCTCTACGCGATCGAACAGACCCAGGGCGACCACTCCAAGCTGGTGCGTGAGGAGCTGCTGGCGTTCGAGCATCAGCACCCCGAGATCGGGGCAATGCTTGCGCAGCGCTGGCGTCTTCCGGATTCGCTCGTGATCCCGATCCGCTACCACGAACGCCCCACGGCGGCGCCGAAGGAGGCGCTCGAGATTGTCCGATGCGCCGCGCTCGGCGGCCTCGCTCACGACATCCTGACTGAGGAGGACGCCCGCGCAGCGACGAGGCGCTTCTACCAGCGTGCCGAGCAGTGGTTCAGGATGACGACCGACGTGTGCGATTCCATCCTCCGAGAGGTCAGCGAGGGCGCGAAGGAACTCGCGGACCTTCTGGATGTCGACGCGGGCGATTTCCGGAAGGCGGAAGAGGTTCTGGGAGCCGCCGACCGCCAGATCGTTGCGATCGGCTCCTCGGCGCCGCGGGAATCGTTCGCGACTTCGAAGCTTGAGCACCTGCTCACCGAATCGCCTGATACCGACGCGGTCACTGGAATCCCGTCCCGCAAGGGGTTCGACGCGATTCTCGAGAAGCTCTTCGAAACGACGGTCAAGAACGAGGACCCGCTCACACTCGTCCAGGTCACCATCGAGGGCCTCTCGCCGGTTGCCCAGCAGGCGGGACAGATCGCGAGCGACGAGATTCTGCTCTCGGTCATCGCGCTGGTGAACCGTCGGTTCGAGCCGCTTGGTGGCATCGTCTGCCGAATCTCGAACGCGGTGATCAGCATCCTGCTCCCCGGCACGAACGCCGAGCATGCCGAGTCCGACGCGGTCGCCCTGCGGGACGATGTCGCACGCCTGAGCCCGAGCTGGCTGAGCGGTCACCAGGTCTCGTCGGACGTAAAGGTCACCATCTGCGCGGGCATGGCTTCGCGAACCGCTGAGAACGCGGCGCAGGTGACCACCCCCGCCAAGCTTCTCATCGCCGCGACTCGGGCGCTCCAGTCCGCTCGAAACGGCGATGGCGTCGCAACGTACATCCCGGTCGATCGCGCCGCGGCCTGACCCGTGGGGGTCCGACGCCCGTCGGCCTCAGGCCGGGCGGAGGCGTCCTTCGGTGCGTGCGGCGGAACGCGCGGCGTCGATGTACGTCAGCACATCGCGCACGGTGACGGCGC
Source organism: Phycisphaerae bacterium (assembly GCA_002706885.1). Taxonomy (GTDB): domain Bacteria; phylum Planctomycetota; class Phycisphaerae; order Phycisphaerales; family UBA1924. The sequence continues at coordinate 8,791 of PAKY01000006.1, forward strand.
CGATTCGGTCGAGCTCTTCCTCCAGCGAGCGGTATTCTCCCGTCGTCGCCCACACACGCCCGATCCGCTGCATCCGATCGGCGGGGCGCTCGCCGCTCAGCGTCGCCGCGGGCGCGATCTTCGTCCGAAGCCGGTCGAGTTCGTCCTCGTTAACCGCGTCCGCGAGCCCGTCGGTTTCACGGATGATGACCGACGCGATCTCGTCGAGCCGATTGGGCTCGCCGCTCGCGTAGACGAACACGCTTCCGACCCCGTCGTGAGCGTCGAAGCCCGATTGGGCCTCCTCCGCGATCCCGCTGTCCACGAGGGCCCAGTGCAGGCGGCTGTTGTCGGGGGCCCCGAGAAGCTGCGATGCGAGGCTCGCTGCGTATCGGGCATCGTCCTGAGCGGACGGGCCGTCGGCGACGGAGAGGTAGTACCCGCGGTGAACGCCATCGTCGGTCAGGTCGAGGGCGTCAGCGCCGCTCGGCGGGGGCGTCGCGTCTCTCGAGGCGCCGGTGCGTTCCCAGGCCGAGCAGACGCGTTCGACCGTGTCGCAGCACCGATCGAAGTCGATGTTCCCTGCGAGGCTCACCACCGTGTTGTCGGCCGAGTAGCGGTCGTTGAAGTAGGCCATCATTTCGTCCCGCTCGAGCGCGGTGATGGTCTCGTCCGTTCCGAGCACACGGTGTCCGAGCGCATGATCTCGGTAGTGGGCGGCGACCACCGATTCGTAGAGCACCCAGAACGGATTGTCCTGGTACATCGCGATCTCTTCGAGGATGACGTTCTTCTCGGTGTCGAAGTCCCGTTGGCGGAGCGCTGGACGCATCATCGCGCCGAGCAGGTCGACCGCCTCGTCGAGCCGCTCCGGCAGGACATGGGCGTAGAAGCAGGTCACCTCGCTGGAGGTGTACGCGTTGTTCTTCGCCCCGAGTTCGTCGAATCGGCGGTTGAGTTCATCGACCGAGATGGCCTCGGTCCCCTTGAACATCATGTGCTCGAGGAAGTGGCTGACCCCCATCAGGCGGCCCGGCTCGTCGCGAGCCCCGGTTCGGACGAAGAAACCTGCGGCCGCGGAATGCGCCGAGGGGTCAACTTCCGCGATCACGGTCAGGCCACTTGCGAGTTCACGCTGCTGAAACGTCACACTCATGGCCCGAGTCTAAGACCTGCCCGACCCCAGCGCCTCGACGATCCGGCGGGCGGCGGCTTGAGGATCGTCCGAGCCACATACGAACGAGCTGACCGCAACCCCTCGAGCGCCGAGCCGCGCCAGTTCAGCGGCTCTGGTCGCGTCGATTCCGCTGATTGCAAGGTGGGGCGTCTGGCGGGTTCGCGCGTCTCCGAGATAGGCCTCGAGATACGACGTTCCGCTGATCTTGTCTTTCGGCTTGGTTGAGGAAGGGAACATGGGGCCTAGCCCGCAGTAGCTCGCGCCGTCCTCGACCGCTTGGACCGCGTCATCGAGACATGACGTAGATACGCCGATCAACGCGCGGTCACCGACAATCCGTCGGGCGTCGAACGGATCGAGATCGCCCTGGCCCAGGTGAACGCCGTCGGCGTTGGCGAGTCTGGCGATATCCGGACGGTCGTTGATGATCACGGAGGCCCGTCCTGCGGCGACCGCAACGAGTTCGCGGGCCCTGCGGAGCAGTTCGCGGTCTACGAGATCGCCCTTCTCACGGAGTTGCAGGCAATCGGCGCCGCCGTCGATCGCCGCGCCGGCGACATCCAGCCACGGGCGGCGGCAGAGCGACTCGGTCAGCAGAACGCACAAGCGCCACTGCGGCGCGAGCGGCGGGAGCCTCGTTGCGACGATCCGCTCGATTTCGTAGAGCTCGTACCGCCCTCGCTCGAACAGTTCGGCGTCTGCGCCGCCGAGCTTCGCGGCCTCTTCGAGTGTTCGAAGCGCCTCTTGGGCGCGCCGAGCCGCGGCCGTCGCGACGGCTCGGAGCGATGGGCGCGAAGTTTCCGAGGTTGTGGGGATGGTGGTTCCAACGTCGCCCGGGGTGTCTCTGGCGGTCATTCCTAAGAGCGGCTCGCACGTCTCGCGGATGGCATGACGCAGGTTCTTCAGGCGGTCCGTGAGCGGAGCATCGTCGAACACAAATCGGCAGATGTCTTCGAGTGTGCGCAGACCTTCGGCCGCGCGGTTCGCGCAAGCGTCAGCCATCCGCCCGATCTCTGGAGCGGCGTTTCGGACGTTGGGTTGGGGGGTCGGATCGGACATCGGGACGGGCTTCGAGGGTTTCCGCTGGCGACGAGGCGCCCGAGGGGCGACAATACGCTATGCGCGAGCCCTACGCCCTCGAACCCGAACCGACCGCCCCGGATCTGCCGGGTGGGGTCATCGTTCGCTCGGCGTTCGAGGATCTTGTCGAGCCGCTCGCGGCGGAGCTGTATCTCCACGCGGGCTCGTGCGTGCGCAACTTTGGTGATTTTCACCTCGCGTGCTCGGTCGGACCGGCGCAGGTCGCGGTCGTGATGCGGCTGATGGTCGATCCGGCGTACCGATGGCTCCCCTGGAACCGGACACACCTCTGGATCGTTGAGGATCGCGTCGTTCCGGTCGACCACCCGGAGAGCTCGATGCGGCAGCTTGTCGAGCTGGTCAGCGATCACGCGGGCATCCCCGAGCGACAGATTCACGCCCCGCCAACCGGCGAGGGCGCGGCGGCGACGTACGAGCGGGAGCTTCAATCGACGCTCGCGTGGCGTGAGAAGGGGCAGGATCGGCTCGACTACGCGCTCCTCGCGCTCGATCGGGACGGCGGCGTTGGAGGCGCGGGGGTCGTGGGGGCTGACGGCGGCGACCACTTGTTCCGCCGGTTCGAAGCTGAAGCCGGCCCATCGATTGCGGCGACGCCAGAGCTGATCCGATCCTCACGCCTGATCGCGATTGTCGCGTCGGGCGCCGAAGCGGCGTCGGGGGTCAGGCTGGTGGTCGATGGACGTTCCGACGCGATCGCGAGGATTAGGCCCGTTGGTGGGGCGATGAGGTGGTACGTGGACGGTGAAGCCTGCGCATGAAGCGAAACAACGGAACGATCACGATCGAGCCGAACGAGCGTGTCACGTTCGGGATGCGATACGAGAGCGATGAACTCATTGTTGTGGACAAGCCCGCGGGCGTCGTGACGCAGCCGGGCGTGGGCCACGAGCACGACACGCTCCTGAATGGGCTCTGGGCGAGCTACGAGAAGCAACTCCGCCAGCTCGGCGCGAGCCGGGACTGGGGGCTGGTGCATCGGCTGGACCGTCAGACCAGCGGCCTTGTCGCGGTCGCGCTCTCGCAGCGCATGTACGACGCGATGCGCGCCGCGTTTGCGGAACGGCGGGTCCGGAAACACTACTGGGCCGTGTGCCTGAAGAGGCCCGAGCAGCCCGACGGCGTGATTCGCCGGCCGATCTTCGAGCAGGTCAAGCGCAAGGACAAGTACACGAGCGAGAAGAAGGCGATCCTGTCGGCGGAGGGCAAGCCCGCGATCACCGCGTACCGCACGCTTCAGGCCTCGGATACCGCGGCGTTGATCGAGGCGAGGCCCGTTACGGGTCGGCTGCACCAGGTTCGTGTGCATCTCGCGTCGATTGGGGCCGGCATCCTGGGCGATCAGGTGTACGGGCCGCGCCGGACATCCGGCGCCGCTGCGCGCGTCGCGCTTCATGCGTGGCGGTTGGTGCTTCCGGTCGGCGCGGACGAGGAGATCGACGTGCGGTCCCCCATGCCGCGCGACATGCGGAGGTTGCTCCGGCTCCACGACCTCGAGCCGCCGAGCGCTTCCAAGCGGGTTCCGTCAGAGCACGGCGGCGATGAAGTCGCTCGCGACCCCGTCGGCGAAGAGGACGCCGCTGTCGGTGAGGACCCAACGTGACGCCGTCCCGTCGCGGCGCTCCGTGAGGCGCCCGCTCGCGGCGTGCTCAGCCGCCACGCGGTCGAGTTCGTCGCTGAGCCCGGGGCAGATCGCGTCGGCGTCGGCCCGGGCTCGGTCCGCCTCCACGCCCTCCGCGAGCCGCATGCCGGTCATGAGCCGTTCCGCCAGCGCTCGCCGAGCGTCGGGCGTCTCAACATCGTGGACCATCGAAAGGCCCTCGTCGCTGAACCCGAGGTAGCTGTCGAGACGCGGGGTGTTCTTCCAGCGGTACCCCGCCGCGTGCCCCGAGGCCGACGGGCCCGCCGCGAGCCACTGATCCTGGCGCCAGTACGCGAGATTGTGGCGCGAAGCAGCGCCGACGCGGGCGTAGTTGCTCACCTCGTACCGCTCAAACCCGGCGGCGGTCGTCAGGTCACGCGCGAGTTCAAACATCTCGATCTCGATCTCTTCGGCGGTGGGGGTGAACTCGGCGCGGGCGAGGCGCGCCGTCATCGCGGTGTTGGGCTCGTAGGTCAGGTTGTACGCCGAGACGTGATCGATCGGCAGCGAGAGCGCGGTCTCGAGGTCGTTACGCCACATGGGCGTCGTCTGGCCCGGAACGGCGTAGATCAGGTCGACCGACCGATGGCCGATGCCCGCGGCGCGAGCGGCCTCGATCGCTTCGCTAACGGCGCCGGGGGTGTGGAGGCGTTCGAGGCGTTTGAGGGTGTCCTCGTGGAACGACTGGGCGCCCATGCTCACACGCGTCACGCCGCCCGCGACGAGGCGGTCGAAGAGTTCGGGCGTCACCGATTCGGGATTGCACTCGACGGTGAACTCCGTTTCAGGCGCCTGCAACTGAATCTCGGACAGGTCGAACTGCTCGCTGAGGGATGTGAGGAGCCGGGTCCAGAGGTCGACGCGGAGCAGGCTGGGCGTCCCGCCGCCCACGAAGATCGTCCGGAGCGGTGATCCCTTGGCGAGTGGGGCGAGCGCCGACAGCTCCGCCATCAGCCGCGTCACGAACGCCTCCTGCCGATCCTGCGTGTCCACGATGCTGTAGAAGTCGCAGTAGTGGCACTTGTGAGAACAGAACGGGATGTGGACGTAGAGCGAACGGACTGGCCCTTCGGCATCGCCATGTGCCGCCGATTGAACGTGTCGGAGGGGTGAAACCGTTTCAACTCCCTGTGGGTCGAGCGATTGCCCGCGGACGCTCGGCTTGATAACGTGCATGTCGAGCTCCGGGTCGCGCAAGGGTCTGCGGCGTCGAATCGGCTCTCCGGGGGGCCGCTACCGACGCCGGCGAAGAAGGGTACGGCAGCCGTGGACGTGGTTCTGATCGGTGTACAGCCGAGCGGTCGATCGGTCCCGATCTCGATCAAGCGGGCTCGGACGATCTTTGGGCGGCAGACGGATTGTCACATCCGCATCCCTGCGAACGACGTCTCGCGCAACCACTGCGAGCTCGTCCTTGAGAACGGATCGGTCTCCATCGCTGACATGGGCTCCCGAAATGGGACGTTCGTCAACAAGGAGAAGGTCGACCGCCGCGAGCTCGAGGCTGGCGACATCATCACGATCGGCCCCGGGGTATTCGTGGTGCAGGTTGACGGATCTCCTGCCGACGTTGACGCTGCAGCGGCGTTCCGAGAAGGCGCCATCACCGCGGGCGAGCCGGGATCGATCGCCAAGGCCGATGACATCCGGACGACAGGCGGTGGTGGGCTTCTGGATGAGGTCGGATCGTCGTACGACCCGGACGACAGCAGCGTGGTCGAGTTCGAGTTCGATCTCGACGACGACGACGAGGATGACCAGCCGCCGCTCTGAGTCGGCACGCTGAGCCGTGGCTTCTGGTCGGCGGTCTGCGCCGTTGATTCACCTGATGAGGGAGCGGAACAGGCGGCCGGCGGTTGTCAGCCTGCCTTCGCGCTCGCCGGGCCTTCGGGGACGCGACAGATTGTCCCACAGCTCCGGCACTTGATGCTCTTGCCCCGCGCGGTCTCCGGGACGTGAAGCACCTTGCGGCACGTCAGCTTGGGGCACATCATCATGATGGTCTTTTTGTCGCTCGACATCGGTCGCAATCCTCGCTAATCCGGGGATCGGTTCTGGCAGGCCCCGGCTTGAGACGCGGGTCGAGCGGGATGGCCCGGCGGGGCGGTGTCGGCGGGTTGGACAGGCGGGAACGCGGCATCCGCCCATATCGGACCCGACCTATCGGGCGTCGCGTCGCGTACAGTCCGAGATGACCACCGCCCCTCGCGCAGCGATCGAAGCTTCCCGCGCCCGCTCGGTGTGCGCGGCCGTCGTCGGCCTCCAATGGGGGGATGAGGGCAAAGGCAAAATCGTGGACCGACTCGCCGCCGAGCACGACGTCGTGGTCCGGTACAACGGCGGCGCCAACGCGGGTCACTCGGTCGTCGTCGGTGGCGAGCGCTACGCCCTCCACCTTGTGCCGTCCGGGGTGCTCCACCCAGGCTGTCGCGCGGTTATCGGCAATGGCGTCGTGGTGGATCCTGAGCGACTGCTTGAGGAGATCGCGAGCCTTTCCGCGAAGGGCGTGGACGTCTCGCGGCTCTACGTTTCCGATCGCGCGCATGTCGTGCTCCCGTACCACAAGGCCGAAGATGGGCTCCGAGAAGACCTTCTGAAGGCCGGCCGCGTGGGGGTACGTGTTGGGGCAGGCGTGAGCCAGGAGATCGGGACGACACGGCGCGGCATCGGCCCCGCGTACGCGGACAAGGTGACGCGGGCGACGGGCATCCGTGTCGCCGATCTGCTCAGGCCCGACGCACTGCGACCCAAGCTCGATATCGCCTGCCGGATGAAGAACGCCCTGTTCGAGGGTCTCGCCGCTGCCGAGAAGCTCGAGTGGAGGCGATTTGACCCCGCGGAGCTCGAGTCACAGGCGCTGGACTGGGGCAAGAAGCTGGCGCCGATGATCACCGACACCACCCAGCTCCTGCACGAGGCCATCGGGCGCGGCGAGAGGGTGCTCTTCGAGGGGGCGAACGCCACGTTGCTCGACGTCGATCACGGCACGTATCCCTTCGTGACCAGTTCGAACTCCTCGCTCGCGGGGGTCGCGTCGGGTTCGGGCGTGCCGGGGCATTGGATGGGACGCGTGACGGGCGTCATGAAGGCGTACTCGACCCGCGTCGGCGCGGGGCCGATGCCGACACAGCTCGACGACGCGACGGGCGACCGGATCCGTGAACGCGGACGCGAATACGGCACCACAACGGGTCGCCCGCGGCGTGTCGGCTGGCTCGATCTCGTCGCCGTCCGCTATTCCGCGATGGTCAGCGGGGTGAGCGAGATCGCGCTGATGCTCCTCGACGTCCTCGCGGGTCTGGACGAGCTCAAGGTCTGCACCGCGTACCGGATTGACGGCCAGATCACCGACATTTTTCCGCCCGATGGCACGTCGCTCGAATCGGTGGAGCCGATTTACGAAACGCTCCCCGGCTTCGACGACTCCGTCGCAGATTCTCGAGCCGATGGTGACCTCCCGCCGAACGCTGCTGCCTACGCGAGATTTGTCGCCGACTACGTCGGCGTGCCCGTGACGACGGTGAGCGTCGGGCCGGAGCGCGAGCAGACCGTGATGCTTCGTCGCGAGGGGGCGCCGGCGTGAGCAGCGGGGCGGGCATACAGCGGCCGCAACACATCGCGATCATCATGGATGGGAACGGTCGGTGGGCCGAGCAGCGTGGATTTCCACGCTCATTTGGGCACAGAAGCGGGGCGGGGACGGTCCGCGAGATCGTCACGGCATGCGGCGAGCTCGGGATCGATTTTCTCACCCTCTACTCATTCAGCAGCGAGAACTGGAAGCGTCCGCCCGACGAGGTGAAGGCGCTGATGGAACTGTGTGTGATGTATTGCGACGGCGAGCGGGAAGAGCTCGTGCGTGAGAACGTCCGCGTCCGCGTCATCGGCCGCCTTCACGAGCTTCCGGACGACGTGCGTGGCGCCCTGGAACGGGTCCAGGAGGCCACCGCGTCGTGCACTGGCTGCACGCTCTGCCTCGCGATCAACTACGGGTCGAGGGCAGAAATCGTTGACGCGTGTCGGTCGATCGCTTCAGCTGTTCGCGCCGGCGATCTCGACCCGGACGACGTTGACGAGGCCGCGATCGAATCGCGTTTGTATACGACAGGGTTGCCTGATCCCGACCTGCTCATTCGCACGGGGGGTGAGTTGCGTGTGAGCAACTATTTGCTCTGGCAGATCAGCTACGCCGAGCTCTACGTCACCGAGACGCTTTGGCCCGATTTCGACGAGCCTCAGCTCCGCGCCGCGGTCGAGGAGTTCGGACGCCGCCGTCGGCGGTTTGGTGGCCTCGACGGCGCCGCGGCGTCCGGCGTGCCGACCGCGTAGCGCGTACGGTGGCGGCGTGTTGCGCGATCGACTCATCCTCGGACCGCTCATGGTGCTCGCGGTGCTCTTCGGCTGCTGGCTCGACGAATGGGTCGATGACCAGCGGGCGCCTCGCCTGATCGCGCAGTTCACGCGCGATCGGCTCACCTGGCCGCCGGCGTCCGTGGTGATGCCGCTCTGCGCCGTTCTCGCGGCGCTGGCCGGCCGAGAGGTCGCGAGGCTCCTACGCGCCAAGGGAATCCAGGCGTCGCCGGTGCTCACGATGGGTGTCGCCCTCATCGGAGCGATTCTCTCGGGTATGACGCCGGACGACGGCAGCGCGTTCCTTGGCGGGATGACCGTCGGCGCCGCCGTCACGCTCGTTCTGGTGGCCTCGATGGCGTTCTACGCGCGAGGCCGCGATCCGATCGGCGTGGCCGCCGCGACCGCGGGCGCGCTGCTCGCGTTCACGTACGCCGGGCTCTTGTTGGGAGCGATCCCTGCGATCCGACGCGAGGTGTCCTGCTGGGTCGTGGCTTGGGTACTGATGGTCACGAAACTTGCGGACGTCGGCGCGTTCTTCGCGGGGCGTTCGTTCGGGCGTCACAAGATGGCGCCGTGGCTCAGCCCGGGCAAGACGTGGGAAGGGCTCATCGGGGCCGTGGCGATGTCGATTGTCGTCGCGGTGCTCGGCGCCTGGGCGCTTCGGGAGTGGGGGATTCAGGGAGCGCCGGGGTTCTGGCGAGCGCTGGTTTGTGGTGTTCTGTTCGCATTGGTTGGCCACGCGGGCGACCTGATGGCGAGCATGCTCAAGCGAGACGCGGGGGCGAAGGACGCGGGGGCGAGCGTGCCGGGATTCGGGGGAGTTATCGACGTTCTCGACTCGATCCTGCTCGTGGGCCCGGTAGCCTTCTGGGCGTTACATGACGTCTAGTCAGAGGTGAAACTTGGCGTACCGCGATTCTCCGGCTAGACTGAGTTGGGCGCGGGTTGGGAAGTCGCGTTGGAGCCGTGCATGTCCGTAACGGAACAGTTGCTTCGAGTTTATCGGGTAGACCAACAACTCAACGGCTTGCGGAGCAGGCTCAAAGCCGCCGAGCGATTCCTCGGCGAGCAAGAGAAACAGCTCGCGGGCATCGGCCAACAGTCCGCCTCCCTCGACAGCCAGATCCGCCAGCTCACCGCGACCAGCGGTGACGCCGAGGGTGAGATCAAGGCTCTTGACGAGAAGATCGAGGGTCTCCGCGAGCGGATGAACACCTCGAACACGAGCAAGGAATACAAGGCGATCCTCGCCGAGGTGAACACGCTCAAGGAGCGTCGATCCGAGCACGAGACGCGCGCCCTCGAGGCCATCGAGAAGGTCGACCAGCTCAAGTCTCAGCGTGACGAGCTCTCGAACTCGAAGGCCGAGCGTGAACGCGTTCGCGGCGTAGCCGTCGAGCAGCGCGATCAGCGGGCCGACGAGATCCGTGAGAAGCTCGCGGAGCTCGAGAAGCAGCGCGAAGAGATCGCCAAGGAAGTCCCGCCGCGTGTGCTCGAGACGTACGAAGAGCTCGTGGCGAGACTCGAGGACGAGGCGGTAGCGCCGATCGAGGTGCAGGACCGCAAACGTCACGAGTACAACTGCGGCGCGTGCATGATGTCGCTCCCCGTCGAGACGATGAGCACCTTGCTCGGCAGCGGCGCGCTGACGCACTGCGTGAGCTGCGGCTGCATCCTCTACCTCGACGAGACCGCCAAGAGCCTGATGCTCTCGGCCTCGAAGCGCTGAGTTGCGTTCGGGCGGGCCCGCTGACTGGTCCCGCGGCCGGCTCTGGGCGCGGACGCGGATCTACCTGCTCCCCGCCGTGCTGCTCCTCGCGATCGCTCTGCCCCATCTGGATCAAGGGGATTGGCGGACCGACACGGGCCGCTACGCCGCCGTTGGCCTGCAGGCATGGCGTGAGTCCGAATTCCTGACGCTCCGGACACATCCCGACGATCCCTGGTTCAATAAGCCGCCGCTCGCGATCCTCATCCATGGGCTGTTTGTTCACGTTGGCGGCGTGCATCTCTGGGTCGCTCGCCTCCCGAGCGTGCTGGCCGCTGTCGGGTGCGTCCTCGCCGCCGTCTGGACGGCTCGGGCGTTCCATGTGCGTGGCGTCGCGTTGGTGGTGGGGCTTGTGCTCGCGATGACGTACGAGTTCTTCCGCCGGTCACGCGAGGTCTCGCTCGACCTCTGGCAACTGTTCTTCCTCACGACCGCTATGGGCATGTACGTCCGCGCGGTCAGTGGCTCAACCGTCAGATGGGCAAGCGGAAGCGGCGCCATGATCGGGCTGGCGCTGCTCTGCAAGCCTCTCGTCGGTCTCATGGCGTTGCCGATCCTCGGCGCCTGGTCCGTCGCCGTGACCGAACATCGAGGGCGAGCGGCGCTGTCTTTCGGCCTCTTGACGCTCGCCGCGGTCGCTGTTGCGGCCCCGTGGCATGTTTACATGGTGGTCGAGCACGGCGCGGCCTTCACGGGGCAGTACTTCGGCGCCGAAGTCGCGGACCGAGCCGCAGGCGAGATCCGAACCCAGCCTTTGTGGTACTACCTCTCGCTCCTTGCGAAGACGTACTGGCCGTGGATGATTCCGTTGTTCGTTGGGCTGGTCAGTCTCGTGCGTCACCTGGCGCGTGGACGGGACGGACTCGCGCTCGCATCGATTTGGCTCGTCGTTTGGCTGTCGCTGATCAGTCTGTTCCCCGACAAGGCGCCCCGCTACGCGATCATCCTCTATCCCTCCGCGGCGTGGATCGCGGGCTGGTGGGTCGCGACGAATGGGGCGACGAGCGGTCGTCGAACCGCGCGGCGTGTGACGGGCGGGGCGATCGGGGTCGCTTGTGTTGTCTCGGTCGTGATCGGTGTTCTACCGATCCGGGTTCAGCGTGGCGAGAACCCGGCGTGGACCGCCGCGCTTGAGACCACGGTCGGACGGGAAGTCGTCGCGATCGATGTCGACACGAATCAGATCGCGCGTTTCTATCTGGCGGGCCAAGCCTGGCCGACACCGATCGAGATTCCGAGCGATGCGCCACCAACGGTCCTGATCCTTCGGACGCCAGATTTCGACTGGGTGCCACCCCCGAATGAAAAAGTGGTCTTCCGCGAGGAACGGGTCTGTCTGACCCGTCGTCGTTCGGGCGCGGAATCTCCCAGCGTCCCATAGCGACAATCGGTCTTGGGTCGCAGGTAGGGTCTTCAGAGTCGTCGTGCTCTTTTAGCGCAGACCTCACATCTCTGAGGCGGGGCGTCGGTGGCCGGCGCGTACGCTTGCTCGACCCGGCTCAACGCCCGAAGCGAGGGGTCGCTTCGTCAGGGGGGGATTTGTTGTTGCGATGGCGGGAGTCGGTCGAGGAGAGATCATGAAGACGCAGAAGTCGTTCGCTTGCGTTATCGGTGCGTGCCTCGTTTGGGCCGCTGGCTCGGTCCACGCACAATCAGCTCTCGCGGCGATCGCCTGCGACGGCACGCCCGCGGCGGGCACGGTGAACGTTCCCGATGACGCGGACCTGTGGGCGGCGCCCGCGGGCTACTACAGCGGGGTGTCCGGTACCGGGTCGAAGCTGAAGCAGACGCTCGGCGCGGCGATGACCAACGGTCACATCCAGAGGAGCTACGGCGATTTTCGCTACGCATCACCGTTCTTCGACGCCGATCCGAACGTGCCGGGGCGGATCCTGCTCGTCTACAACCGCTCGTCGGTGAGCGGGAACTGGGACTCTGGCTCGACCTGGAACCGCGAGCACGTCTGGCCGCAGTCACGCCAGCCGGGGAGCGTTTCGAACAGCTCGCGCGGCCATCTCGGCGATCCGCACGCGCTTCGTCCCGCCAATCCGAGCATCAACAGCTCGCGCGGCAACAAGCCCTTCGGCTTCGGGAACACCACCGGCAATTTTGGAAGCCAGGGGTCGTACTACTTCCCGGGCGACCGGGACAAGGGCGACATCGCCCGCAGCCTGTTCTACAGCGCGACGCGCTACGCGAGCTCCGGGCTCGTCCTGACAAACAACTTCCCGTCGGGTAACCAGATGGGGAGCCTCGACGCGGCGATGGAGTGGCACTTTCTCGACACTCCCGATGAGTTCGAGCGCCGGCGGAACCACGTGATCTACTCGCAGGCGGACAACCCGTCGTACTACACGAGGAACCGAAACGCGTTCGTCGACATGCCCGGCGCCGCGTGGTCTGTGTACGTCGATGACCTCAACGATTCGCGCCTCTGGGTCGGTAGCGGTCCGGCCTCCGATGGCTCTTCGTCGGTGGACCTTTGCGTGCGCGCCATCGGAGAGTTCACGCCTCCCGCTTTCGATGTCACACTGAACCGCGACGGCGTCGATGGTGTGTACTACGCGGTATCCAGTTCGGGAGATGCCGTGAGCGATCAGCCGCTGCACAACGGCTTCACGGGCGCCTTCCCGATCGGAAACGCGTCCTCTCGTACCATCCGCGTGGGCATCGACCCGTCGGTTGTCGACGGTCCCGGCATCTACAGCGGATCGGTCACGGTCGACAACCTCGATATGACCACCGGCTTCGGAGCAGGGCGCGGCGGGAATGATGGGGACGATGTCATTGGCGTGAGCTTCGAGTCGCTCACCCCTTCGCTCGCGTCGCTTGCTCCGGAAGCCCAGGTCACCACGCTCGATGTCGACGCCGACCTGCTGACGCTCGGTGATACGGCCGAGATCGAGATCCCGATTTACGCGCTCGACGCCGGGTTCCCCGCCGCGCCGGTCGTGTCGCTCGTCGGCCTCGCGGGTTCCTCCGGCATCGTGGACGTCGTCCTTCCTTCGACCGCGATCCTTCCGGGCGGGTCGGCGAACCTCGTCGTCGAGGTGACGCCGAATGAGGCGGGACCGCTCGTGATCTTCGTGACGCTCGGCACGGCCGATGACCCGACGATCATGGGCGCCATGGACCGCGGAACGTTGGCGTTGACGATCACGGCGCCGGTCCGCGACACACGCGATCTCAATGGCGACGGCACGGTCGACGCGGTTGATCTTGCGACGCTGCTCGAGATCCTCGACGTCAATGATCCGTTCTCGGATCTCTCCGGAGACGGCGCGTTCGACGTCTTCGACGTGCTGGCCTACCTGGCGCAGGAAGGCGTGCAGGGCGGCTGAGACTCAGGTCAGGGTCTTCGGGTCAATCAAAGAGCGCGTCATCGGCTTCCGGAGCGTTCTCCGGGAGCCTGACGCCGACGTGGGCGGCGCCGGCGCGTGTGAGCACGCGCCCGCGCCGCGTCCGTGCAAGGAACGCGATCTGGAGGAGGAACGGCTCGACCATGTCCTCGAGGGTCCCTGCGTCCTGGTTCATCGTCGCGGCGATGGTTTCGAGCCCGACCGGACCGCCCTCGTAGGTCTCGCCGATCGCGCGTAGATACGCGCGATCGAGTTCGTCAAGGCCGAGCTCATCGACGCCTTCGAGCGAGAGCGCGTCGGCGACGAGCGCGTCGGTCAAGCGACCGTCGGCACGCACATCCGCGTAGTCACGCACACGACGTAAGAGGCGGTTCGCGATGCGCGGCGTGCCGCGTGAACGCTTGGCGATGGCTTGCAAGGCGGCGGTCGATGCCTTCCCCGCGTCGAGGCTCAGAAGACGGGCGCTGCGCTCGAGGATCTCAAGCAACTCTGCCTCGTCGTAGTAGCGAAGGTGGTGGGAGATGCCGAAGCGTGAGCGGAGGGGCGCGCTGAGCATGCCGGCGCGTGTGGTCGCACCGATCAGCGTGAAGGGCTTGCACTTGATCTGCACGGTGCGAGCGTTGAGGCCCGTATCGACGCTGACGTCGATCTTGAAGTCCTCCATCGCGGGGTAGATGAACTCCTCGACTGGCGCGGGAAGGCGGTGGATCTCATCGATGAACAGGACGTCCCCCAGTTCGAGGCGAGTGAGCGCGCCGACAAGGTCGGTGCCCTTCGCCAGCGCCGGTCCTGAAGTGACGTAGACGCGAGCTTCCATTTCGGCCGCGATGACGTGCGCGAGCGTCGTCTTCCCCAGTCCGGGTGGGCCGTGAAGCAGAAGGTGTTCAAGCGGCTCGCCGCGACCCTTGGAGGCCCCGATCGCGATGCGGAGGCGTTCGAGGAGATCAGGCTGGCCGATGTACTCGCCGATGCGCTCCGGGCGGAGCGCTCGACCCATGCTCTGCTCGCGCAGGCCATCGGGTGTCGCTGGATCGGGGGGAGTTGGAGCGATGACGCGATCGGTCGCCATGGGGCGAGTGTACCTCGGAATGGACGCTGTTCGGGCGAGATGGCGGACTCGGGGTCAATCGGTCGGCAAGCCCTTTCGCCGGTAGAGGTCGCGAAGCGCGTCCGCTTCGATGGGCTCCCACACCCGCCCGTCAGGCAGCGCGATCCGACGAGCGGAGCCGGCGTCGTCCAGGTCATAGGTCTTCAGCCCGGTCGTCGAGTTGATCACCAGGCGCCATCCATCGTCCGCCTTCCCGAATCGAGCTCCTTGGACCTTCACCGACTCTTTGTCGGAGTCGTATACCGCAAACGCGAAGGCGCCCGGTTTCGCGGCTTCCGCGAGGATTGCGGGGAGCATCTCCCAGAGTCCGCGGCTCAGGTAGGTCTCAACGCGGATGTCCGGCTCGGCTACGTGCGGGCCAGCGGCGCTCGAGAGGCGGTCCAGAGACGGTCGGCCTGAGCTCGACTCGATCCGTGGCTCGAGGACGGTGAGGCTCCCGGCGCCGGGCTGGATGAACACGCTCATGTCATCCCAGTTTCGCTGACCGTGCTCCCGCCAGATGTCCGGCCTTGCACGTGGTCTCGAGCGAATCGCGATCTCGACGCTCCAGAACTCACTGCGACGGTCACGAGATACGAAGAAGAGCGATTCGGAAGTCGCGGTCGCGCCGTTCTCGAGAAGGAGCTTTGCCTCCGATCGAAGGCAGAAGCCCTCCTCTCGTTCCGAGGGGGTCCAGGACCGGGCTTGCTTGCCGACAAGCTCGCCTCGAGTGCCGTTCCACGCCTTGAGGCGTCGGTAACCCGCCTCGTTGTCCTCAGCGAGCGAGCCACCCGGGACAAAAAGTCGCTCCAGTCGCTCGCCGTACTCGGCGAACACGCGGTGCATCGCGTCCGCATCAACTTCGAGAAGCAGTTCGACACCGGCGTGGAGGGCGTCCGCAACCGAGTGGTCCTGCGCGTCGAGCTCGCGGTCCGTAACGCTGGTCAGGAGGCCCTCGAACAGAAGCCGCGCGTCGTCGAAGCTCAACTCATCCGTGACGAGTTCGAACACGACATAGCCGTCGGGGCGCGCGGGAATGATGCATACGCCTCGCACCGGGGCGGCCGCGCCCGCGTCGGGCGCGGGAAGGATGCCGTAGTCCACCGTGGCGTCACGACCCGCAATCGAGAGAGGCGTCGGCCGGTGGTGGGGCTTGGTTCCAAGCGTCTGGAGCATCGTGCGTTGCAGCGAGGCAGGGCGACCGCGAACGATCTCCTCCGGGCGTTTCTGCATGAGGACCGTTCCGACGCCGTCGGGGAACTTCATCGCCGAAATCGTCGCGTGATCGAGCGTCTGGGTGCTGGTGATGGCGCCCAACGGCGGTTCGAGGAAAACGCCGAGGTGGGGGATCTCGACGAGGCGACGCGCCCGCTCGACCGGCTCAGCGATGGGCGAGGGACGGGCTGGGACATCGGGTCTTGCGGCAGGTGAGACTGGGTCCTGCGCGGCGAGAACGGCGACGATCGAGGTCGCGAGAAGAGGGAGCATGGGGGTATTGTCTGGAGGTCCGGAGGGGCGTGTCGGCGCGCATGAGTGAAAAAAGTGGCGCTCGGGCGTTCATGAAGATTTGACACGAGCCGGCGGGGTTCTACGCTTCTTGGCTCCGCCGGACGGCCGCTGGGAGGTGGCCGGAGCGGGGCAACGAGTCGTCGCGGCTTTGCCGCTCCTCGATCAGCGAGGCGATACCGGACGCGGACCGCGTCGAATGCGGTTCCGGAGGTCGCGCCGCTCTGGTTGGGAAGCGAAGTTGGAAGGCTCGGATGGCGGGGCGGAAGGATCCGCAGGACGGACGTTCGTCCGAGGCGCGAGGGCGTCGCGGGCGTGGTTGGCTCGACTGGTTGGCTGGTTCACGAGAAGCGGGGCGTAGGTAGACAGATGGCAGCAGGTCCGCGAATCAGAATCCGGATGGAGGCCTACGACCACATCGCGCTGGACGCGTCCGCGCGGGAGATCGTGGACCATGCGAAGCGTACGAACGCCCGCGTGAAAGGCCCCGTGCCCCTGCCGACGCGTATCGAGCGGTACACCGTTCTGCGCTCGCCGTTCATCGACAAGAAGAGCCGCGAGCAGTTCGAGATTCGGACGCACAAGCGCATCATCGACATCATGGAGCCGAACGCCCGCACGGTCGAGGCGCTCAACCGACTCGTGGTTCCCGCTGGTGTGTTCGTGAAGATCAAGGCGTAAGTAAGTTCAAGGCCCGCGGCGATACCGCGGGTTTTTTCGTCGGCGGATTCGGGCTCGACGGGTAAAGGCGGATATTGGGATGGCTCCGACACTTCTTGGAACCAAACTCGGCATGACGCGGGTCTACACCGACGCCGGTGTGAGCATGCCCGTGACGGTCATCCAGGCCGGGCCGTGCTACGTGACGCAGATCCGTACGCCCGACGCGGACGGCTACGCGGGCGTGCAGGTCGGCTTCGGCGACATCAAGCCGCGTAATTCGTCGATCCCGATGATCGCGCACGACTTCAAGGCGGGCGTCGAGCCGCAGCGTTTCCACCGCGAGTTCCGCGTCGCCGAGGGTGACCTGGGCGACTACGAGGTCGGTAAGGCGCTGACCGTCGCGGATCTCGAGAAGGTCGCGTTCGTCGATGTCATCGGTCGGAGCAAGGGCAAGGGCTTCCAGGGCGGCATGAAGCGTCACGGCTTCAAGGGCCAGCTCGCCTCGCACGGCGTGGAGCGGAAGCACCGTTCGCCCGGCTCGATCGGCGGCCACGGCTCCGAGGCGGGCGCCTCGGGTCGCCCGAAGAAGGGCAAGAAAATGGCGGGTCACATGGGCGATGTCCGCGTGACCGTTCGTTCGCTCGAGGTCGTGAAGATCGACGCCGAGCGGAACCTGCTCCTCGTCAAGGGGCCCGTCCCCGGCGCGAACAAGGGCGTGGTTGTCGTGCGGCCTGCGACCAGGCTGTACAAGAGCAAGGCCGCCAAGGCGGCGGAGGTCGCGGGCTGATCCGCGATCTGGTTTGAGGCAAACGGTGCCGATCGGCGTTGGCGTCGGTCGGGCCTCCCGGCAAGTCGGATGGGCTCTGGCCCGTTCGAGACTGACGGGGCGACAAGTTTGAACCGACCTGTCCACGCCGTGTGGGCGGGCGAGAACGGCCGAGTCAGATCCGAGCCGACCCCACCGCGAGCCGATTGGCCGCGGGGCCCCGAAGCCGCCAGGCACGGGGGCAAAAGGAGGCGGCCGGTGAGGCGAGGCGACGCAACTACCGGCGGGCGTGCGCTCCCGGGCATGAGCGGCGCGAGGCGTCGAGGCGGAGAAGACAGATGGATGTCCCCGTCTACAACATGAAGGGCGAAGAGGTCGGCACGATGTCGATCGACCAGACTTCGCTCGGCGAGACGGTCAACCCGGCTCTGATCAAGCAGGCGTTCGTGCGCTATCACGCGAACCTGCGTCAGGGCTCGGCCCGCTCGAAGGGTCGGAGCGATGTCTCCGGCTCGAAGAAGAAGATCTACAAGCAGAAGGGCACGGGGCGGGCTCGCCACGGCTCGAAGCGGCCTCCGCAGTTCCGCGGCGGCGGGCATTACAAGTCCGATCGGAGGACCCGCGAGGACTTCCGTCTGGATATGCCTAAGAAGATGCGCCGCAAGGCGAATCTGAACGCGCTGCTCGCGAAGCTCATCGACAGCGAGGTCCGGATCGTCGATTCGCTCGCGGTCGATACGCCCAAGACCAAGGCCATCGTCGATCTGCTGACCGCGCTGAAGGTCGATAAGACGGCCCTTCTGGCGCTTTCGGGCGACCCGGAGAAGAGCGCCAACGCGCGTCTCAGCGCCCGCAACGTCGATGGTGTCGGGCTGTGCAGGGCCGACCAGCTCACCTGCTATGAAATGCTGACGCGCCGTTACCTCGTCATCGAGAAGTCCGAGCTTGAGGCGTGGCTCAGCGGTCCCAGCTCCCAGACGGGCAAGGAAGCGAAGCTCGAGCCCAAGGGCGCGGGCGTCGGCGTGAAGGACGCGCGGAAGCCGCGTCCGAAGCGTGGGCACGAGGTCAAGCAGAAGGCCAGGGCCGCGAAGGCCGGCAAGAGCGAGGGCTGACCCATGGCGACGAACGCGATCTACATCATCAAGAAGCCCGTGCTCACCGAGAAGTCCACGGACGCGATGAACGAGCACGGACGTTACACGTTCGAGGTCGATCGCAAAGCGACCAAGACGGACATCAAGAACGCGATCGAATCGCTTTACGGCGTGCAGGTCGAGCGGGTCCAGACGCGGACGCAGAAGGGCAAGCTGAAGCGTCTCCGTTACGGGTACGTGCGTGAGAAGGTCAAGAAGTCGGCGACGGTCCGGCTCGCCGAAGGACAGAGCATCGAGCTGTTCTGACCGGACTTCGGATCGGCCCCGGGCGGACCGAGGCGGGACGTATCGGAAGCGGATTGAAAGCGTATCGAGAGTAAGGCTGAGGTAAGACAGATGCCCATTCGCCAGTACAAGCCGACCACGCCGGGGCGCCGGAACGCGTCGGTCAACCTCCATGCCGAGGTGACCAAGAAGCGTCCGGAGCGCAGCCTGCTCGAGAAGAAGACGCGCACCAGCGGTCGCAACCACCAGGGCAAGATCACAGTTCGTGGTCGCGGCGGCGGCGTGAAGCGACACTACCGCAAGATCGACTTCAAGCGTCGTGACCGGGACGGGATCGAGGGCAAGGTCGTCGGGATCGAGTACGACCCCAACCGCAGCGCCCACATCGCCCTGATCGAGTACGCCGACGGCGTGAAGCGGTACATCTTGGCGCCGAAGGGCCTCCAGGATGGCGCGGTCGTCATGAGCACGAGCGGTGAGCACGTCATCGAGCCGTCGCCCGGCGCCTGCATGCCTTTCGGGATGATCCCGCTCGGTATGCCGGTGCACTGCATCGAGCTGAACCCGGGCGCGGGCGGCAAGCTCTGCCGCAGCGCGGGGATGTCGGCAAAGCTGCTCAACAAGGAAGGCGAGTACGCGACGCTGCTCATGCCCTCGGGCGAGCGTCGTCGCGTCCACATCACCTGCCGCGCCGTGATCGGCGAGGTTGGCAACTCGGATCACCAGAACCGCAAGCTCGGCAAGGCGGGCATCAATCGCAAGCTGGGTCGTCGTCCGAAGACGCGCGGCGTGGCGATGAGCCACCACGCCCACCCGCTCGGCGGCGGCGACGGCAAGTCGAAGGGCGGCCGCGCCCCCGTGAACAAGGCGGGCACGCCTTCGAAGGGTGGCGGCACGCGTGATCCGAACAAGTCGAGCGGGCGTCTGATCATCCGCCGTCGCAAGAGCAAGCGTTACGGTCAGCTCCGCTGATTCGGTTGACTGAGCGAAGGAACGAGCCATGAGCCGCAGTCTGAAGAAGGGTCCGCACGTCGATGAGAAGCTCTACCGCAAGGTGGAGAAGGAAGAGGAGAGCGGTCGCCGCGCTCCGATCAAGACGTGGGCGCGTGGTTGCATGATCGTGCCGGAGTTCGTGGGCCACACGTTCCAGGTTCACAACGGCAGGGCGTTCCTCGAGGTCTTCGTGACCGAGGACATGGTGGGGCACAAGCTCGGCGAGTTCAGCAACTCGCGGACGTTCCGGGGTCACACGAACAAGAAGGAAGGCGTCAAGGGCCGCTGATAGGCGGGGCCTGACGCGAGGACAGAGCTCATGAAGCTTCGACCCGATCAACTCAAGAGCCGCGCCGAGGAGGCCGGTCTGACCGTCGAGCAGCTCGCCCAGGCGGTCTCCCGCACGGGGCTGAGCGGCGATTCGGCGCTCTCCGCCGTCCGCAACTGGCTCGGCGGGCGTGATCATCCGCGCTGCAAGAAGGCGGACATCGAGCGGCTGGCCGACGCGATCGGCTGCGAGGTCACCGACATCGCTCGGTTCGTGAGCAGCGTGAACCACCACCGTGGCAGCCCGCAGAAGGCCCGCCTCGTGGTGGACATGATCCGCGGCAAGGCGGCGTATCAGGCCGACGAGATGCTCCAGTTCTGCCACAAGCGTGCCGCGGTCAACGTCCGCAAGGCGCTGCTCGCGGCGATGGCTGACGCGCAGGAGGCCGGCGCCGATCGGGACGCGCTGGTCGTGGCCGAAGCGAGCGTCGATGGCGCGCAGCACATCAAGCGGTTCCGCCCGAAGGACCGCGGTCGCGCTCACTCGATCCTGAAGCAGACGAGCCACATCACGGTTGGATTGCAGGAGCGCCCGACGGCGTCGAGGTATTAAGGCTTATGGGACAGAAGACGCATCCATTCGGACTCCGGCTCGGCGTGACCGAGGCTCACCGCAGCCGCTGGTACGCGCCGAAGGCGCTGTACGGCGAGTTGCTCGTCGAGGATCAGAAGATCCGCGGCTATCTCGACCGTCGCCTGAACCGCACGCCCCCGAACGCGGCGGTGTCGGACATCCATATCGAGCGCACCCGTGAGGAACTCAAGATCATCATCCGGACCGCTCGTCCGGGGCTCGTGATCGGCCCGAAGGGCGCCGAGGTCGATCGGATGACCGAGGAGTTGCAGTACATGACGGGGCGTAAGGTTGCGATCTCGATCATCGAGATCAAGAACCCCGACATGGACGCGCAGCTCGTCGCCGAGAGTGTCGCCGAGCAGCTCAGCAAGCGGGCCAGCTTCCGCCGCGCGGTGAAGAGCCGCTGCGAGCAGGTCATGCAGCAGGGCGCGAAGGGCGTGAGGATCCAGATCTCCGGCCGTCTCGGCGGGGCCGAGATGAGCAGGACGCTGGACAACCGTCTCGGATCGCTCCCCCTGTCGACGTTGCAGGCGAACATCAACTACGGGTTCGCCGAGGCCAAGACGACGTACGGCGTGATCGGCGTGAAGACGTGGATCTACAAGGGCCTCTACGAAGAGGGCCAGGAAGACGAGACCGCGAGCAACGCGGCCGGCGGTCGGGCTCGTGCCCGTGGTCGTCGCTGATCGGCGGCGGACCGGGCGACGGTTTGAGAGTGAACGCGAATCGGTAGAGGGTTTTCGAGATGCCTCCTTACAAGATTCCCAAGCGAGTGAAGTTCCGCCGCGAGTTCCGGCGCGTCCGCGACCGCAACGCGACGAAGGGCAACTACGTCGCGTTCGGCGACTACGGCCTCCAGGCGCTCGAGGGCTGCTGGCTCAAGAGCAACTGCATCGAGGCGGGTCGTATCGCGATCCAGCGCGTGCTGAAGCGTGAGGGCAAGATCTTCATCCGTGTCTTCCCGGACAAGCCCGTGTCGAAGAAGCCGCTCGAGACCCGAATGGGTAAGGGCAAGGCGGACATCGATTACTGGGCGGCTCGGGTCAAGCCCGGCACCATGCTCTACGAGCTGGCGGGCGTGAGCGAGGCGCGTGCGAAGGAGGCCTTCATGCGCGTGGCGATGAAGATGCCGGTGCGTTGCCGGTTCGTGCACCGTCGCGTTTCGGCGTGATCGGCCTAAGTGAGAGTCGGATCGGGACCTGGACCATCGGAGACGTGGCATGACGGGCAAGGAAGTCAGGGCGCTGAAGGACGAGGAGATCGGGGTCGAATTGGGCCGCCTCCGCGAGCGTCTGTACACGATGCGCGTCCAGAGCGTGACCGAGAAGGTCGAGGACAACAGCCAGTTCAAGAAGACGCGTCGCGACATCGCGCGTCTCCTGACCGAGCAGACGGCCCGCCGCGCGGCGGCGAAGGCCTGAGACCGCGGGGCGCGAGGCCCAGAGGAAGGATCGGAGCGATGCGGGCATGAGCGAGCAGACGATGGACGTAGCGGCCGGCGGGACGGCTGAGGCCCAGAAGGGCTTGAAGGTTGGCGTGGTCGAGAGCGACGCGCGTGACAAGACCCGCCGCGTGGTGATCGCCTACCAGGCGAAGCACCCGAAGTACGGCAAGTTCATCAGCAAGCGGACGGTGCTGCACGTTCACGACGAGCAGAACGAGTCGCGCGTGGGCGACAAGGTGGAGATCGGGCAGTGCCGCCCGATCAGCAAGACGAAGTGCTGGCGTCTGCTCCGCGTTGTGGAGCGGGCGCCCGAGGCGTAAAGGCCGCCACGGGCGGCAGGCGGATACGACATGCTTCAGGCCGAATCCAGGTGCGAAGTCGCGGATAACTCGGGGGCGAAGATCGCCTACGTGATCCGTGTGTACGGCGGGTCGACGCGGCGCGGTGGCTTTACGCGCAAGACCGCGGGCGTTGGCGACAAGGTGCTCGTGAGCGTCAAGAAGGCGTTGCCGGGTTCGGACGTCAAGGCGGGCGACATGTCCAAGGCCGTGATCGTGCGGACGAAGAAGCACACGCGCCGCGCCGACGGGTCGTACGTCAAGTTCGACACCAACGCCGTGGTGCTCATCAACCCCGAAGGCAACCCCAAGGGGACGCGCATCTTCGGGCCGGTGGCGCGTGAGCTGCGTGAGCGGAACTACATGAAGATCGTCTCCCTGGCGAGCGAAGTGGTCTGAAGGGGTGGTTTGAAATGGCGAGGCACGTCAAACGAGGCGACACGGTGATCGTCACCGCCGGGGACCACAAGGGCAAGACCGGCGAGGTCATGCGTGTGGATGTCAAGAAGGATCGGGTCTATATCAAGGGCCTGAACCTCCGGACGAAGCACATGCGTCCGACTCGGATCAACCCGCAGGGCGGGGTGATCACGAAGGAGGCGCCGGTGCACATCTCGAATGTGAGCCCGGTGGTCGACGGTATGGCGTCGCGGGTCCGTTTCGAGCGTGACAAGAACGGTCAGAAGCAGCGTATCGCGGTCCGCAACGGCAAGAGCCTTGGGGCGGTGTCCGCGGCCAAGTCCGGACGGGCGGGGAGCTGATCGATGGCGAAGGACACGAAGAAGAAAAAGGGCGGCGAGCCGACGGCTGAAGAGCTTGCGGCGCTCGAGGCCTCGGAGCCTCGGCTGCGGCTTCACTACGAGGAGCGGGTCCGCCCGTCGATCGTCGAGAAGTTCGGCGTCAAGAACCGGATGGCCCAGCCGAAGCTCGAGAAGATCGTCATCAACGTGAACATGGGCCGTCACCTCGACGGCACGAAGGTTCCGGCGAACGTCAAGACTGCGGTGATCGACACGCTCACGCAGATCACGGGACAGAAGCCCGTGCTCGTAGCGGCAAAGAAGAGCGTGTCGAACTTCAAGGTTCGCGCCGGGTACGAGACCGCGGCCAAGGTCACGATCCGTCGTGATCGCATGTGGCACTTCCTCGACCGGTTCATCAACCTGACGGCGCCGCGAATCAAGGACTTCCGCGGTCTGCCGGCCAAGGCGTTCGATCGCGACGGGAACTACAGCTTCGGTCTGACCGAGCAGGGCGTGTTCCCCGAGATCGACATGGCGTCGGCGACGTTCACGCACGGCATGAACATCAACCTGTGCTTCAAGAACTCGAACCGCGAGATCAGCAGGCACGTCCTTGACGAGTTGGGGTTCCCGTTCGTCAAGCCCGAGAAGAAGAGGGGCGGCTAATCCATGGCGACGAAGGCACAGGTCGCGAAGAGCAATCGTGAGCCCAAGTACTCGACCCGGGTCGTCCGGCGTTGCGAGTTGACGGGTCGGGCGCGGGGCGTGTACCGCAAGTTCCGGGTGAGCAGGATCATGATCCGCAAGCTTGCGCTCGAGGGAAAGATCCCCGGGATGCGCAAGGCGAGCTGGTGAGAGAGGGAGCGGTTCATGGCCATTAACGACCCCATCGCCGACATGCTGACGCGGATCCGCAACGCGGCCCGCAACAAGGCCAAGCATGTTGCCTGCGTGAACACGAAGATCTGCCGCGGCCTGGCGGACGTGCTTAAGAGCGAGGGCTACATCGAGGACTTCGAAGTCATCGAGGAGCCCGGCAAGAGCGGCGTGATCAATGTCAAACTGAAGTACGGCCCGCGCGGCGAGCAGATCCTGCACGTGCTGAAGCGTGAGTCGAAGCCCGGCCGCCGGGTGTACACAAAGGTGAAGGACATCCCGCGTCCGATGCAGGGCCTCGGCATCGCGGTGGTGTCCACGAGCAGCGGCGTGATGAGCGACCGCGTCGCCCGGGAGAAGGGCGTCGGCGGCGAGCTGCTCTGCACGGTTCTCTGAATCGGATATCTGTGTCGGATAGAGGCCTGATCGTTTCGAACCAGGCCATCGCGGATTGGAACTGAACCATGTCGCGTATCGGAAAGAAACCCGTTGATCTTCCCAAGGGCGTCAAGGCGAGCGTCTCGGGCGGTGTCGTTTCGGTTGAAGGACCGAAGGGCACGCTCAAGATCCCGCACCGCCCTGAGGTGAACGTCGAGACCGACGAGCAGCGTGTGAGCGTCGTCGTCGACGACTCGATGGTTGGCGACAAGAAGATCCGCGCCCTCTGGGGCACGACCCGCGCCCTGATCCAGAACGCGGTCACGGGCGTGACTTCGGGCTACGAGAAAAAGCTCAAGATCGTCGGCGTGGGCTGGAACGCCCAGGTCGCGGGACAGTTCCTCAAGCTCAACGTCGGCTACGCGAACCAGCTCCAGGCGCCGATCCCGACGGGCGTCTCGGTCGTGGTCGAGAAGGACATCATCACGGTGACCGGCGCCGACAAGCACGCGGTGGGGCAGTTCTGTGCCCTCGTGCACGGCATGCGGAAGCCCGAGCCGTACAACGGCAAGGGCATCCACTACGCCAACCGTCCGATGCGGAAGAAGGAAGGCAAGAAGGTCAAGTAAGGCCGGCTCCGGCCGGGCGGATCGAGGCGAAGGCCGCTCCGCGACGACGAGAGGTGAAGCGCGATGGACAGGCAGCAGCTCAAGGCACAGCGGATGGCGCGTCGGCGGACCGGTATCCGCAAGCGTGTGGTGGGGACGCCCGAGAGGCCTCGGCTGCGCGTCTACCGCTCGCTCAGCCATATGTACGCCCAGGTCATCGACGACATGGCGGGCAAGACGCTCGCCAGCGCGTCGACCCGGGACAAGGGCGTGAAGCTCACGACGACCGGCAACGCGGACGCGGCGAAGGCCGTTGGCTCGGCTCTCGCCGAGCGGGCCAAGAAGGCGGGCGTGACGGCGGTCGTCTTCGATCGTGGCGGCTTCCGCTACCACGGTCGGATCAAGGCTCTGGCCGACGCGGCCCGTGAGGGTGGCCTGGAGTTCTGAGAGTCATCTGGGATCGGGACGGTGTTTGGCGTCGCTCGGATTCGTTTCGAAGTGTGACACGGCCGCGAGAGGCCGGAGGTAAAGGCAAGCCATGGCGGAAGTGCTCGACGAAAGCTCGAATCTCGAGAGCCAGACGGTCAACATCTATCGCTCCAGCGCGACGGTGAAGGGTGGCCGACGGTTCAGCTTCGGCGCGCTCGTCGTGGTGGGCGATCACCGCGGCAAGGTGGGCTACGGCTACGCGAAGAGCGGCGAAGTCCCCCTCGCGATCGAGAAGGCTCAGAAGTATGCCCGGCGGAAGCTCTTCCGTCTGCCGATGACCGGCAAGACGATCCCGCACGAGGTCGAGGGTCGGTACAGCGCGACCAAGGTCCGACTGATCCCAGCGAGCCCCGGTACGGGCGTCGTCGCGGGAGGCACCGTTCGCGCCGTCCTCGAGATGGCAGGCGTGACCGACTGCCTGACGAAGTGCTACGGCTCCACGACCAAGCTCAACGTTGTGAAGGCCGTCTTCGACGGTCTCGAGCAGCTCCGCATGCGTGAGGATGTGGCCGAGCTTCGCGGCGTGAGCATCGACACCACCGACATCGAAGAGCGGGTCGAGCGCGGCCAGCGCTTCATGCCCTCGACGAGCGGCGAGAAGATGCGTGGTCCGGTCAACACGATCGGTCAGGAGCGGCGTGGTGGTCGCGGCGGTCGTGGTGGCCGCGGCGGACCGCGTGGCGGCGGTCGTGGCCGTGGTCCTGGCGGACCGGGCGGCCCCGGTGGTAACGATCAGGACTCCAAGCCCGCCGAGGCGAACGCCGGCGGCGACTCGTCGTCGAGCTGACCGTCAAGGTCAGGCACGAGCAACGGATACACGGAAGGCGACTGAGCCATGATGATTCACGAAATCACCCCCCTCGCCGGGAAGTACAAGAACCGCAAGCGCGTGGGCCGCGGCCCGGGCAGCGGCGTCGGCAAGCGCGCCGGCCGCGGTCAGAAGGGCGCCGGCTCGCGTAGCGGTACGTTCACCCGCTTCCAGTTCGAGGGTGGACAGATGCCCTACTTCCGGCGTATGCCGAAGTTCGGCTTCTCGAACACCAAGTTCCGCGAGCTCTTCTGGCTCGTCAACCTGCGCGACCTGGTGCAGAGCGACGCGTTCAAGAGTGGCGGCGAGGTCACGGCGCAGGCCCTGATCGAAGCGGGCCTCATCCGCGACGACAGCCGGAGCGTCAAGATCCTCGGAGCCCTGCCCGAAGGCCAGGACAAGCTTTCCGTCAAGCTGAACGTCACGGTCAACCGTGTGAGCGATTCGGCCCGCAAGCTCATCGAGGGCGCGGGGGGCTCGGTCAACGAGACCGGCACGCGTCGCGACAACGTCCGCGGTGTCGATCGCAACAGCGACGATCGCTCGCCGAAGAACCAGACCAAGAAGGCCAAGCGCCGCGCGTTCCAAGAGCGCAAGGCCGAGGCGGCGTCGCGCGGCGAAGTGCTCAAGAAGTCCTGACGCTCTCTTTTTCCGGTCTTTCCATCTAAGGGCTTGTCTGTGGCGGTGTCCGACTCCCGCGGCGCGCGTAACGTTCGAGCTATCGATCCGTTTGTCGGCGTGAGCGTTGGGGGCCCGGCTTGAACGTCATTCAGACCATTATCAACGTCTTCAAGGTCAAGGAACTCCGGGACAAGATCCTGTTCACCATCGCGATGCTCGCGGTGTACCGGATCGGCTTCTGGATCCCGATCCCGGGCGTCGATCAGAGCCAGCTCAGCGAGTTCTTTGCCCGTTCGGTCGGCGAAGGCAATGCTCTCAGCCGCATCGCCGGCCACATGGCCATCTTCTCGGGTGGCGCCCTCGGTCAGTCGACGATCTTCGGCCTCGGCGTGATGCCCTACATCTCGGCGGCCATCATCTTCCAGATCCTTGGCGGCGTTCTCGAGCCGCTGAAGCGATTGAAGGAAGAAGGTCCGACCGGGCAGCAGAAGATCCAGGAGTACACGCGGTACACAACCGTCGCGCTCTGTATCGTCCAGGCGATCGCGTGGCTGTCGTACGTGCGGTCGATGAACTTCGTCTACGTCGAGTGGGCGAGTAACCCGCTCTGGTGGGTCATGGCCGTCACCGCGATGACGGCGGGCACCGTGTTCCTGATGTGGATCGGCGAACAGATCGATCGGTTCGGCATCGGCAACGGCGTCTCGATGATCATCACCGCGGGCATCCTCACCGGTATGCCGGGCGCGGTCTTGACGGTCTGGCAGAACTTCGAGCCCGGCGGCGATCCGACCAAGATCGGGTGGCTCGGACTGCTGTCTATCGTCGGCATGTTCGTACTTGTCGTCGCGGGCTCTGTCGTCATGACCGTTGCGCAGCGCCGGATCCCCGTGCAGCAGGCCAAGCACACGCGCGGGCGTCGCGTTTTCGGTGGGCAGAAGAGCTACCTCCCGCTCCGCGTAAACCACGGCGGCGTCATGCCGATCATCTTCGCCAGCTCGCTCATGATCATCCCGAGCACGGTGTTCGGCGGCATCAACGATTCGCTGTCCGGACCCGGCGT
The DNA here is from genome assembly GCA_002706885.1 of Phycisphaerae bacterium. Lineage (GTDB taxonomy): Bacteria > Planctomycetota > Phycisphaerae > Phycisphaerales > UBA1924. Next base: position 36,833 of record PAKY01000006.1, read on the forward strand.
GACGGATGGCGTCGTCGATGGCGTCTTCGACGCGGACTTCTGGCGCGGCGTCATGACGTGGATGAGCGACGCGTTCCTGATGGGCGCGTTCCCGTACGTGCTTCTCTACATCGTGATGGTGTTCTTCTTCAGCTACTTCTGGATCACGGTGCAGTTCAATCCTGAAGAGATGAGTAAGCAGCTTCGTGACCACGGCTCATTCATCCCGGGTCTCCGCCCCGGTCCGCGTACCGCCGAGTACCTCGAGACGGTCATGGAACGCATCACCTACGTCGGCGCAGCGTTCCTCAGCGTCATCGCAGTGATGCCGATGGTGATCAACAGCGCGTTGAACATCGACTACAGCGTCACGCAGTTCCTCGGCGGAACCGGTCTGCTCATCGTCGTCAGCGTGACGCTCGACTTCCTCCAGCGCGTCGAGGCCAACCTGCTCATGCGGAACTATGCCGGGTTCCTGGGCGGCCAGGACGACGGCAAGGCGCCGAAGCTCCGCGGCCCGCGCTACTGATCGATCCGAACGCCACGCGTGCGCCTTTGGTCGGCCGATGAGATGGACCGCCTCGAAGGCGTCGGCGACGATGCCTGGGCGATCCTCTCGCAGTTGGTCGATTTGGTTGAGCCGGGCGTTCGAGGGACCGACATCGAGGCCGCCGCTCGAGTCCTTCTTCAGCGGTCTGAAATGATCTCGCCGATCGATCCGTCGTTCGGAGCCGTGCTCTGCCTCTGTGTCGACCGTGACCCACCAAACACGCTTCCGTTACCGGCGCCGATCCGAGACGGGTCCGTCGTGACGCTCGACCTGCCGTGCGGTCGCGACGGTTTGGTCGTCGACGTCGCCACGGCCATTGGCGTCGGCGATTCCGATGAGCCGGGACAGCGTCTTATTGACGCGGCGGCTGCGGTCACTGCCAGTACCATCGAAGCCTGCCGCCCTGGGGCACTATGGTCGGAAGTGGTCGACGCAGCCCAACTGGCCGCCGGTGGATCCGCCAATAGTGGGGAGGTATGGATCGAGCGGGGGTATGCCGGGCATGCGGTCGGACGGCGGCTGCACGAGCGACCAGAGCTTCCGTATCACCCCGACGAGTTTGCGGCGGACTTCCGGCTGGTCGCTGGTATGGTGTTCACGGTCGAGCCCGTGGTGACCGACGGCCTGCGTTCGGCGTTTGAGGAGCGGACGATCGGCGTCACTGCGACCGGTCCGAGGGTGCTTGCGGGCAAGAATCGTGCGCAGAGAGCGATCGGTAGCGATTGACAGGTAGCCGGGCCGGGGGTGGGGGGCTAGTATCTCTGCCCGCCTCCGCTTGGGATGCCGAGCGTGGGGTGGTCCTGAGCGATTATCGTCAGAACGAGGAACGAGTCATGAAGGTGCGCGCGAGCGTCAAGCGGATCTGTAACCAGTGCCAGGTGATCCGTCGCCACGGCAAGGTGCGGGTGATCTGCAAGGCCGATCCGAAGCACAAGCAGGTCCAGGGCTGATCAGGCCGGGTCCTTGAAGGGGTCTTAGAGCATGCCACGTCTCGCTGGTGTTGACATTCCGGATCGCAAGAAGATCCGCTACGCGCTGCGTTACATCCACGGCATCGGTCCGAAGGTCGCCGACGATATTCTGAACGAGGCGAACATCGATCCGGACGCGAAGGCCAACGAGTTGAACGAGCAGCAGATCGCGCAGATCAACGCGATCATCGATGCGACGTTCCTCGTGGAGGGCGCCCTCCGTCGCCAGGTCGGGCAGAACATTCAGCGTCTGCGTGACATCCGCAGCTACCGGGGCGAGCGTCACCGCAGTGGTCTCCCGACCCGCGGCCAGCGCACGCGATGCAACGCCCGTACGCGTAAGGGTCGTAAGAAGACCGTGGCCGGCAAGAAGGGCGTGAAGGGCTAAAGACCCGCCGCCGCGGGCCGCCGGGGTTTCCTCGGCGCGGCGCGGGGCTTTTGAGGCAACCTCATGGCGAAGCAGAAGCAGAAGAAAGTCCGCAAGAACGTCGTCCGCGGCATCCTCCACGTCAAGGCGACGGGCAACAACACGCTCGTCACCGTGACGGACACGAGCGGCGAGACGCTCGCGTGGGATTCGGCCGGCACCATCGGTTTCAAGGGCGCCCGCAAGGCCACCCCGTTCGCCGCGACCCGCGCGGGCGAGCAGGTCGGTCAGAAGGTCCGCAAGATGGGCATGACCGAGGTCGAAGTGCGGGTCCGTGGGACCGGCGCGGGCCGCGAGTCGGCCGTCAGCGGCGTCGTCTCGACGGGCATCCGCGTGACCGCGGTCGAAGATCACACGCCGGTGCCGCACAACGGCTGCCGGCCCCGGAAGAAGCGCCGCGTGTGATTGGATGACGTCGCGGGGCCTGATCTTCCGATCGGGCTTCGGGGCGTCGTCGGTCGAGCGGTGATCAATCGTTTTGTCTGAAGACGAGCGGCAGAGAAGGCGTGGCGCCGGCAGCGGGCGCTCACGACCGTGAGGCCGCCCGTCCGAGTCCGTTTCACTCGCTGCGACTCGGCTCTACCGCCGGGAGGACCACATCATGACGCGTGTTCGCTGGCGTGGCCTCGAGCTGCCCTCACGAGTTCTGGCCGATCCGAAGTTCAAGTCCAACGTCTACGGCCGTTTCACGGTTGAGCCGTTCGAGCGCGGTTTCGGTACGACGGTCGGCAACAGCCTCCGTCGCGTGCTGCTCAGCTCGATCGAGGGCGCGGCGGTTACCGGCGTGAAGATCAAGGGCGCCGAGCACGAGTTCACGTCGCTGCCGGGCGTCCTCGAGGACGTCACGGACATCGTCCTGAACATCAAGAGCCTCGTCGTCCAGCTCGATGGCGATGAGCCCAAGACCATGAAGCTCGCGGCCCAGGGGCCGGGCGAGGTCACGGCGGACCTGATCGAGGCGGACACCGCGATTACGATCGTCAACCGTGACCACGTCATCTGCACGCTCACCGACGAGGTGGCGTTCGAGATGGAACTGCGGGTCGGCAAGGGTCGCGGGTACGTCCCGGCGAACGAGCAGCCCGATGTTGACGGCGAGCAGGAGATCGGGCTGATCAAGGTCGACGCGATCTACAGCCCCGTCCAGCGTGTCCGCTACAACATCGAGCAGACCCGCGTCGGTCAGAAGACCAACTACGACAAGCTCATTCTCGAGATCTGGACCGACGGCACCGTGTCGCCCGAGATGGGCCTCGTGGAGGCGTCGAAGGTGCTCCGCAAGCACCTGAACCCGTTCGTCCAGTACTTCGAGATCGGCGAAGAGCGCGTCAGCGAGCAGGCCTCGGCCGCCGCGGGCGTGGACGAGGAGCTGATCCGCAAGCTCAACATGCCGCTCTCGGAGCTCGATCTCTCGGTCCGCGCGAGCAACTGCCTCGAGTCGGCCCGCATCGACACCGTCGCCCAGCTCGTGACAATGACCGAGCAGGACCTGCTCCGTTTGCGGAGCTTCGGTCGCACGTCGTTGCGTGAGGTGAAGCGTAAGCTTCAGGACATCGACCTCGACCTCGGCATGGAGCTGCCCGAGGGGTACCAGATGGAGGCGGGTAGCGCCTGATCGCCTTAGGGAATTCGCAAGTGAGCCCCGCGTACTGAACGAGCGGGGTGGGAGAAGTGAGCCATGCGCCACCGCAAGGCCGGATACAAGCTCGGCAGGACCCCGTCGCACCGCAGGGCGATGCTTCGCAACATGGCCGCGAGCCTGTTCGAGCACGGCCAGATCACCACGACGATCCCCAAGGCGAAGGCTCTCCAGCCGTTCGTCGAGAAGATCGTGACCAAGGCCAAGAAGGGCGGTCTGCACAACCGCCGCGTCGTGGTCTCGATGCTCGGGGGTGACCGCAACTCGTTCGCGTGGAGTCACGTCCCCGCGGGCGCCACCGAGGACGAGCGGAGCGCCGTCGAGAACCAGCGCGAGCGGGTCGAGGCGTTCTTCGATATCCCGCCGGCGGATAGCATCGAACGCAACCGCTACGGCGAGCTCCGCAAGGCGCCGAAGCTGGTTCGCCACATCTTCGAGAACGTCGCGCCGCGCTTTGACGATCGCGAGGGTGGCTACACCCGCATCGTCAAGCTCGGCATGAACCGCCTCGGTGACGGTGGCGAGCTCTGCGTGATCCAGTTCGTCGGAGCTGAGGAGGGCCCCGAGATCGGTGGTCGCCTCAGCACCCGTCGCCGGACCGCGGATCGTCGCACGGCCTTCGCCGCCAAGCTCCGCAAGGAGTCCGGCTCCAAGGCGCCCGCGGCAGAAGCGCCGAAGGCCGAAGAGCCCGCCGCCGAAGAGTCGGCTGGCGGCGACGAGACCACCTCCGAAAGCTGATCGGGCCCGTCGCGGTCAGCCGCGGAGCGTCCGGAGCAGTTCATCGTGCACGCGTCCATTGCTCGCAACGAGCGTGGGGGCGTGCACTGTTTCTTTCCCGGTCCAGTCGCTGAGTCTGCCGCCGGCCTCGGTGATGATCGGCTGCATCGGCGCGCTGTCCCAGGGGTTCATGATCGGCTCGACCAGCGCGTCGCACCGTCCCGTCGCGAGCAGCACGGCGGCGTAGGCATCCGACCAGCCCCGCGTGTGACCCGAAGCGGCGCACATCCGGCTGAAGACGTCTGAGAGTCCCTGCTTGTCAAAGTAGTCAACAGACGTGACGCAGATCGTGGCGTCCTCCAGACGGTCGACCGAATTCACCCGGGCGGCGACGGGGTCTCCCGAGCCCTGGGTCCGCCATGCCCCGCCACCCGTCGCGCCGTAGACAACTTCATCGAGGGCCGGCATCACGATCACGCCCACCTCGACGGGGCCGGTCGGCCGTCCGTTCGCATCGACACGCTCGGCGCCAAGGAGTGTCGCGTAAAGCGGCACGCCGCGGACGAACGAGAACGTTCCGTCGATCGGGTCGATGATCCATCGCCAACCGCTCCGCGAGGGCTTCGGCTCGAATTCTTCCCCGAGCACGCCGTCGCCGTCGAACTCCGCTGCGAGCCGCTCACGGATGAACCGCTCCGCGGCCCGGTCGATCGCGGTGACCTCGGATCCATCGGATTTCCGCTCCACGTCGTTCCGCGATCGCCCGAACGTCTCGAGCGTCAGGGCGCCCGCGTCCCGAGCGACCTCGATGGCGACCTCGAGCCTCTGCTGAACGTCGATCGCCACGGTCATCGGTCGTCAGCCTCCTCGGCAAAGCAGGCGATCGCCTGATCGACCTGTTCGGCCGTGTGTTCGGATGTCACCGAAAGGCGGAAATACGACGGAGCGGGGCCGCCTGGATACGACACCAGCGGGACCGACAGTCCACGTTCGGTCAGTCGCATTCGAACGCGCGTCATCGCGTCATCAGGCGCGAAGGCGACCGCGGCGATGGGCGTGTGCCAGGCGAAGCCCGCCGGCACGCGGGCGTCGGCGTACAACGCCACACCCGCGGTCAGCCTCGATGCCCGGTCCTGAAGCCGCCGGACGCGATCCGGCTCCTGGTCGATGATGTCGATGGCTTCCGTTGCCGCCGCGGCGAGCGCAGGCGAAACGGGCGTCGTGCCGACGAACGCGGTGGCGGTCGAACGGATGCGCCTGATGCAGTCGCTGGTCGCGAGGACGAACCCGCCGTGCGCTCCGATCGCCTTCGCGAGCGTGCTGGTGATCACCACGCGATCGTCGGTCACGCCCAACGCGATCGCGACGCCCCGTCCGCCGTCGCCGATGACGCCGACGCCGTGGCATTCGTCAAATAGGAAGCCAACGTCATTCGGCGCCGAGCGGACAAGCGAGGCGAGGTCGGCAATATGCCCGGTGCTGGCGAACACCGTGTCGGTCGCGATGACGGTCCCGGCAGGGTCGCGCTCAGCGAGCTCCACGGCGTGTCCGACATCGAGGTGGCGATAGAGGTTCACCTGAAGCCCTGCGGCGCGAGCAGCGACCACGAGGCTGCGGTGGGCCCGTTCGTCGATGACAGCCTCGGTTCGCCGCTCTGCGAGGGCCTCGAACGCCGCCATGTTCGCCGTGAGGCCGTCGATGGTGCACGCGACCGTGTGGCCCGGTCGGGCGGCGGAGAAGAACCGGGCGAGCCGTTCCTCGAGTTGTTCGTGGGCGAGCGTGTTGCCGGTGGTCGTCCGAGAGGCGCCGGTCGAGATCCCGTAGATGCCCGCGGCCTCGCGCAGCGCCTCGATCACCCGCGGGTGGTGGGCGAGCCCGAGGTAGTTGCACCCTCCGAAGATCACCCGAGTCTCACCCGCGACGGTGGCTTCAACGCCGGTCGACGCGGATAGCGCGGGGGCGAGCGGCTTCTGAGTGGCGTTGGGAGGGGCTGGCGCGTCGATGGCCATGTTCCAATCATCGGACACCAACGCCGCCCGGGTCGAGTCACGAGGGCCGATGAACCGCGCCGGCGTCTCGGATGTATATCCCGTTGTACCCGCCGCCGCGAATCCGCTACGCTGCGTTGGATTCGCCCGGGTGGATCCTCGGAAGCCGTGGTCCGATCCGCGGCCGAGTTCGGAGCATGTATGCGAGCAGTTTTTGATCAGACGCTGAAGGCGCCGCTGGCCATCCTCGCGGTCGTCGCCTCGATCCTGACGGCAGCCCCCGCGTCGGCGCAGGAGAAGGTCTTCCACCACCCGATCCGCACCGCCGGGCCTCGGACGATGGACCCCGCGTACGGCACCAGCGTGTACGACAACATGGCGGCGAGCCAGGTCTACGAGACATTGCTTCAGTACAAGTATTTCGTCCGTCCGCTCGAGCTTGAGCCGCTTCTGCTCGCCGAGATGCCGACGACTTCTGAGGACGGGCGGACGTACAGCTTCAAGCTCCGCGACGACGTGTACTTCACCGACGACCCGTGTTTCCCGGGCGGTAAGGGCCGCAAGCTCGTCACCGACGACGTGTTCTACTCGTGGAAGCGTCTCGCCGACCCCAAGTACCAGCTCCAGGCGTGGCCCAAGCTCGCAGGGCTGATCGTCGGACTCGACGACTTCAAGGAGGAGCAGGGCGCACGCGTCGATGACGGCAAGGCGTTCGACTACGCGGCGCCGGTCAAGGGGTTTCGGAAGATCTCGGACCGCGAGTTCGAGGTCGAGCTCACCGAGCCAAACCGTCAGTTCCTCTGGAAGATCGCGACGTTTCAGCTTTCGGTGCTCCCCCACGAGGCCGTCGAGCGCTACGGCGACGAGATCAATCGCCGCATGGTCGGCTCAGGGCCGTTCAAGCTCAAGGAGTGGAAGCCCAACGTCGGCATGACGTTCGTGAAGAACCCGCAGTACCGCGAGATGTACTACCCGACCGAGTTCAGCGACGAGGCGATCGAACGCGGCTGGGACCTCGAGGAGGGCAGCCGCCTGCCGCTCGTGGACCGGGTCGAGTACACGTTCTTCGTCGAAGATCAGCCGATGTGGCTGGAGTTCAAGTCGGGCAATATCGACGCTGTACAGACGCCCAACTCGGCCTTCGAGGAGGCGTTCAACCCGCGGAACAAGCGCCTCCGCCCGGAGTGGCGCCGCAAGGGCATCGACTACCAGCCCGTGGCCCTCTTCGACTTCATCTACCGCGGCTTCAACATGGACGACGAACTGGTCGGTGGATACACCGACGAGAAGAAAGCCCTCCGCCGAGCCATCGCGCTTTGCATGGACTGGGAGGAACTCAACAACTCGCTCTACGACGGGATCCCGATCATCTACGACGGCGCCATCCCACCCGGCATCCCGGGCCACCCCGACAACCACACCATGAGCCCGAACAACCGCGGGCCGGACCTCGGTCGAGCTCGGGAAGAGCTGAAGAAGGCCGGCTACAACGTTGTCAACGGCAAGGTCACCGACCTCCCGCCGATCGAGCTCTGGACGAGCCGCGGCACGCAGCAGGAGAAGATCACCGAGCTGTTCCAGCGGAACCTCGCCAAGGTCGGCATCAGCCTGAACCCGCGATTCGTCGACTTTGCCGAGCTGACCAAGGCGCTCGACCGTTCGCAGGCGTCGATGTTCGGACTCGCGTGGTCGTCCGCGTACCCGGACGCGGAGTACAACCTCCAGCTCTTCTACGGACCCAACGAGACCCCCGGACCCAACCAGTTCAACTTCAAGAACGACGAGTACGACGCGCTGTACGAGAAGATCAAGTACCTCGAGCCCGGTCCGGAGCGGGACGCGGCGTACGCCCGCATGCAGGAGATCCTCGTCGAGTACGTCCCGTTCTTCGGTTCGCAGGCACGTGTCCGACAGTGGCTCGTCCAGCCGTGGGTCCGGAACTTCAAGGTCACCGAGACGTTCTACAACTACAACAAGTACATCGATATCGACACCGATCACCCGGACTACCCGGGCTGACGCGTCTCCAGGGACCGCGACCGACGCATGTGGGCGTACATCTTCAGAAAGCTGCTCTACAACGTCCCCGTCTATTTCGGGGCGTTGCTCCTTGTGTTCCTCGCGCTTCGCGTGCAGGACCCCGTCTACGCGTACCTCGGCCCCGAGGCCACGGGTGAAGAGGTCGAGCGCCTGCGGCAGGACATGGGGCTCGACAAACCCGTCGTGGTTCAGTTCGGCGTCTATCTCAGCAACGTCCTGACGTTCGACTTCGACATTCCGAGCTGGAACCAGAAGGGCTACACGGTCGGGGAGATTCTCTCCCGCTCATGGATTCCCTCGCTCTCGATCACCGTTCCGCAGATCGCTCTGTCAACAGTCATCGGTGTGCTCATCGCCCTTCTCTCTGCGTACTTCCGGGGGCGGTTCATCGACCGGTTCCTCGTCATCGCCGCCGTAATCGGCATGAGCATCAGCTTCCTGGTCTTCATCGTCTTCGGTCAGTTCTTCCTCGCGGCGCTCCCTCAGGAAGAGGGCTGGGAGTTCGCGCCGTTCGCGGTGCAGGGCTATGAGCATTGGATCGGCGTCGGGGGCGAGGAGGGATGGTTCCTCCGCCCGAGCGTCTGGGCGCATTACTGCCTCCTGCCCGTCCTCATCGGCGTGGTCGTGTCGATGGGCTACGACACCCGTTTCTACCGCGCCGTCATGGTTGAGGAGACCGGACGCGACTACATCACAACGGCGACCGCGAAGGGCGCGACCAAGCCCAAGATCATGTTCGTGCACATGCTCAAGAACGCCATGATCCCCGTGGTCACCCGCGTGATGAGCACGCTCCCGTTCGTGGTGGTGGGGTCGATCCTGCTCGAGATGTACTTCAGCATCCCGGGCATGGGCCGCGAGATCATCACCGCGATCAATGCCCGTGACTTCCCGGTCATCCAGTACTTCGTCGCGGTCTTTGCTCTGATCTTCATCATCAGCGTCATCCTGACCGACGTCCTCTACGCGGTCTTCGATCCGAGAGTGAGGCTGTCATGATCCGACGCTTCCTCAAGGGACGCGCGGCGCGAAAGCTGCGTCGCAACAAGCTCGCCATCGCCTCGATGGCCGTGATCAGTGTGTACGTCTTTGTCGCTCTTCTCGGGTTCGTGGGAGTGATCTCGCAGGCATCGACGCAGGAGCGGGTCCTCCCCGACAAGACGCCGGGGTGGCTCGAATCGAAACCGGTCGATGACCGCGCGGCCGACGCGATCTGGCTCGCGGACCGCATCGGCGCCCGCGTCGAGCGAGCCCGAGAGGAGACCGATCCCGAGGCGGTGCGGCGGCTTCTCGACGAGGTTTCCATGGCGGAGCGTTCGATCATCGACGCTCCTTTCGAAGAGATCGAGGCTCTCTACGCGACGGTTCAAGCCGAACTCGACGAGATGTACGAGGTCTTCGACGAGAAGGACCTCGCGGTCGACGACATCATCTCGTCCCAACTCCGCATCCAGCGATACCGAGAGCGTGACGCCGAGCGATTCGCCGACCGCATCGCCGAGGCTGAGCAGACGATCGCGGAGGCTCAGGCCCGCGTCCCGGATCTCTCCGTGGCCGCCGAGTCGGAGCTCGACGATGTTGAAGCCGCTCTCGAGAGCCTGATGCCGACCCCCGACGGTCTCCGCGGCGCCGTCTACACGCTCAGGACCTGCCTCGGCAGCGACAACCAGGGACGTTCCATCATGATGAAGGCGCTGTTCAGCGTCCGCATCGCGTTCCAGATCGGCTTTGTGGTCGCCATCGCCTGCGTGATCCTCGGCACCGCTCTCGGAGCCGCGGGCGCCTTTTTCGCGGGCTGGGTCGACTACGGCGTGATGTACCTCGTCAGCGTTCTCAGCAGCGTGCCCTCGCTCGTGCTGCTCGCCGTCATCGTCTACATCTTCTTCGGAAGCCCGATCTTCGATAACCCCGCGGAACGCCCTGGCCTCGCGCTCGTGCCCGTCTATGCCGCGATGGGTCTTACGTTCTGGGTCGGCACCTGCCGCGTCATCCGTGGCGAGGTCATGAAGATCAAGGGCCTCGAGTACGTGCAGGCCGCGACCTCGATCGGATTCGGCCGTGTCTACACCCTCGTCAAGCACGTGGTGCCTAATACCGCCCACTTGATGTTCATCAACTTCGCGCTCCTGTTCATCGGTGCGATCAAGAGCGAGGTCATCCTGAGCTTCCTCGGCCTCGGCGTGAAGGGACAGCCGAGCTGGGGGCGGATGATCAGCCAGGGCAAGGACGATGTCATCATCGGCTTCTTCTGGGAGGTCGGCGCCGCGAGCGTGTTCATGTTCGGGCTCGTCCTCGCGTTCAACATCCTGACCGACGCGCTCCAGGACGCGTTCGACCCCCGTCACGTCGATTGACCTCAGAGAGACCCACGACCGAGACCGATGCTCACATGACCGACGCGCCGCTCCTCTCAGTCCGATCGCTCACCACGAGCTTCCGAACCGACAACGGGATGGTGACCGCCGTTGACGACGTGAGCTTCGACATCCGCGCCGGCGAGACCGTGGGCATCGTCGGCGAATCCGGCTGCGGCAAGACCGTGACGAGCAAGTCGATCATGCGCCTGCTCCCCGAGCACGTCACGCGCTACGGCGAGAAGAGCGAGGTGCTCTTCGGGGGGCGAAACCTGCTCCGCGCTTCGGCCTCGGAGATGCGGAAGGTCCGTGGTGACCAGATCGCGATGATCTTCCAGGAGCCGATGACGAGCCTCAACCCCGTCTTCCGCATCGGGTGGCAGCTCGACGAGGCCCTGAAGTATCACACCAAGCTCGGCAAGTCCGAGCGCCGCGACCGTGCGATCGAGATGCTCCGCCTGGTCGAGATCCCGGAGCCCGAGCGTCGTTACCGCGAGTATCCCCACCAGCTCTCCGGCGGCATGCGCCAACGGGTCATGATCGCGATCGCCCTCGCCTGCAGCCCGGATCTGCTCATCGCCGACGAGCCGACAACCGCTCTCGACGTAACGATCCAGGCGCAGATCCTCGCCCTGATGAACGACATCAAGACGAAGATGAACTCCGCGATCATGCTCATCACCCATGATCTCGGCGTTGTCGCCCAGGTCTGTGACCGCGTGATCGTCATGTACGCCGGGCGCGTGATCGAGCAGGCGACCGTCGGCGACATCTTCAAACGCCCGCGCCACCCGTACACGAAGGCTCTGCTGGAGTCGATCCCGAAGCGCGGCGATCGGAAGACGCGCGGTCGCAAGCTCGCGACCATCCCGGGTATCGTCCCGAGCCTCACGCAGCTCCCGCCCGGCTGTCGTTTCGAGACGCGGTGCAAGCGATCCGACAAGGACCGTTGCATCAACGAGGAGCCGGCGCTCGTTGAGAACGCCGAAGGCCGTCGGTGCCGCTGCCACTATCCGCTCGACGGGGCGCCCCCGCCGAACGCGGCGCCCGTCGTATCGACCAGCGGTGGGGAGGCCTGACCATGCCGCTCGTCGAGACCCAGAACCTCTGCACACACTTCCCTGTCCGAGGGGGTGTGCTGAACCGCGTCGTCGGCCATGTGCACGCGGTCAACGGCGTCAACCTCTCCATCCGCGAGGGCGAAACGGTCGGCGTCGTTGGCGAGTCGGGCTGCGGCAAGAGCACACTCGGCAAGACCCTCACCCGACTCATTGACCCCACCTCGGGCGTCATTGCCTTCGACGGCGATGACATCACCGGCTTCAGCCATGAGGAACTGCTTCCGTACCGCCGCCGGATGCAGATCATCTTCCAGGATCCTTATTCGTCGCTGAACCCCCGGATGACGGTAGGGGCCCACATCAAGGAAGCGGTCAGGAAGCACAACGTGGTGCCGGCCGCCGAGATCGACGGCTACGTCGATGAGATGATCAAGACCGTCGGCCTTCGCCCGGAGGTCCGCGAGCGGTTCCCGCACGAGTTCTCAGGCGGCCAGCGCCAGCGTGTCGGCATCGCCCGTGCGTTGTGCGTCAAGCCCGACTTCGTCGTCGCGGACGAGCCCGTCAGCGCTCTCGACGTCTCCGTGCAGGCCCAGGTACTCAACCTGATGACCGACCTCAAGGACGAATTCGGCCTGACGATGATGTTCATCAGCCACGATCTGAAGGTCGTGGAGCACTTCTGCGATCGAATCCTCGTCATGTACCTCGGCTTCGTCGTTGAGGAGATTCCCTCCGACGAGATCGAGACGAACGCTCTCCATCCCTATACGCAGGCTCTGCTCGGGGCCAACCCGATCGACGATCCCGACGATCGCCGCCCGCTCACCGTGCTCGAGGGCGATGTCCCGAGCCCATTCAAGCTCCCGAAGGGCTGCCCGTTCGCCGGGCGATGCCCCAAGGTCATGGACAGGTGCCGCGTGGACCGCCCGGTGCTCGAGGAGAAGTCCCCCGCGCATCGCGTCGCCTGCTGGGCCGTCGAATAGACGTCCAATTCGGGACAGTCTCAAGTTGTGATCAGGGGTCGAATCGCGTTTGCCACGCGGTCCAAAAAGAAAAAACTCGGATGCCCGTTTTACCCGGCAGCCGAGTCATAGGAGGAGAGAGAGACAAGACACCAATAAGGTGCCACGAGCTTTCAGCCGTGCCACCCATGCGGGAAGAAAATGTGGCAGATCTTCCCAATCTTGACTCTCAGTCCCCACTTTTCAGGGCCTGCGAGGCTCAGTGACCCGTGTACATTCCGAACCGGCGTTCGATCTCGGGCCAGTTCACGACGTTCATGAACGCGTCGACATAGTCAGCCCGCTTGTTCTGGTACTTCAGGTAGTACGCGTGCTCCCAGACATCGATCCCCAGCAACGGTGAGACCCCGCTCACCGTCAGATCCTGATGCTTCTCCATTTGAATCACCATCAGCCGTCGCGCGATCGGCTCGTAGACCAGCCAGCCCCAGCCTGAGCCCTCCACCGCCTTCGATGCCCCCTTGAAGTGGGCGACGAATTGGCTGAATGAGCCGAAGTCCTGATCGATCCGCTCGCCCAGAGCCCCGCCAGGCCGCCCACCGCCGCCATCGCTCGACGGCGCCATACCGGTCCAGAAGAGCGTGTGATTGACGTGGCCCGACCCGTTGAACGCGAGCTCGCGCGACCAGTGCTTGATCAGCCCCGGGTCAGCCGAGCCGGTTCGGATGCCCTCAAGTTCGCCCAGCGCCTTGTTGAGGCCCTTCACGTAGCCCGCGTGGTGTTTGTCGTGGTGGATCGACATCGTCTGCTCGTCGATGTGCGGCTCCAGAGCCCCCGGTTCGTAGGGGAGCGGTGGGAGGGTGTATTCGCTCTTGGACTCGTCCCACCCGAGTTGATCGGCCGACAGCGCCGCTCGCGACCCGGCGAACGACCCCGCCATCGCCGCGGCGCTCAGCCCGCCGAGCGCGCCGAGCGCGGCGCGTCGGTTGATTCCGTTCGATTCGTTCGACATCGCTGAAGCTCCTTCGTTTCCGGGGGCCGCTCGATCGACGGCGGCCCACAGAAAGAGCCTACGACTGTCGCCCCTCGATGGCTGCAATCAGCGCGACCGCTCCGATGAGCGACAGTTCATCCAGCGGCGAATCGTCCCGATGGACGGCAACCCCCATTTTGAAGATCAACGGGTTGAAGTGCTGGCGAAACGTCGCGATGTGATCGCCCTTCGCGCCTCGGTTGAGGTGATACCGCTGAGGAAAGATCATCGCGGCGGACCCTCCGTAGCGGCGCACGAATGGGGCGACCGCTCCCCGCTCGGTGATGGTCGCGATCTGACTGTCTTCGGGGTCGAAAACCTTCCATTCATCGCGCACGAATGACGACTTGATCCCCGATTGCTGGAGCGAACAGACCAGGTCGCCCTCGGGTGTGTGGACTTCGTATCTCGCGCCGATGTCGATGACCTGCTTCGTCCACAACCTGAGGAGCTCCGACGATTTCGTCTCGTCGGTATAGATCCGGATGTCCTCGCGGAACTCGAACGCCTTTTGGCGGCAGAACCCGATCACCCGTCCCTCGGCGTCGAGGACCTGAAACGACGCTCCGAAGACGGTGAGGACTTTCCGTCGGAGCGTGTACCGGTCACCACGCCTCGCGCGCCCAAGCATGCGGTCTCTCCATTGACTCACTGGCGGCGATAGAAAACGCCCCGATGACCCCCGCCGAGTTGGCGATGGTAACCGGGGCGTCCATTCCTATGCGTGCTCTACGGTCGACCGCGGACTTACTCGGCGGGCTCGCCGACTTCCCAGCGGTAGAACGCGGTGATCGTGCCCGGGGCGACGACGTCCTTGATGGTCTTGGACTCGTCCATCACGAACTTCTGCTCGAGCAGAGCGACCTCGGCGTAGAACTTCTTCATGCCGCCCTCGACCATCTTCTCGGCGATCTCCTGCGGCTTTCCAGATTCCATCGCCTGATCGATGCGGAACTTCCGCTCCTTCTCGACCATCTCGGCGGGGACGTCGTCCTGGCTCACGCCGAGCGGACGCGGGACGGCGGCCGCCACGTGCATACCGACCTGGCGGAGGGTGTCCTCGCTCACGTCACCCTTGGCGGCGAGCAGGACGCCCGTCTTGCCGTCATGGTGAACGTACATGCCGAACACGGTGTCGCCGCCACCGACCACGCGCCGGGCGCGGCCGAGCGAGATGTTCTCGCCCGTCGTGATCTTGATGTTGTCGACGAGCTTCTCCATGTCCTCCGTCGCCGCGATCGTGCCCTCATCGGGCGCGACGGCGGCCTGCTCGGCGAGCTTCTGGGCGGTGGCGACGAAGTCGTCGTTGCGGGCGGTGAAGTCGGTCTCGGCCTTGAGCTCGACGATCGCCGCGGCGTCTCCGGTCTTGGCGATGGCGATGCGGCCCTCGCCCGCGGCGCGGTCGGCCCGCTTCTCCATCTTGCCCTTGAGCTGCTTGCGGAGGTGCTCCTCGGCGGCGTCGACGTCGCCGCCGACCTCCACGAGGGCCTTCTTGCAGGCCATCATCGAGAGGCCCGTGCGGTTCCGCAAGCTCATCACGTCTTTGGCGCTGATGTCGGCCATCTGTATCGTCTCCGAATCGTTTCTGGCGTCTTGTCTGTGGCGAGATCGCCGCTCCCGAGGCGAGCGGCGGTTCGTGCGTCAGTTGTCCGCGTTGGCGGGCTGGGGCTTGCCGGAGGCCGACCCGGCGGTGTCGCCGTCGCCCGAGCGAGAGGGCGAGTCGCCCTCCTTGGTGTCGCCGACGCTCGAGTCGTCCGCGCGGAACTGGGCCCGGCTGCTCCGCCGGCGCTGGGCCTCGCTCGAGGTCTCGGCGCCGTCGTCGCCGTCCTGACGCTGGGTCCGCTGCTGCTTGCCGTCCGCGATCGCGGCGCAGAGCTCGCGGACGATCACGTCGATCGAGCGCATCGAGTCGTCGTTGCCCGGGATCGGGATATCGGCGAGCTCGGGGTCACCGTCGGTGTCGATCAGGCAGATCGTCGTGATGCCGAGCTTACGGGCCTCCTTGAGGGCCGTCGTCTCGCGCCGCACGTCGATCGCGACCATCGCGCCCGGGAGCTTGTCCATGCCGCGGAGGCCGTCGAGGTTCCGCTTGATCTTCTTCATCTCGCGACGGAGCTGGCTCTCCATCTTCTTGGAGTAGCTCTGGAAGTTGTCGTCGCGCTCGATCTGCTCGAGCTCCTCGAGCCGCTTGAGGCGGGCGCGGATCGTGCGGAAGTTCGTCAGGGCACCGCCGAGCCAACGCTCGGTGACGTAGTGCATCCCGACCTCGCCGACGCGCTGCTCGATCACGCTCTTCGCCTGTCGCTTCGTGCCGACGAAGCAGACATCCTTGCCGCCCGCGACCGACTGGGCGATGTATCGCTTGGCGAGCAGGAGGCCCTTGACGGTCTCCTTGATGTCCACGATGTGGATCCCGTTGCGCTTGCCGTAGATGTACGGCGCCATCTTCGGGTTCCATCCACCGGACCGCTGTCCGAAGTGAATACCGGCTTCGATCAGATCTTCAACGAGCTGGCTTGCCATCTGAGGCCTCTTTCTGGCAGCGACACCCGCGTGCTCGACCGGCGTGCGAAGCTCCCAGACAAACGGGATGCTCGCGAGGCACGCGACAGGGCGCTTCTGGGCCGCCGGACCCACCCGGGCCAGCGGCTATGTCCATGCTTACAAACGACGAGCCCTACGGCAGGACCCGGATCCTCCCCCACCAGTCCAGAGAAGGAACGAAGGATAGGCGCGTCTCTCGATCAGAGGGCCTGATCCGTCGACAACCGCCGATAGACCACGCTCCGCGCGGTAAAGTGTACGTCGTGCGTTAGTGCTCTCGGATCGACGTCAGGCGACCGAGAGATCGCGACCGAAGGAGACGGGGATGACCGGCCAACGACTCGGAGCGATGCTCCTGGCAGTGCTTGTGATGGGCCCCGCAGCCGCTCCAGCGCCACCGTCATATCCCCCAATCGAGGAATCATCTCCTGCCGTGCGGCGTGGCGGATCGCCAGAAGACCGAAACGCTGCGGTCGCGTACGCGCTCGCAATGTATCAGGCGCGGGCGCCTTCGCTGGCGAATGAGTGGCATGATCTAGCGAGTGGATTTCAGAGCGCGGCTACGGAGCCGGCGGCCGAGGCTTTGGCCGCGGCGCCGACGCTCTGGTTTGCGAACGCAGACCTCGTCGCCGCGAGCCGGCTAGAGCGATGCGACTGGCAATCCTCGGTCGAACTCGGCGTCCGCTGTTCGTTGCCGCATACGTACGTCATGGGTGATGTCCTTCAATTGCTTGTTGTGCAAGGCTTTGCATGTGAGGAGATTGACGGCGATGTCGACACGGCACTGATATCGTGGGCCGCGGCGCTCCGAGCGGCTGAACATCTCGCAAGTGGGGGCACGTTCGTTGAGTCACGCATTGCCATGCGATGGGCGCAGCGAATAGTGGCGATCGTCGAACAGCGGATCGACTTCGAGGACGTGTCGGCGGAGTCATTGACTGACTGGAGTCATGCTCTCGGGAGGTTCGATGCCGAGGACCCGTTCGGGACGCTGCTCGCCATTGAACGCGCGGTGGAGTGGGGCGTGAGGATCTCGGCGCTCGACGTTCTCGAGGCCGAGCGGATTGAGCAGAACGGCTTGGTCGGGTATTCGTTCGACGACACACCGGTTCTGCCTCGTTCAGACGCTGAAGCAGAGAAGCTCCGGCGGCTGACCATCGCCGCCCGTCCCTGGAAGGCCGCTATGCGAGAGGCATGGCTCAGACCGAGCGGCGACCTTGGAGATGACCATGCCGCGGCGGAACGTGCTGCGGGATTTGTGAATGCCGTCACCGCCGAAGCCCGGAGCGGCGAGTTTGGTGACGCCGGAAGACTGATGCTCGTCAACGACTATGGCGCCGTGCGATCTGAGGAGCTTCGAGCGACCCGCTCGATCGGCCGGGCCCGTGCGGCCGTGCGCAAGGCGCGAGCCGAATAATCCGAACCGCGTCTACTGTTCCGAATGAACGTGCAAGCCTCATCCGAGCCCGGACTCGCTCCGCTTTCGCTCGCCCGTCAGACTTTCTCAAGCCGCCTCCTTGTCGGGACCGGCAAATACGCCTCCAACGACCTGATGCGGAACGCTCTCGACGCCTCGGGCTGTGAGATCGTCACGGTTGCTGTCCGGCGGGAGCGGTTGGTCAACGAGCGGGGCGAGAGCCTCCTCGATTTCATCGACACGTCGCGGTACACCATCCTCCCCAATACGGCGGGGTGCTTCGACGCGAAGGACGCGGTTCGCGTCGCTCGCCTTGGTCGCGACCTGCTCGATCAGCTCGGCAACCCCGGCAAGGACTGGGTGAAGCTCGAGGTCCTCGGCGACCGGAAGACGCTTCTCCCTGATCCGGTCGGCACCATCGAAGCCACCAAGGAACTCGTCGCCGATGGTTTCCAGGTGCTCGTTTACTCGAGTGACGATCCGATCAGCGCGGTCCGGCTCAAGGACGCCGGCGCCGCGGCGGTCATGCCCGCGGGCAGCCCCATCGGCAGCGGGCAGGGGGTCGTGAACCGGAACAACATCGTGCTCTGCCTCGACCTGCTCAAGGAGGGCGACGCGTCGTACCCCGTCATCGTCGACGCGGGGGTTGGGTCGGCGAGCGATGTGAGCGTTGCCATGGAGCTTGGCGCGGACGGCGTTCTCCTCAATACCGCCATCGCCCACGCCCGGGAGCCCGTCATGATGGCCCACGCGATGCGGAAGGCCTGCGAGTCGGGTCGCCAGAGCTACCTCGCGGGGCGGATCGAGAAGCGGCGCTACGCCACCGCCAGCAGCCCGATGGAAGGCACGATTACCTACATCCCTGGCGAGTAAGGGCGCAATCGAACCGCCGGGGAGAGTGAACGTCAAAGAGACGCGATCGCCGCCGCGATCCGACCCGCCAGGGCGGCGTTGCTGACCGCAAGTTCGATATTCGTGGTCAGCGTGCGGCCGCCGGAGCGTTCGTGCAGAGCGGCCAAGACCGCGGGCGTGGCATCACGCCCGCTGGCGCCTGCAGTCGCTCTCTCCGCCTCGGCAAGCGCAACGTCGAACTCGGCTTGGGTGAAGGCGTGCGCCTCCGGGCAGGGGTTGCAGACAAGAACGCCGCGACCGATTCGAGCGAGTTCGGCGTGGACAAAGGCCGCGAGGTCAGCTTCGTCATCGAACCGGGCGTCGACCGGAAGGTCGGTCTCACGGACGTAGAACGCTGGGAAGCTGTCGGTCCGGTACCCAACGACTGGAACGCCGAGCGTTTCGAGCGCCTCGCGTGTCGACGCGACGTCGAGGATGCTCTTCACACCGCTGGCGACGACCGCAACCGGGAATCGGGTCAGCGCAGCCAAGTCCGCGCTGATGTCCAGACGGTCGCCGTAGCCCTTGTGAACACCCCCGATGCCGCCCGTCGCAAACACCTCCACGCCTGCGGCCGCAGCGAGCTCCATCGTGGCGGCAACGGTGGTCGCGCCGTGTGAGCGTCGATGGAGTGTCACGCCGAGGTTGGCTGTGTTCAGCTTGGGGACATGGTCGACTTCGAGCAGCAGTCGAAGCTCATCCGCTGTCATGCCGACGGTCGGCACGCCGCGGACGACGCCAACAAGGGCGGGCGACGCGCCCGACTGCTTGATCGCGTCGTCAATCCGAACAGCGAGAGCGGGGGCGTTCGCTTTGGGGACGCCGTGGCAAAGGAGGGTGGTTTCGAGGGCGACGGCGGCCGCGGTGACGCGGGATGTGACCTTCACGGCACGGCTCTCGTCGGGGAAAGGGGGGGTCAGAATGCCGGAACGCCCGCGGTCACGGGCGATCGGCGTCAATCGGTCGATCGCCGATCAGGCGACGGCGTCCTTGAGGCCCTTGAGCGGGCGCACCTTGACGACGTTGCGGGCCGGCTTGGCCTTGAAGACGGTGGGCTCGCCCGTGAAGGGGTTGGTGCCCTTGCGAGCCTTGGTGGCGGGCTTGCGCTGGACGGTGACCTTCATCATGCCGGGGACGTTGAAGACGCCGCAGGCGTTCTTCTTGAGGTCGGCCTCGATCATGGCGCCCATGGTCTCGAAGACACTCGCCACTTCCTTGCGGCTGATGCCGACGCTGTCGGCGATGGTGGAGTAGATCTCCGACTTGGTGCGGGGCTTGTCCTTCGCGGCCGTGATGCGCACCGGCTTGGCGACGGCGGCGGGCTTCGCCGCGGTCTTCTTGGTGGTCTTCTTCGCGGTCTTCTTGGCGGTTTTCTTGGCCATCCTCAACTCCGATCAATGTGGGGACGTTGGGCCTCGGTGACCCTTTGAACGGCGGTTTTATCGGGTTTTTCTCCGCTGACCGGCAAAAACCCCGCAAAAAACCGCCGATTCGCGCGTTTCGAGCCCTTTGGGGGCGGAAAACGCGGTTTCGCGCTACCTTGTGCGCCATGACAGAGCCTTCCACGACCGCGCCGATCGTCGCCATCACGCGTGCTGTGCCGGGTGTCGCAGAGGTTCCAGGCGCGGATGTCCGCGTCCTCGGAGCCGGTCATCCGAAGCGAGATGACCTGCTCCAATTCGTTCGCGGCGCGAGCGTCGTCGTGAGCATGTTCAGTGACCGCGTGGACGCGGAACTGCTTGACGCCGCGGGCGACGGCCTCCGAGGCGTCTGCAATTTCGCTGTTGGGCACAACAACATCGATCTCACGGCATGCGAGGAACGTGGCGTGACCGTCACCAATACGCCGGACGCCGTGACCGAGGGCACCGCGAACATCGCCTGGTCGCTGGTGCTCGCCGTGGCGAGGCGTGTGGTGGAGGGCGATCGGTATGTGCGCACAGGGGCGTGGGAGCGGGGCGGCCCGCTTGGAATGGGTGACTTTCTGGGGATGGATCTGACCGGTAAGACGCTGCTCGTCGTCGGAGCGGGGCGGATCGGACTGGCCGTCGCCCATCGGGCGAGAGCCCACGGCATGCGCACCCTCTATGTCGCGCGGTCTCGAAAGTGGGCGTTCGAACTCGCTCCGGTGGCGGGGGAGTGGGTCAGCCTGGAGGAGGGGCTGAAGCGCGCGGACGTCGTGAGCCTCCATACCCCGCTGACGGACCAGACGCGACATCTGATCGGGGCGTCGGAACTGGCTCTCCTGAAGGAAACTGCGATCCTCGTCAACACCGCCCGAGGCCCGGTCGTCGACGAAGCCGCTCTGGTCGAGGCGTTGCGTGCGAAGCGACTGTTTGGCGCGGGGCTCGATGTCCTCGAAGACGAGCCGCGAGGAGCGGCGGGCCTGTTCGAGTTGGACAGCGTCGTGCTGACACCCCACATCGGGTCGGCCGAGCGGCGGTACCGCGAGGCGATGACCGCGATGGTGTGCGAGAACGCCGACGCCATCCTAAATGGCCGGCAGCCGCCCAATCTCGTGAGCCGATAGCGCTTCAGTCGCGATCGCGATTCGAACCCTTGCCCGGCTCGAACCAGACCACGCCCCGCGGGCCGTCGATGACGAGCACACCGCCGGCGAGGGCAGCGGAACCGACGCGCGGTAGGCCGGCGGTCTCTCCCACGATCGGGTTGGTGAACGTTGCGCCCCCGAATTTGGCGACGCCCTTGAGCGTTGCCTCCCTCGATCGATGGGCGCCACCGACACCTCGAACGAGGGCGCCGTCACGGACGGGCCCATTTAACGGAAGCTGCTCGACGCTTGCGACCGCGAACGGGCCATCGGATCCAGTGTCGACCACAGCCCGTGTGCGTTGGCCCGCGAGTTCGATGACGGTGATGGCGATGTCGCCCGGGACGAGCCGAGCGCCGGCGTTGACATCGCGAGCGGGCGACGCGGACGGCGGGTCGATCCGGATCGTGCGATCGGCAAAGTCAAACGTGGTGACCGCCGAGCGGAGGACGTCCCAGCCGAGGAGGCCGTCGATGTCGTCGCCGAGGACGCGTTGGATCTGGGCAAGGTCGAGCAGCGGGGCTCTGAGGTCGGTCGCCTCGAAGGCGCCGACGGTCAGGCTCTTGACCTCGAGGTAGCTGGAGAGGCGGACGATCTCGCCGTTGGCGGATCGGACCCGATCTCGGGTGCTCCGGAGGTTCTTCCTTGGGAACTGACGCGCGACGTCGTCATCGAGGAAGGTCCGGGCGGCGCCGGTGTCGACAAGCAGGCGAAGGGGCCCTGATTCGGTGTGGGCCTCGATGACGAAGAACAGGCCGAGGCGGTCGAAACGCAGTGGCTTCGGCGTGGTGGCAAGGTTGACGGTGGTTGGCTCACGCGCCGACTGCGACGAGCAGGCCGCGAGACCGAGGGCCGTGGCGACGGTCGCGGCGAACGGCAGCGCGACTCGGGCTACGGGTTTCATGCGTTGTCCGAGAGGGATGCGCGGGACGGGCCGCCGCGGTCGACCGAACTGTAGTTGATTTCGAGGTAGCGGGCAACGTAATCAACGATGGACTCGGCTTCGGGGATGTCGGGATTGCGGGTAACGCCCATGGGCTCGAAGCGCATTCCCTTGAAGCGGTGGACGGCGTCGGAGACGCTGAGGCCGTGTTGGATGGCGAGGCTGAATCCGAGGCAGAAGGCCTGACAGAAGCCGCTGATCGCGGAGCCTTCCTTGCTGATCTTGATGAAGATCTCGCCGACGCGTCCGTCCTCGTAGAAGCCGATGGTGAGGTAGCCCTCGTGCCCGGCGATCCAGAACTTATGGGTCAGGGACTCGCGGGTGAGGGGCAGCGTCCTTCTGGTGGCGAGCATCGCGTGCGGATCCTTCCGGGTTGTCGATGTCTGGGGCGGGCGATCTGCGACGCGATGGGCCGCGTCGGAGCGGGGCGTGAGCCGACCCGCCGGGTCAGGTTATCGGCGGCGGCTTTTCGGCGCCTCAACTTTCGGACGGAAAAGACGGGCGCGGCTCGCGCGGGTTGGGTTGGCGGCGCGGGGGCGCGGGTCGGGGCGGGACGTTCCTTCGTTTGCTTGGGGGGGGGAAGGGCGCCATACTTGTGATGTGAGTCCGTCTCGATATTCGGCATCGAAATCGTCGTCGAACGCGACGCGCCACGCGCTTGGGAGCGCGGCGGTTGTCGTGCTGGCGTTGCTCTTCGTCCCGACCGGGGCGGCCAGCGCGGCGACGGCGTTCGAGGGCGCTCTGGCAGTGTCAGGGTCGGCATGCGTGCGTCTCGCGGTGCGAGCGTGCGAGGCGCTGGTCCGGTCGGACGTCGAAGGCGAGCGACAGGACGGCTCTGAAGGCTATCGCCTCGTGCGGGGCGGTCAGGCGGTTGTCCGCGATGTTCAGATCGAGTCGTCGATCTGGGCTCGTACGGGGCGGCGCGCGTGCTCGCACGACGTCTCGCCGCCCGCCGTTGCGTGATCCCGACGACTCCTCTCTTGCCGCGGCGCGGATCAGTCTTGATTCAGGCCCGCGGAGTGTTCGAATCCCATCACGCGATTTTCCGCCCGCGTCGCTCGATCGATGCGCGGCGCCTTCCAAGAAGGCTCGATCATGGCATCCAATTCCGATATCCCGGTTCTCGGACCGATTCTCAGCAAGCTGTTCGGTTCGCGCAACGATCGGTTCGTCAAGCGGTACACCCAGCGCGTCGAGGAAATCGGCGCCCTGGAAGACGAGATGCGTGCGATGACCGACGCGCAGCTTCGCGAGCGGTTGGTCGAACTCCGCGGGCAGCATGACGACGGGGCAAAGACCGAGGACCTGCTTGTCCCGACGTTCGCGACAGCCCGCGAGGCGATGGACCGGCATGTCGGTATCCGGAGCATCTTCAACCCCGATCGGGCCTTCGACGCGGGGCGGCTGAATCAGTCGGCTCGGAAGCTCTTCGACCAGACCGCCGAGGCGATCGCGGCCTTCGACCTTTCGGTCGAGGACGAGCGGTTCCTGGGCAACCCCGAGCCGGTAGCGGCGTGGCGCAGGGTGGACATCCCCGCGGCGCTGTATGAGGCGGTTCGGGAGCTGTATCCGGAGAGCCGTCCACCGTTCCGGGCGAGGCCGTTCGACGTGCAGCTCATCGGCGCGATGGTGCTCAGCCAGGGCAAGATCGCGGAGATGAAGACGGGCGAGGGCAAGACGATCGTCGCGCCGCTCGCGGCGATCCTGGCGAGCGTGCAGCGCATGCAGGTGCACGTGGTGACGGTCAACGACTACCTCGTGCAGCGCGACCGCGACTGGACGGCGCCGTTCTTTGAGGGGCTCGGCCTGAGCGTCGGGGCCATCCACCCCTCGCACCAGCAGCCGGAGGACATGAAGCGCAGGATGTACCGCTGCGACGTCGTGTACGGAACGACCAGCGAGTTCGGTTTCGACTACCTCCGCGACAACATGAAGCGGAGCGTCGAGCAGCAGGTCCAGCGGAAGCGGCAGTTCGCGATCGTGGACGAGGTGGACAGTGTCCTGATCGACGAGGCGAGGACGCCGCTGATCATCTCCGGCGCGGCCCACGACGACCAGCCCCGCTACGAGCTCGCCGATGGGCTGGCGCGGCAGATCGTGGACAAGCAGCGTCCGTGGCAGAACGCCGAGGACGAGGTCACCCGCTGCAAGGAGACGATCAAGGGTCTCGAGGGTGACATCCGCCAGGCGCGGGACAAGTCTGAAACGCCGACGCTGCAGTCGAAACTCAACGACGCCAAGTCCAGGCTCCCCGGGCTCGAGCGTCAGCGCGACACGCACACGCAGTACTTCGAGCTCAAGCCCGAGCGGAAGAGCGCCCATCTGACGCACGACGGCATCGCGGAGGCGCAGCGCCTCGCGGGGGTCGGATCGTTCTATGTGGATGACAATCAGGACATTCCCCACCTGCTCGAGCAGGCGGTGCGGGCGCACGCGATCTATGAGCGCGACAAGGACTACATCGTGATGAACGTGCCGGATCGCATGAGCGGGAAGGCCGACCCGAGCATCGTGATCGTGGACCAGAACACGGGGCGTCCGATGATCGGTCGCCAGTGGTCGGACGGGCTGCATCAGGCGATCGAGTGCAAGGAACGCGTGCCGATCAAGCAGGAGACGCAGACGGTCGCGACGGTGACCGTGCAGAACTTCTTCAAGATGTACAAGCGTCTGAGCGGCATGACCGGAACGGCGGACACAGAGGCGCAGGAGTTCAACGACATCTACGGCCTGGACGTCGTGAGCATTCCGACGAACCTGCCGATGGTGCGCGACGACCGGGACGACCTCATGTTCCTTCGCATGAAGGACAAGTGGGAGGCGATCGTTGACGAGGTGAAGGCATTCCACGACGTCGGGCGCCCGGTGCTCGTGGGCACGACGAGCGTCGAGAAGAGCGAGATGCTCAGCCAGATGCTCTCACGGAAGCACCAGGTCGAGCACAGCGTCCTCAACGCGAAGCAGCACGAGAAGGAGGCGAACGTCGTCGAGGACGCTGGCCAACTCGGCGCGGTCATGATCGCGACGAACATGGCGGGCCGCGGCACGGACATCCGTCTCGGGACGTCGTCCCGGGAGGAACTGCTCACGCACTGGCTGAAGCGCGGGCTCGCGAGCCGGAAACTCACGGTTGACGCGAGCGACGAGGCCCTTCGCGAGGACGTGTTCCGAAAGATCGCTCCTCAGCACATCGAGGGGATGAAGAAGCGCGAGGCGGAGGAGATGGACTTCGAGGAGCTCGAGCTCCAGCTCCTGCGCCACTGGGCCGAGCACTACACGCTCGAGAGCGAGAAGGCGATCGGGTCGATGGACCGAGACTCGCTCATGTCGATGCTTGACGCGACCGGGCGGTTCCTCCTCCACCGGATCCGCTGGTTCAGCAACGTCGAGGACATGGGCGGTCTGCACGTCATCGGCACGGAGCGGCATGAGAGCCGGCGGATCGACAACCAGCTCCGCGGCCGCGCGGGTCGCCAGGGCGACAACGGGTCGAGCCGTTTCTACGTCTCGCTCGAGGACGACCTGATGAAGATGTTCGCGGGGGAGACGACGCAGCGACTCCTGGCCCGGATGGGGATGAAGGAGGGAGACGCGATCGAGCACCCGTGGCTGAGCAAGAACGTTGAACGCGCTCAGCGGAAGGTGGAAGAACGGAACTTCCAGATCCGAAAGAACATCCTCGAGTACGACGAGGTGATGGAGCACCAGCGTCAGCGGTTCTACGGGCTTCGTCAGCGGGTGCTCGAGGGACGTGACGTCAAGGGGTTGATCTTCGACTACATCGAGGATGCCGTTGGCGACGCGGTGGGGGAGATGCTCGACCCGGAATTCCCCGCTCAGCGCGCGGCGGAATATGCGAAGGAAGCGCTCGATTGCTCGATCGAGCCGGAGAAGCTCCGCGGCAAGGAGCTGAACGAGATGGAGGCCGCGATCCGCAAGCTCGCGCGGGCGGACGTGGCGCACATGATCAATGTGACGCTTGGCGAGTACATGCCCGTCGAGGGCAGCGAGGTCAGCGTGGACTTCGACTCGGCCGGGCTCGTCCGTTGGGCGAAGAACCGCTTCGGGATCGAGATCGACGCGGGCGAACTCCGTGAGGGCGGCGCCGCCGAGCGGCGGGCGGTTCAGACGCGGCTCGAGGAGGCCGCGTTCGAATCGATCGAGAACTCGGATCTGTCGGGTCTCGAGAAGTTCGTTGTGAAGAACTACGGCGCGCATGAGCTCGCGGCGTGGTGCGAGCGGAAGTTCGGGTTCACCGTCGACGTTGACGAGATCGTCCGCGCCAAGGCGTCGGAGGAGCGTTGGCCGGGCGATCCGATCCTCGAGAAGGCTCGCGAGCTGTACCGCCGCCGGGAGATCGAGTACCCGGTCGACTTCACGCTCGAAACTGTCATGATGATCGTCCGTCAGGCGCCGGACCAGGCGTTCGGTCAGTTGCAGCAGTGGGCGTCGCGTCGGCACAACGAGCAGATCGATCTCGACGAGATCAAGCGGACGCCTCCGCAGCGGATCCGCGAGCGGTTCGTCGCGATGCAGGAGCGGTTCGTCGACGACGATGCGATTTCGAAGTCGATCGATGACGCGCTCGCGTTCGATGACGACAAGGCTCTCGACGCGCACCTGACCGAGCGGTTCGGCGTCGGGCTGACCGATCGGATGCGGTATCTCGAGGGGACGGAGCGAGAGGACGCGATCCGGGCGCGCGTCGAGAACATCCTTCGCCCCGAGCTCCTGTTCTTTGAGCGGAGCATCCTTCTCGATCTGCTTGATCAGTCGTGGAAGGACCACCTCTACGCGATGGACCAACTCCGCGACACGATCGGCTTCCGCGCCTTCAGCCAGCAGGACCCGCGGATCCAGTACAAGCGCGAGGGCTCGGAGCTGTTCAACGGAATGCTCGACTCCGTTCGTGATCGACTGACGGACCTGATCTTCAAGGCCCGGATCTCGCCGCAGGCGGCGATGCAGCAGATGCGTCAGGACGGTCGACTCCCGACGAGGCGCCCCGCAGCGCCGCAGGGCGTCGGCCCGGCACGCGCGCCCGGGGGCGGCGCCATGCTGGGCGGCGTTGCGGCTGGTGGCGGTGGATCGATCATGGGACCGGGGCTCCCGATGGGGGCGGCGGCCCGTCCGACACCCGAGGCGCCGACGCGGACGAACGGCGAGGAAGCATCCGAGTCGCCGAGCGCAACGGAGCAGATGGAGGCGGCAAAGGCCGCGAAGGCGGCCGATCGCGGGAAGGAGCGGACGCGGTGACCCGCGACTGGGTGTCGTCAGGGCCGCATCCGACGCGGCGAAGCGGCGTATCGGGATACGCTGGCGGAGCCCGGCATGGCCAACCCGCTTCAAGGCATCAGGAGAACGGCATGATGACCCCACGATCCCGGGCGTTCACGCTCATCGAACTGCTCACTGTGATCGTGATCATCTCGATCCTGCTGTCGATCGTCCTTGTGATCGCGGGTGGCGTTCGGTCGTCGGCGCAGACACGCCTGACCACGGATGTCATCCGCCAGGTGGACGTCGGCGTCGAGAGCTTCATTGCCGAGGCGGGCGACCTGCCGCCGCCGGTCGTCCTCGCCGATGACCCCATGCCCGGTACCGACGCGTTGGCGGCGTATCCGCTTGCTGACGCGATCGATGCGTCTGGCAGCGGATTCACAATCAACTCGATTGCATACTTCATCGTCGCGGCGGAGCGAGAGGGGCTCGATTCCCTTTTCAACGGGCTGCCGACGGGGCGTATCCGGCTCCACGACCCCGACATCGACGGCGGCGGCAATCAGCCAGAACTCCGCACGATCTTCGACGCCTGGGATCAACCGCTTCGATTCGTCCACCCCGCCTTCGATGGCGTCGTGACGGACGAGATGATTCGCGGCGACAACGCCAACGCCGCGTCGCTCCCGGGCACGGACATCGAGGTCGTGGACTTCGCACAGACGAACATGAATCCGGGCGCATTGGGCACCAATTTCGCGTTGTCGCTGGGAGACTTCCCGGACAGCGTCCGGCTCCCGACGACGGGCGGCGTGGATCCGACGAGGACGCCGATCCTGCGGATCCGACGCAACGCGGTCACCGATAGCGACGGGGGTCTCTGCGTGAACGGGCGACCGTACATCTATTCCGCGGGCGATGACGGCGACCCGGCGACGGTCGAGGAGAGCAACGTCTACACGACCACGCCGCGGTTCCTCGTGACCGAGAACTGAGGGGCCTCGAATTCCGGGCGGATATTGACCTTGGCGACGGCTCCGGGGTGGGCTACGATCGTCCTCGCGGTTCGACCGCGGCGGGGCGTTCCCGACGCTCCGAGGTTTCGAAGTACGGGGTGTAGCGCAGCTTGGTAGCGCGTCTCGTTCGGGACGAGAAGGTCGGAGGTTCGAATCCTCTCACCCCGATTGATACAGAACGCCTCGCGGGACATCAGCCTGCGGGGCGTTGTTCTTTTTGGCTTGGGAGAATCGAAAGTCGGGGCGCCTGATTGGCGTTATTCAGCATCGCCGAGCGGGTGGCTCGGCCAGTAGCATTTTCAGGCATGACCAGTCCCGACTCGATCGATGCGGTGTTAGATGTTCACAAGATGGTGACGGCGTTCATTTTCGACGCGGTCGACGATCTCCCTGCGGAGCGCATGACGGAACAGCCCGGGACGCTCGTGAACCATCCCGCGTGGACCCTATCGCACCTGAACGCGTACGCCGGGGTCTTGCTCTCCATGCTCGACGATGCGAGCGTGCCAACGACCGACGACGAGATGGCTCGGTTCGGATTCGGTACGAAGCCCGTGCCGGATCCCGGCGCTTATCTACCGAAGCGTGACTTGATGCTCCAGTTCAAGGACCGGCATGACCACTTGGCGACGGTGGTCGCGGCCAAGCACGCGGACTACTTCCCACGGTCCGCGCCGGAGCGATATCAGCCGTTGTCGCCGACGATCGGCCATCTCGCGGTCACGCTTCTCGTGGCGCATCCCGCGGATCACTTCGGTCAGTTGCGGCTCTGGCGTCGCGTCGCAGGGTTTGAGACCGTCGGGTAGCGTTGGTCCGCGGCTCTCGAATTCAGAGGCGATACGGGTGGTTGAACTTCGCTGCCGGCGACGACGAGATCGCGGCGCGGGGGTAGGCCGCGGTTGTGTTCAACGAAAAAGTGGTCGGCGCGGATTGGGCGCCGACCACTGAATTGGTTCTGCCTGTCGATTCTGACGAATCAGCGACGACGGCGCATGGCGGCGCCGAGGCCGAGGGCGGCGAGGCCGAGCGTGCTCGGGGCGGGGACGATGACCCACTGGCCGACGACGGGCGCGGAGCCGATGTCGCTGACGTCGTCAGCGCCGAAGTAGATGTCGCCGGTCGGGTTGTTCAGCAGCATGGCGTCGTACGCGGCGGCGGTGAGCATCCAAGTGGCCGTGCCGGTGAAGGCCTGGACACCAGCCGTCACGGTGATGGTGCCGGAGGAGAAGTCCCAGAGGTTCAGGCCCGGGTCGTTGAAGCTCCGGAAGATGGAGGGGCTGCCGTCAGCCGGGTTGTTGAAGGTGGTCAGCGTCCCGACGGTGGGGGCCGTGCTCGGCGACGCGCCGGCCGCGGAATAGAAGTTGTCGAAGTACACGCCCGTGAAATCCCCGGTCGAGGCGCTCGCGGAGGCGAGGCCATCGGTCGCGGTGATCGTGAGCTGGTTTTCGACCGTCAGGTCGATCTCAAGCAGCACTTCGGCGCTGGCGACGCTGGCGGTGGCGAGCGATGCAGCGGCGGCGAGGCCGACTCGGGTAACGTTGATAGCCATTTTGTCCCTCTCTGTTTGTGCAATCCGAATAGATTGCTCAGGCGAGGTTACCAATTCGAGGCATTTGTGGTCAAAGTTTCCTGGAATTGTTTCGATTCTTTCTTTGTTAATGTGGCCTGAATAGAGGGGTATAGCGGAAGTCTCGGACGTCGATTCCCTACTGTCGGGGCCGCGGAAATCGGCTGTTGCTCCGGCGCACGGGGCATATCCAGTGGTCGATCGATCCGGACGCCTAGGATTCGACCTTCCAGCCGATGGCTTCGAACGGACCATGGTTCACTGGGTTCGTTGACGGCTAGCTGCTGGCGGCGTCTGTCGGGCGTACCCGTCGAGACGTGTACCCAGCCGGCCACTCCACTGCCAACATGAATTGGTATCGGGTCGCCCTTACCTCTCGCCACGCGGCGTGACCGCGGTGGCGCCGGAGATCGTTCTTTGAACACGTTCGCATCGCTCAATCTCTCCGACCAGTTTCTCCAGACGCTCGCTGCCGAGGGTTATGAGAAGCCGACCCCGATCCAGGCACAGGCGATACCGCCCGTGCTTCACGGGTTGGACCTTCTTGGTTGTGCTCAGACGGGCACGGGGAAGACTGCCGCATTTTCACTTCCGCTGATTCAGCGTTTGCTCGACGGCGTCGAGGACGGCGGGCGTGGAAACGAGCGTCGTCCCCGCGCGCTGGTTCTTGCGCCCACTCGTGAGTTGGCGGTCCAGATCGAGGACAGCCTTCGGACATACGGCCGGGGAACCGGGTTCCGCGGTGTGCTCATCTACGGGGGCGTGAAGCAGTTCAAGCAGGTTCGCCAGCTTCAGGCTGGCGTGGACGTGATCGTCGCGACCCCGGGTCGTTTGCTCGACCTGATGGATCAGGGGCACGTTGACCTTGGCGCGATCGAGATGTTCGTCCTCGACGAGGCCGATCGCATGCTCGACATGGGGTTCGTGGAGCCGATCCGTAAGATCGGGCGGGCGCTTCCGACCGAACGACAGACCCTTCTCTTCAGCGCGACCATGCCGCCGAAGATCCGCCAGCTCGCGGATTCGATGCTTCGGGATCCTGTGAGCGTTTCGGTGACGCCCGCGGTTGCGACGGCGCCGTTGATCGACCAGCGTTTGTACCACGTCCCGGGCGAGCACAAGCCGACGCTGCTTGCTCACCTCCTTGCCGACGCGACGATCGATCGGACCGTGGTGTTTACGCGGACCAAGCACGGCGCTGACCGACTCGCGAAGAAGCTTGTTCGCGACGGCGTTTCCGCGGACGCGATCCATGGCAACAAGTCTCAGAACCAGCGCCAGCGGGCGCTCGACGCGTTCCGATCGGGGCGTTCGCGCGTGCTGGTCGCGACGGATGTCGCGGCTCGCGGCCTGGATGTCGATGGCATCACGCACGTTTTCAACTACGACCTTCCCAACGAGCCGGAGGCGTACGTTCATCGGATCGGGCGCACAGGTCGCGCCGGCTCGACCGGTCTCGCGATTTCGTTCTGCAGCCGTGACGAACGGGCTTATCTCCGAGCGATCGAACGCCTGACCGGTGAGCGGATCGAGACGACGCGGGTTCCGAGCGACATTGGCGTTGAAGAGGATGCGCCGTCGGTGGACGATCGCGGGTTTGAGCCTTCGGGACGCGGTGGGCGGCCACCTCGACGCAAGCCCGCGTCGGGCGCCCCGCGATCCGGCGGATGGCCGAGTGGTAAGGGTGATGCGAAGGCCGGCGGTCGGCAGGGGTCTGGCGCTCGCCAGAATCCGAAGGGCAAGCGGCCTCGCGGCAAGCCGGGGGCTGGTGTTTCGGGAGCCTCTGGGTCGCGATCGGGCGGTCAGTCCGGCGGGCAAGCTGGCGGCCAGCACGGCGGTCGTGGCAGCGGTCGGCGGAAGAACGCTCCGAACGGGCGTTCTTCTTCATCGCGACCTCGCTAACGAGCGGCCCTATTTCCCGGCTGACGACCGGGCCTCCAACAGGCCTGCAGGAACGTCGGTCAGCACCGTCTTCGTGGTTGACACGTCGGGCCAGGTGATCTCGACCCGCTCGGCTTGTGTCGCTGCGCCGATTCCGAAGTGCAGGGCGAAGGTGTTCTGCTTTCCCTGGTGACCGCCGATCGGATCGAGGAGTTGCGTCTGCGTGACGGAAGGCGTGGTGGGGTCGCCGTCGAGGTCCGCGGTGACTCGCACGACTGCCCCGATGGCCGCGGTGTTCACGTCATCGGTATCGCCGATCAGTTTGATCGCGAGCGCGTGGCCGCGTCCCTGCTCGATGGCCTGGTTCAGCAGCAGGCGGACACGTGGCTCGCGGCCGGCGCGAAGCTCCTTGGTGTATCGAAAGAAGGTCTGTCCGACGAGGATGTCGAGGTCACCGTCCTGGTCGACGTCGGCGATCGAGAGCTGTTGACTGCCGTCGTGATCGATGCCGGCACTGGAGGTCTCGTCGGCAAATGTTCCGTCGGGACGTTGGACGAAGAGGCGGAGGCGTTGATCGTCGGGATAGTCGCCGCTGCTCAGGAGCAGATCCGGGAGGCCGTCGAGATTCAGGTCGGCGAGTTGGCAGTACAGATCACCGAAGTTCCATCGGTCTTCGGGCTCCCGGTCGCGGGGTGGCGCGATTCGGGGCGGAGAAACAAAGTGGCCGTTCTCCTGAACGAGGAATCGGGAGATGTCCGAGCTCTCGCCTGCCCAGGCATGGCGGATTGTTGAGACAAAGAGATCGAGGTCCCCGTCGTTGTCGATGTCAGCGACGCTGGCGTCGAACGTGTTTCCGTTCGCGCGAAAGCGTTGCTCGTTTTCTCGGCCCTTCGCTCGGACCCAGTCCGGGTAGACCCCGTCGCGCTGATCGTCGCCGTCGAGTCCCAGCTCGGCGGCCTGATCCTCGAAGCCGCGGGCGGTCGGACGAAGAATCCGGTTGGCGCGACGACCGTAGTTCAGGTCGAGAAGCGCGGGGCGTCCGTCGCCCAAGAGGTCGACCAGGCGAACGCCGTAGGTTGGACGTCCTCCGGCGTCCTCGTCTTCCGTGAAAGGAATGCCGTCCGTCGGGAGTTTCGATCGCGCATAACCCGACGGCGTCGAAAGAATGAGATCGTTCGGGGCGGCTTCCAGACTCTCGCCGTAGCGGGTGTACCAATTGCCGAGGTACAGGTCGAGGCGCCCATCGAGGTTCGCGTCACCGACGGCGATCGCGGCGGTCGGCCTTGTGGGGAATGGCAACGGCTTGAGCGACCCGAATCGACCTGAGCCGTCGCCGCGCATCCAGCCGTTCGGGCGGTCGGGCGCCGTGCCGTCGGCCTCCGTGGTCTCGTCTTTCCATCGCGTTGTGATCGCGTCCAGGATGCTGTCACCATCGAGATCAGCAAAGACGAGTAGGTCGCGCTGCTCAGGTTCGGGCAGCCCGGTGTCGGGCAAGAGTTCAAACGCGACTCTCGCGGTCTCGTTGGGGACGTTGATGTAGATCAGCCTGCGGTCGAGTATGGCGTCCGGGCGTCCATCGTTGTTGAGATCCGCGAAGCAGACGCGAGCACACGAAACGCCGCCGAGGCCGAGGCTATCCGTGGCGTCGATAAAGAGCGGTGGGGCGGCGAACGCGATGGCGCCGAGGGTGCAGGGGACGATAGCGGCGGTGAGCGAGGTAGCGGGCATCGCTCGATGGTACCGGTCCTCGGCGATACGCTGATCGCGGACCTGTTCGGTCTTGATCGTAAGGAGTCTCTAGCGATGGCTGGAAATGTCGTTCGGCTTCACCGGGTTCTGAAGGCGCCGGTTGAGCGGGTGTATCGGGCGTTTCTCGAACCCGACGCGATGGTGCGATGGTCCCCGCCGTACGGCTTTACGGCGAAGGTGCACGAGAGCGATGTTCGTGTCGGGGGTGGCTACCGCATGTCGTTCACGAACTTCGGTACGGGAGCGACACACGCGTTCGGCGGAACGTACACGGAGCTGGTTCCCTTCGAACGGATCTGCTATTCCGATGCTTTCGACGATCCCGATCTTCCGGGAGAGATGAAAGTGACGGTGACGCTCCGATCGGTCGCGTGCGGGACCGAACTGCACATCGAGCAGGCGGGCGTGCCCGAGGTGATCCCGATCGAGATGTGCTACCTGGGATGGCAGGAGTCGCTCGCGCAGCTCGCCCGACTCGTCGAACCCGAGATCCCGGACAACGCGTAGCATCGGGCCCAGGAGGAACGGATATGAACAAGCGACCGCTCGGCGGTTCGGGTATCGATGCTTCTGTTGTCGGCTTCGGCGCGTGGGTGACGGGCGGATGGATGTGGGGAGGAGCGACGGAAGACGAGTCGATCCGGGCGATCCACGCGTTTCTGGACGCGGGCGGCGATCTGATCGACACCGCTCCGATCTACGGGTTCGGCAAGAGCGAAGAGGTTGTCGGGAAGGCCATTGCTGACCGTCGCGACCGGGTTGTGCTCGCGACCAAATGCGTGATGCGGTGGGATCTGACTGACGAGCAGAAGCGGCGGGCGCAGAGGAAGTTCTCCACGACCGAGGAGAACGTTGACTGGTCGGGTGAACCCGGCGATGACAGCTTCGATGTGTACATCTACGGCGGCGCTGACGGCATTCGGGAAGAGGTCGAGCTGAGCTTGAAGAGGCTTCGGACCGACGTCATCGATCTCTACCAGACCCACTGGCAGGACGACTTAACGCCCATCCAGGAGCGGATGGAGACGCTGGAAGCATTGAAGAAGGAGGGGAAGATCCGCGCGATCGGCGTCTCGAACGCGACGCCCGAGCAGATCGACGAGTACAAGCGGTACGGCCAGGTCGATTCCGACCAGGAGAAGTACTCGATGCTGGACCGTCAGGCCGAGGCGGCAAATCTTCCGAAGTGTGACGCCGATTCGATCGCGTTCCTTGCCTACAGCCCGCTTGCGCAGGGGTTGCTCACTGGCAAGGTGACGGCGGATCGAACCTTCGGCGACGGTGACCAGCGGCACTTCAAGGACCGCTTCAAGGCCGGCAACATCGAGCGGGTGCTCGCGATGCTCGCGCCGATGCGTCCGGTCGCGGAGAAGCATGGTGTAACGCTGACGCAGCTCACCATGGCGTGGACGCTCGCGCAGCGGGGATGCAGCCACGTTCTCTGCGGCGCTCGGAACGAGAAGCAGGCCGTTGATAACGCGGGGGCGGGCGCGGTCGAGCTTTCGGCGGATGAGGTCGTGACGATCACAGACGCGGTCAACAGCTACGACGGCGTGTAGCGAAGCGGGCGCTGTGTTCGCGGCGGCTACCGTTCGAACGAATCGACAGTCCGCTGATGCAACGTTGCTCGCTCGATATCGCCCCGCTCCGTGTAGATCGTCACGAGGTTGGTGTGTGCGTCTACGAGCGTTGGCCTGCCGCGTTCTTTCTCCGCGCTGAGCGTCTCGATGGCCTCGATAAAGCTCGCCTCGGCCTCGTCGCTGCGACCGGTGGCCAGCAGCGTTTGGCCGAGAAGATTGTGGAGAGCTCCGGTCATGACGGCGTCCTCACGGAGCGGAGCCGGCGCGACGCTGATTGCGTACGCCGCCATTTCGGACGCCTCCTCGAACCGTTCCAGGGCTTGCAGCAACCGCGCGTAGTCGCGTGCGGCGTTTACGGTTTGGATGTGTTGCTCGCCGAACGCCTTGCGAGTCCGTTCCACCCCTTCGCGCAGCAGCGGCTCGGCTGCGTCGAGGTTGCCCGCTTCGAAGTGGAGGTATCCGAGGATCCGTTCCGAGTGCACGATGTCGGGGTGGTTCGGCGGAAGGAGTGATCGGCGAATCTCGAGCGATTCTCGCACATAGCCGGCGGCCTCCGCGTACCGGCCGCGGGCCTGGAGCAGTCGACCGTAGTTGTTCGTGGCGACCGCGATGAGTGGGTGTCCGGGGTCGTAGATGTCCCGGCTCAGCTCGTAGGCGGTCTCGTAGTACGGTTCTGCTTCATCGAGTCGTCCGGCCGCGCGGAGAACCGCGCCGAGGTTGATGATGGCCTCGAGGTACGTCGCGGAACGCTCGCCGTCGACGAGCCGAGCGGCTTCGACGTTCTTCGTCATCGGTGCGATGGCGTCGTCTAGGTTGTTGAGCGTGTACGCCACGATCGCGACGCCGTTTCGGAGACGGCGAACGGCCGGGTGAACGTCGTCGAGAACGCCGGCTGCTAGGTCAAGCCCCGATTGGTACTGACGCCGGGAGGCCTCAAGGTCGCCCTGGCTGTGGAGGATGTCCGCCAGCGTGGCGTAGGCGCCCGCTTGAAGGCCGATGTCCGGAGGATCGAGCGAGCGGAAGATGTCGTTTGCTTTCCTGGCGTGGGACTCGGCGTCGTCGAGTTCGCCGGTGGCCGCGAAGAGACGAGCGAGTTCGTCGTGCGTCGCGGCGAGTTCGGACTGATCTCCGACTGTCTCCGCAAACGAGAGCCCGGCGAGGAGCCGAGACTGCGCCCGTTCGAACTCCGCTGCGGCGAGGTACGCTCGACCGAGCGTGAGATTCAACTCCATGGCGACGGCCGGGTCGTCCGAGAAGTTCTCGTCGATATCGACACTTGCGATGTCGAGGAGGTCCGGGACGGTCATGGACTTCCGATCGGTGTTCACGCGCGGGTTGGCCTGCTGGAGCATGTCGACAAGGAAGCCGCGTACCGCGTTCGCTCGGCGAAGATTGGTTTCCGCGACCTCTCGCTGGGCCCGCTCGGACATCGCGAACGACGTCGCGACAACCACGCCCGCGATAAGGACGATCAGCGTCGCGAGCGTGCCGCCGACGATCGCTCGGTTTCGTTCAGCGAACTTGCCGAGTTGATAGACCCGGCTGTCCGGTCTCGCCGCGATCGGTTCGCCTGCGAGCTGATGTCGCACGTCCGCGGCGAGGGCGTGGGCCGACTGGTATCGACGATCGGGATCGGTGGCGAGGGCGGTTGCGAGAATGGTCTCGATATCGCCCCGGAGCGATCGATCGATCGCTCCGGCACGGATCGGCTCGGATTCACAGACCGCGCGAATGGCATCGTGGATCGGGCGATTTCGGATATCGAACGGCAGGCGCCCGGTGAGGAGTTCAAAGAGGAGCACACCGAGCGCCCAGACGTCGGTGCGGGCGTCCACGCGGGTCGGATCACCCGAGGCTTGTTCGGGGCTCATGTAGGCGATGGTTCCCACGATCTGGCCGGGCGTGGTCTGGAGGGTGATGGCCTGCGAGTCGCCTTCGGTGATTCTCGCCACGCCGAAATCGAGCACCTTCGGCGCGTCGGCTCCGTCCTCCTTGATGACCAGAACGTTCCCAGGCTTGAGATCACGGTGGATGACGCCGCGCATGTGCGCGTGGTGGACCGCGTCCGCGACGCGGGCGATCAGTTCAAGCCGCTGGTTCGACCGGAGGCGTTCCCGTTCGGCATAGGTGAGAAGATCGACTCCTTCGACCAACTCCATGACGAAGTACGGGTGCACATCACCGTCAATCTCTTGCTCGCCGGCCTCGTGGATGCGAGCGATGCCGGGGTGGGAAAGCGCGGCGAGGGCGCCGATCTCTCTGCGGAAACGTGTTTTCGCGGCTTCTGAGACATATCCCGGGCGGAGCACCTTGATCGCGACCCGTCGGCGCGGGAGGCGTTGCTCGGCCTCATAAACGACGCCCATTCCGCCCGCTCCAAGGCGGCGGAGAATGCGGAAGCCGCCGAACTCTGCGGGTAAGTCGGGGAGAGCGCTCGACCCTGTCACGAAGTCGGTTCCGGACAGCGACGCCTCGGAGCCGTCGGCGTCGAGCATCAGCTCGACGCGTCGACGCAATTCGCGATCGTCACCGCAGGCGTGATCGAGGAACGCGGAGCGGTCGAACGGCGGCAGTTCGGCCGCGTTCAGAAAGATTCGTTGGAGCCGTGCGAAGTCATCAGGCATCGGCGTCTCCAAGTTCGGAGAGAAGCCAGGCGCGGGCCGTCCGCCAGTCCGCTTCGGCGGTCGATACCGAGACGCCGAGCCTTGACGCCGCCTGTTCGACCGTCAGGCCGCCGAAGAATCGGAGCGTGATGAGCTCTGCGTGCCGCGGGCTTTGCCGTTCGAGTCTGTTCAGGGCGTCGTCGAGGTCAACGACATTTACAGATGGCATCGCGCGGAGGTCGCTGTCTGACAGCGTGAGGCGGTCGCAGCCGCCGCCGCGCTTCATCGCACGACGACGACGGGCCTCATCGGTCAAGATTCGTCGCATCGCGATCGCCGCGGCGGCACGGACGTGCCCTTCGTCCTGCCAGTTCCACCCCTCGCCTCCGATGAGCTTGAGATATGCCTCATGTACCAGCGCGGTCGGCTGGAGCGTGGCATTCTCTGGCTCATTGGCCATGTAGGACGTCGCGATCCGACGCAACTCCTCGTACACGACCGTGAGGAGGTCATCGGTCAGCGGCGGTCCGGCTTGGGGTGTGGGGTCGTCGTTGGGCACGCCGTAGGCCTGTCTGGCCACTCTGAGAAAAGGGGCCGGCAGAGGGATTGGTCGTGGTCAGCCGCTCAAGCGTACCCGCTGCTCTCCGATCGACAAAAAAGTTCGCCGACGGCCAAGGCTTCGAGGCGCGGCCTTCGCCTGACGAGATGGCAGACACCAATTGCTCAGGAGAAGATCATGCCCAGTAACGCCGTAGAGGCCGCCGCGCTGTCGGCCGTCACCCTCGTCGCCGCCGTCGGGTCGGCGTCGCCACTCAGTTCGGTCGCCGACACACAGTTGCGGGTCCCCCAGACCGGGACGCCGAGCGGAGGTGGTTTCCAGCCCCCGGCGGAGAGCGTCGGACGAATCACCGACGACGGAGCGTTCGTCTTCCAACTCGGCGTCGATCCGTTCCGGGCCTTCGGGGTTGCCCTTTACAGCGCAACGGGAACGTTGCTGGACTATGAACAGGCGGCTCCGACGCCGTCGGGACGGCTTCTGAGCTTACGACCGACGGATCTTGACCCCGGGACCTACTACGTCGCTGCATGGGGCGGCAGCGATGGGCCTCCTACCGATGGGTTCGGGGTGCCGACGGGGGTCGCCGCGGCCGGGGCGTTCCTGACAAACTTCTCCGGAAATATCGCAGGGGCGGAGCCGCGTCGAATCGACGGAACTCCGAAGCTCTTCAAAGTGATCAACGCCAGTCCGACCACAACAGGGCCGATCGTCCGTGTGATCTCCGACGACGCGGTGGTCTTCGACGCGGGCGGGACCGGGTACGACGCCGGCATCGCGCTCTTTGACGACTTCGGTCTGCTGTTCGGTCAGAGCTTCGATCGCGGAGCAGGAGGGCCGGCGGCGTTCACGGCCGGGCCATTGGCGGTTGGTCAGTACTTCGCGGCGATCGGGAGCGGCTGGAACGCGGCAGGGCCGCCGATGATCATGACCATCCTGTCTCCCGACGCTGTCGAGGATGTTGGCTCATGGAGCCTAAACGTCAACGGCAAGAACGTCGCCGGCGGCACGACCAATCTGTTCGAGCACGACTTCGTCTCCGTCTCCGTTGAGTCCGTCGGGTCGCCGACGCAGGCCGTGGAACGCTGGACCACGCTCCGGCCCGTTCACGTCCGCTCGACCGGGTCGCTCGCGACGTCGATTGCCGTCTTCGACTCGGCCGGCGACCTCCTCGCGAGCGACAGCTCCGGCGCGCCCTCGCTCATGCTCGACCTCGATCCGGGTCTGTACACCGTTGCATACACGGGCGGAGCGGGCGCCGCCTTCGCCGACGGTCGGAGCGTTGTGCAGACCAGCGCCGTTCCGTCGGGGAACGCAACGCTCCGCATCGGCGACTTCACCACCTACGCCAACAACGCCCTCGTTCCGGCGGGCGACACTGATTTCTTCCGCTTCTCGGTCGAGGACTTCGCGGACCTCGGCGAGGTTGCCGAGTCCGTGCAGCCTTGGAGCGTGTTTACGACCTCGGACGACCCGACTCGGAACACCAAGCTCGCGGTCTGGCGTCAGAATGGTCAACTCGTCGCCGAGGACAACAACTCGGGGGCGGACCTCAACGCTCGGATCGATCTCACGCCGCTTGCGGCGGGCAACTATTTCGTGGCGGTGGCGAGCAACAGCACGACCTTCGGGCCGAACTTTCAGGCAACCGTTGACGGGAACGAGCAGCAGGGCCCGTACCGCCTCAACTACCAACCAGCAGTGTTTCTGACCGATACCGCCGAGTACGCGGGCGACGTCGACTACTTCCGCGTTCGGATCAACGCGCCGACGGATCTTGGCTCGCCAATCCTCGATACGGAGACGGCATCGATCGACACGTTCGGGTCCGCGTTCGACACCGCCATCGCGTTGTGGGACGCGGCCGGAAACCTGATCGAAAGGAACGACAACGCCG
Source organism: Phycisphaerae bacterium (assembly GCA_002706885.1). GTDB lineage: Bacteria > Planctomycetota > Phycisphaerae > Phycisphaerales > UBA1924. The sequence goes on from PAKY01000006.1 coordinate 76,969, forward strand.
CCGGTGGGACGAGGAGCCGCATCCAGCGTCCGCTATCGGGCGGGGAGTACTACTTCGCCGTCGGCGGATCCGGCATGCAGTACTCGGCCAACTTCGGTGTTCAGCCTGTGCCGACGGTTACCGGCGCGTACGAGGGTCGGGTCAATGATCTGCTATACAGCGGCAACACCTCGCTGAGCGATAAGTACGACTTCTTCCGATTCCGCGTGGCGGATGTCGCGACAGTCGACGAGGCGACCGATCTGGGCGTGATAGGCGTCGAGGGGACGGTCGTGATTCAGACCCTCGGGTCGGACTTCGACACGAACATCGGCCTGTTCGACGCGACGGGAGATCTGATTGCCTCCAACAACGACTTTGCTCCGCCGGTGATCCTGCAGAGCTTCATCTCCACATCGCTTTCGGCCGGCGAGTACTTCGTTGCCGTTGCGGGGGCTCCGAATGGCTTCAGTGACGGGTTTCAGATCGACGCGAATCCGACGCCGGTGGCGAGTCGGGGCGCCATCCTGGGGCAGGTCAACATGACCGTTTTCGACGGCGAGCTCGCGAGCCGTGAGAGTCGTCTGTGGCGATTTGAGATCGCGTCGCTCGTTCAGCCGTGCGGTAACGCCGATATCGCCGCGCCGATCGGTGAGCTCGACATCGCGGACGTTGTCCTTTTCCTCCAGTACTTCGGCGCCCGCGATGCTCGGGCAGACTTCTCGGCTCCAATCGGAGCGTTCGACGTCGCGGACGTCGTGAGCTTCCTCCAGGCGTTCGGGCAGGGCTGCCCGTAATCCTGGCTCATGATCTTCCCGTAGCAATGCTCGGGCGAAAGCCCGAGCTTTGCGTTCAGGCCCGGAGATCAGGCAGGTTCGACGGGCCACCGCGCAAGTTCGGCGATGACGCTCGCCACCAGCGCTGCGAAGTCGGGCGTGTGATCCTGGACCGGCTTCGGCCGCGGTCGGTTGGTGGCAAGGAGTTCTGTGACGCTGTCAGGGAGCGGGCCGGAGAGTGTCCGCATGTTGAAGCGTTCGAACAGGCGCGACGCGATCGGCTCGTCCACAAGGAGCTCGACGTCTGCGTGGCGACGGTCGACCGCGATGGCGGCGTAGATATCGCTGATCGCCCCGTCGGGACCCTCGATGACCTGAAGGAATCGGGTTTCGTCGAACCAGAGGCATCCGGTGACGTCGAGCCGACGGTTCTTCGCCATGGCGGGAAGAACGATGTCCTCGACCACTTCCGTGTCGGACACTGTGGTCGCCCTCTCACTCAGGTAGCAGATCCGACGCATGGCGACCCTTTCCAATCGGATGCCGAGGCGATCCGGAGCCTGCTTTGTCTGTCAACCTCGAACCTCGCCACAGTCCGAGATATATTGTGCTCACCATCGCGGCGCCGCCGTGAAGCGGAGGGCTTGTATCGATGACGACCGACGGTTTGAAACTCATCGTGGCGCACGGGAGCGACGACGTCTTGCGATCGATCGCGGACCTGCTCGACGGACGGCACCACATTCAGGAATCCTGCGGAACGATCATCGGCCTGAAGCAGGCGGTGGCGAGAAGTAGGCCGGACCTGATCGTTTCCGGACTCGTATTTCCGGACGGAGATGGGATCGACGCGGTCGTCGAACTCGGGCGAGAGAACCCGATCCCGTCGGTGATCGTCACGGCCAGCGGATCGCTCGGTTATGTCGAAAAGGCGATGGAAGACCACGTCATGGCGTACCTGATCGAGCCGGTCAGCGCCGAGACGCTCGAGGCCGCCATTATCGTTTCGTGGAGTCGATTCCAGCAGCTCGAGGAACTTTCGCACCAGGTCGATGATCTCCGTCAGGCCCTCGAGCAGCGGAAGGTGGTGGAGCGGGCGAAGGGGATCCTGATGGCCAACGACGGCCTCTCCGAGGGCGAAGCGTTCGCGAAGCTCCGGCGAGCGGCGCAGGATCGACGCACGAAGATGATCGCGGTCGCCAAGGAGGTCATCGGGGAAACTGAACAGGGGAACTCTCCAACCTGACCGACGGCTGATCGGGAGGCGACTCCCGTGGATCAGCTCCTGACGGCATCGGCAGAGAGCCACATGAAGTATGGGCGACAGCCGGCGGGGGATCAACAGAATACTGCGATCCGGAAGACAGTCCATTCGCCGGCTTCTGGCAGGCATCGATCTCAGGAAACGGCATCTGATCGGCATCCCGAAGTCGATCGTTCCCGGACTTCCCTTCGGAGTGCTCGATCTTCAGCGGAAACATGTCGTTTCCGCGAATCGGCGATCGGGCAGGCGGCACGACGACCGCGTATCAGAACCTCTTTTTTGAGGTCTCGACCGATCAGCGCCAATCCGATGAGGATGAGGGCCGTCAACGTGGCGAGTGCTGTAAGAACATAAAGCATGCCGTCACTGAGTCGCTGTGCTCCTGCCGGTACATGGCCCGCTGGCCCAGAAACCACCTGAAGATTGACGGGAATCATCTTCATCGTGGCTCATGGGGCAGAGCGATCGGCCGGAGCGATTTCAGGAAAAGACCGTCCCAGCGCGGGAAGCGCTGAGACGATCGTCATGCGGCGATCAGGCGCGAGCGTCGCGCATGTCGCGAATCATGTCGTGATCATTCTTTACTGAAACGTATTGCTCCTGAAGCGTCGCGTTGAGCGGGCTTCCGGTGGTGGATTTGAGAACAGATTCGTAGCGACCCTTGATGGCGTCCTCGCCGCGCTCGGCCTCCGACAGGACGCCGTGCTCATCACCGTCCTGTACGGTCCCGCGAAGATCGAGCCACCATCGGTGAAGCGTTCCAGCGAGAGAGCCCGAGGTCTTCGGCTCCTCGCCGCTTGTGGCCACAGCTCGCTGAAGCTCACGAGCGAAGACGTCTCGTCGTTCACCGCACCGACGGAAGAATGTAGCGATGTCCGAGTTCTCGATCTTGTCAGCCGCTTCCGCGAAGCCCTTGCTGCTATCGATGTTGATCTCGATGAGATCCTGAACGCCGCGAATGGTGTTCTTGTCGAGATTCAGTGTCGTTTCCATGACTCAGGCTCCTGTGGTCGCCTTGATGGCGCCACGCATCAAGGGTTGTCGTCGAGAGCGTCTTCGGTCTCGTCGATCGCGTCGTCGATGGCATCAGAGGCATCGTCCGCCGCATCGTCCAGGGCGTCGGAAGCGTCGTCGGCGCCATCGTCAATGTTCTCGCCGATCTCCTCGGCGCTGTCGTTGGCTTCGTCGCAGCCGCTAAGGACCGGGGCGGCTCCGAGCAGGAACGCCGCCGATGCTGCGAGGAGGCTCTTCTTCCAGGGGTTCTCGATGTTCATATCGCGCTCCTTTCACAAAGTGGCGTCCCTGCCCGATGCGCGAATGGGCAGGAAGAGATCCAAAGCATTCAAACAGTCGGCTTGCCGCGGCGGAACAGCCCGGCAATGAGCGACAGCAGGAAGAGGACAACGAAGACGAAGAACAAGATCTTCGCGATCGCCACCGCGCCGGCGGCAATTCCGCCGAATCCAAAGATGGCGGCGATGATGGCGATGATGAAGAATGCGAGTGCCCAACCGAGCATGACTGATCCTTTCCAGTGCCCCGGGTCAACTGCTTTGGTGGCGGGGGGCACGCCGCACATGACTAAGAACAATGCGAAGGCCGCGTGAAGGGCCGTGCTTCGCGAGTGTTAAAGCGCGTTCACTGGCCGATTAATCGCCGTCCGCCGCGTCCGAGATCCCTTCGCCCGCGGCCTCGATATCGCGCCCGGCGCCCTCAACCGTGTTGCATCCCGCAACGACGGCGGTCACTCCGACGACCAAGGCGGCCGCCAGAACGGGGCGGACACGGCTGGCGAGTTGAGCGAACTTGCTTTCGGTGATGTCTTGCTGCATTGGGTGATTTCTCCAGTTCACCGGGATCCATTTCCCGATGCGGAACAATCGCCTCCTCAGACTCACCGTCCGTGACGGACGAATGAATTCCGATTCATACGTCGCATCATGTTGCTTTTGTTGCTGCCTGAGCGGCCGCCGGGCTCCGGCGGTGGCCGCAACGGGGGTTCGGTCGAGATGGCACTCGAAAATGAAGTCGATTTCAGGTTGTCGTCACGGGTTCCTCAGTCCGGAACCAGAATGTACGTGCGTCGACGGGACCTTGTGACAGGGAAACCGTCACCCGATGGGCACGCCCACCGGCAACATGAGGAGTATCGCCATGACGACGATGAACGCAAACAGCAACCCTGCCGGAAACCCGGCGTCTGAGGATACGTCTTCTGGTCGCAGCGGGCGCGTCCAGAGCACCAGGGAGCGGATGGGTGAGGAGGTTTCGACGTTGAAGCACGATCTGGAAGCTGTCAAGCACGACGTTTCTTCAATGGCTCATAGCGCGAAGGAGTGCGCACAGCATGAGGCCGAGCGTGCCGCGGAGCTTGCGCAGGCTGGCGCGGATCGGCTGCACGCGGCTCACACCGATCTGCGGCGACGCATTGTCCGTCATCCGATGGCCTCCGCCCTCGCCGCGGTTGGCGTGGGTGTGATCATCGGGCGCATTCTGAGCGGACGCTGACCGGGCATGTTCGAGCGTCTGGCCTCCATCGGCCTTGGTAGCGGACGCCTCCTCCGTTCGGAGGGGGCCGGGCTGTTGCTCCAGGTTCAGCGATCGATTCTTTGGAGCGGGGCCGCTCTGCTCAGCGGCTCATTCGTACTGGTTGGTGTTGTCGGTCTCCTCGTCGCGGGCACGGCGATGCTCGCGCGAGAGACCGGGTGGGTGGCGGCCCTGCTGATCGTCAGCGGCGTCGTCATCTTGACAGGGGTCGGATTGTTCTTCGCCGCACGTCAGGCGCTTCTACGGTCGACGAAGCGGCGGAACCTGCCCCTCCGCGTTCGGTTACGCAGCGAGGAAGCGAAAATGCAGATTCGAGGAGAACCGGTTCCCGAGGGGCCGCACGCAGCGCCGAGTGGCGGGGCGTCGAATGAGGCGACCGATTGGAAGGCCGTGGCGGTTGACTTCGCTACGAAGAACCCGGCCCTCGTCGCTGGTGGGGCGTTGTGCCTTGTCGCGATGATCGGCCCGTGGCGGTCGGTGAAGCTCCTTAGCCGGGGCGTCATGCTGGCGGGGCTGGCGTCGAACCTTCAGGAGCAGATGTCGCACCATCAGAACGGCGGCGTCACGGGGGGCGAGAATGGTGAAGATGCAAGCTAAGGCGAGGCGGCTGGATGTGAACGACCGCGCGGGCGTCGCCCCGGCGGCGGCTCAAGCCGAGACGCGGATAGACTCTGTGGGCGAAGAGATCGCCCCGGAGAACTCGATGCGCGTGTTGGTCGTTGAAGATAATCCCAAAATGGCGGCAGGTATCCAGCGCGGGCTCCGCGAGAACGGGTACGCCGTCGATGTCTCTCACTCCGGGTTCGAGGGCGAGGACCTCGCTGCTACCGGCGAGTACGACGCGATCGTCCTCGACCTGATGCTCCCGGATCGGGACGGGGTGGAAGTTTGCCGAAGCCTGCGTCGGCGTTCCGTCGGCGTACCGGTGCTGATGCTCACTGCGTTGTCCGGGACCGATGACAAGGTCGCGGGGCTCGACGCCGGCGCCGATGACTATTTGACCAAGCCGTTCGAGTTCGAGGAGCTTCTCGCTCGGCTTCGGGCTCTCCTCCGGCGGGGTGATCCGTCGGAGGGTCGCACGCTTCGGTGCGACGATCTCGAACTCGACCTCTACACCAGGCAGGCCACGCGTCAGGACACCACCGTTGAGCTCTCCAACAAGGAGTTCGCGTTGCTCGAATACTTCATGCGGAATCAGAACCGGGTTCTGAGCCGCATCCAGATCGGCGAGAAGGTCTGGGACATGAACTTCGAGCCCGGCAGCAACGTCATCGATGTCTACATATCGAGTCTTCGAAAGAAGATCGATCGGGGCTTCGAGCGCGAGCTGATTCACACGATCAAGGGCGCGGGCTACCGCTTCGGGATTATGGACTGACCTGTGCCTGGGGAGCGCTACAGCAGGGGCGCCCCCCGTGGCATTTCGCTGCGTACGCGGTTGACGATCTGGGTGCTCGCGATCTTCGCGACGATCCAGCTTGTCAGTGGCGGGGCGCTCTGGTTCTATCAGCGCAGCGCAACGATCGATCTCTTCGAGCAAAGGCTCCTTGAACGGGCCGCCAATATGGCGGCGGAGATCGAGACCAGCCTCCCCGATCTTGACGAGTCCGCGCTCGACCTGATCGCTCGCCAGGAGCTTCGGTACCCGCACTTCGAGCGATACCGCGTTGATGTCCTGGACGCGGACGGTCGGAGCGTGGTGTATCCACAGACCCGCTGGCCGGAGACCGCTCCGGACCTTGCCAGGAGAGCGATCGCCGCGAACACGCACCTCCGGGCGCCGGTGGTCGATGAGGACGTCGGGTTTTTCGTGTCCGAGGGCGCGAGCGTCGAGGCGATCGCCCTCCCGGTGACCGGACGACTCGGGGAGCAACTCGCAATTGTGGTTGCGACCAGCGATGCCTTCGTCGCTCGCCAGCTCGCCCTTACCGCACGCGTTTTGATTGCCGGTGGCCTTGTCGGCTTGATCGCCAGTGCGATCAGTGGCTGGCTGATTGCAGGCATGGCGGTAGATCCCTTCCGGCGCCTCTCAGGCGTGGCTGGACAACTCACCCCGGAGAACCTCGATCGGGAGATCGTCGTCGAGTCTCCGACGACCGAGGTGTCCGCCCTGACGGAGGAACTCGAGTCCGCCCGCGAGCGTCTCCGGAGTGCCTTTGCGGTGCAGGAGCGGTTCCTTTCGAACATTTCCCATGAGATCAAGACGCCGATCGCGACGCTGCTGACCGAGGCTCAAACGATCAATAAGTCCGAACTCAACGACGAGGCCAGGGAGTTCGTGGAGGTCACAGAGGACGAGATGCGAAAGCTCGGGCGTCTCGTCGAGAGCTTCCTCACGCTCACCCGCGTTCGCGAGGGGTCGGGTGTCACGCGGCCTCGCCGATATCCGGCGAACGAACTCGTCATGGACTCGCTCGAGGACTGTCAGCAGATGGCGGAGCAGTACGCGGTCAGGCTGAACCCCAGGCTCGCGTCGGGGGAAGACGCGATGGACCTGAGCGTCGTCGGTGATCCTGCTCTGCTGCGGACGATGCTCAACAACCTGATCCGTAACGCGATCCGGTTCTCTCCCAAGGAAAGCCGCGTCGGCGTGGTCGCGTCCCAGGATGACACCACTTTCGTGGTTGCCGTCGACGATGAGGGGCCCGGTATCCCTCCGGAGGTGCTCGAGCACCTGTTCGACCGCTTCGTTCAGAGCCGTGACGAGGTCCGCCGCGAGCGTGGGCACGGCCTCGGGCTGGCCATCGCGAAGGGGATCGCGGAACTCCACGGGGGGGACGTTGTTGCCGAGAACCGGCCCGAGGGGGGCGCCCGGTTTACGCTGACCCTTCCGATCGAAGCGGCAGACGGGTCGGGGGTTGCGACCGACGCTGATCACCGGGCGTACGAGGTCGCAGACGCCGATCATTGACTCCGACCCCGACGCTTGGCATGATTACGCTCCCCGCCGATGCTGTCGGGGCTTCCGTCCACGATGGCCGAGTGTTCGCCATGGCGGCGAACAGGTCCGGAGCTTCGGCGGCACATGCAGCGTCATCTACCATACCTCTTGTCGCGTCGGAATCATCCCAAGGCTCTGATCGCTCCGCGGGGCGTTGAGGCCGCGAGACGTCGCTCGTGATCGACTTCTTCTCCAAGCTGCTCGATACGAGTGACTTTCCGGCTCGCTGGCACTGCGGAAACTGGACGGCGTTCAACGGCTGGCTCCACATCGTCTCAGACGGCCTGATCTTCGTTGCCTACGCGGCCATCCCGGCGGCCCTCTTCGTGCTGCTCAGGACTCGTCGCGACGTCGCTTTTCCGGCGATCGGCTGGCTCTTCGTGGCGTTCATCCTGTCGTGCGGGCTGACGCACGCCGTGGAGGCCTCGATCTTCTGGTGGCCGGCGTACCGCCTGAGTGGTGTCATGAAGGCAGTCACGGCGGGCGTATCGCTCGTGACGGCGGCCGCACTGGTTCACGCGCTTCCGGCAGCGATCGCGCTACCCGGAGTAAAGCGAGCAAACGACCAACTTCAGGCCGCGATCGAGCGAGAGCGACTCCTTCACGACAAGCTCTCCGCTACGCATCGAGAGCTTGAGACCCGCACGAGCCGCCTTGCCATGCGGGAGCGTCGGATGCGTGACGCGCTCGGCGCGGCGATGGCTTGCGGCGTCTCTTGGGAGATCGAGACCAATCGCATCGTCTCTCACCTCGGTTTCTTCGAGGCGATGCGCGCCGCGGATGTCGACTGGAACAACGAACTCGACGCGTGGACCACACTCGTGCCAGCCGAAGATGCTGACGAGCTTCGGGAGGCCGCTCGACGGGCCGCGGTCGCGGGTGAGCCATTCCATCATCGCATGCGCCTTCTCGGTCACGAGGAACGTTGGGACGTACGCCTGACGGCGAGACCCGAACCGCATGTCGCCGGGCAACCCGCCGTCATGTCGGGCATGTTTGGGCTTGCGCCCTCTGGCACGTCGCGCGGTTCGTCCCCCCCAACGTTCTGATCGACACTGCCTCGGCCGCCCGCGTCCAACGGCACGAGGGGAGTTGGGTCGGGATGACCTGGTGGGACTGACTCGTTTCGTCACCGTGGTGGTCAACGCACGCCGCGGTTGCGACCTGCCGTTTCTCGATCAAGCGGACGTTTCCAGACGACCATCCGCCGTAGAAATACCCCCGCGGGCCGATCGGGCCGACGGGGGTAGGAGAACAGAAAGGCGCTGCTATCAACCGGCGTCCCAGAGAGGCTTGTTGTTGCGCCAGAGCTCGATGGTGCGTCCATCGGCGGTGTTGATCTTGTTTGCGACCAACAGGTGAACGCCGTTCACTTCTGCCGACTTCCCACTTACCGTGACACGGTCACCCTCGCGGAGCGAGACCGACTGCTTGTCCAGGAACCAACGAGGGCCAACGACGATCCGCTCGGGGCCGTCTTCACCCTCAAGTGTGATGGTCAGGGCGTCGCTCGAGGTTCCGTCGAGCGTTTCGGACGCGACACCGCGAACGGTCCCTTGGCGCTCGAAGTCCTTGCCGTCCTCGATGGCCTCAGCCAGGTCACTGTCCTGCGACCATCCTCCGAGCGAGGTGGCTCCACGCCATTCCTGACGATCCCGGGCGTCGAACTCGACAACGTCAACCTTGAACACCTCGTACAGCGGCTCAAGTCGGCCGTCCTGAGCGAACACCTGCACGTCGTCGGGCATGGTGTCACAGGTCAGGAGCATGTCCTTGTCCGCGTCGATGGTGACCGCATCGCGTCCGATCGCCGCGATCGGCCAGGGGACGACCCGGTTCTCATCGCCGATACCCAGGAAATTCTCATCCGGGTCGAACGTCAGCAGGGCGATTCGGCCGGAATTGGCCTCGATGACCGCATCGGCAATGTCACCGCCGTCTTCGTCGCGAGCGTTCGCGTCCATGCCAACGAGTTCGGACAGGCGGATCAGTCGGGGCAGACGCTCGCGAGTGGCGACTCGGTCGGGAGACTTGTCGCGACGGTCGCGGTCAGGAGTCGTGGTCATGTAGCCGTCGCTATCTCTGTGATCGCGCTCGGTGACCGGGCTCTGTCGATCCGAATTCCCGCGACGCTCGGACTTGCGTTCGGCTCGCCACTGGGGATGTCCCTCAGCGGTCCGAAGATTGAGGTCCTCGCCGTCGATCTCGGCCTCGGTGGCGATCCACCGACCGTCGGTTGACCCGGTCAGGCGGTGGGCCTTGATCTTGACTTCGTCGCCGCGCATCGGAGCGGCGGTTTGGCTCATGACGTACCACGTCGGTCCGAGGACGATGCGCTGAACGGGGGCGTCGGTGTCATCACCTCGGATCGTGACGATAACCTGGTCACCGGTCCGGTCCACTGAGTCGACACGCCCCTTCACGGTCTCGGTCTTGTTCTCCCGAAGCGACCGCTCGTAACCGTCCTCGAGATCCCGATCGGCATCTTCGTCAAGACGGTCCATGATGTCTGACATCTCGCGACCCCAGGAGTCGCTCTCGAGCTCGACCCAGTTCTCCGGGACGAACTCAGGCGCCTTCTCGATCATCTCGGGCGTGGCGTCGAGGCGAAGCCGCGTCGCCGCGGTGTCGGTTGCGAAAGATGCGTATGGGATCGCGACGCGCTTCCCGCCGAACCCGAGCACGCCCCCGTCGCGAAGGACAACGTACTGGAGTCGGCCGCTCCCGCGGTCGACCAGCACGTCATCAACGGCTCCAACCACCTGCTGGTTGGCGTTCACAATGCTGCTTCCGAGGAGTTCCTCGGCCCGAACAAATCGGAGTGAGGTCTTGCCGTCGACCTCGCCAGCCATGTACGAAGACTGTCCCTGCGCCGCAGCGGTGGTGATAGGCAGGGTCGTTCCAGCGATGGTCGCGATCGAAACCGTGGTAATCAGTGCGCGAAGGTTCATACCATTTCCTTTCGATGTGGCCGCGGCTCACGCTGCCGCTTCCGACCGGCCCTATGCCGGCGTCAATAGAAACGACACCAGCCTGAGCCCCATCGTGAGGACCCCGTGAATTCGGCCTCACGAACGCGTTTATCCGCGTTCCTGGCGTCTGGGAATGGACACATGAAGCACAATTCACCGATCGATTCCTGCGCGTGGACGCGGGACAACGAAACATGTCAGAATGCTTCTGCCAGCCGATTCTGAGCGCCGCGCCTCTTTGTCGACACACCTGGAGTCCTCCCGCGTGATCGAGCGTCCGTCCGATGCCCCAGACCTCTCCTCCGTCTTCGGCTGGGAAGGCAAGCGTGTTGGTCTGCTTTTCAACGCGTCCTCCGGACGGTCCGTCGCGCGGGGCATGGCGGAGCGCCTCGCAATCCTGCTCGACTCGCTCGGGGCGAAGGTTCCCGCCATTCGAACCCACCAGTCGGATTTTCGGGAGCAGATGCGCATCATTTCCGAGGAGGCGCCGGACGTCGTCGTCGCTATCGGTGGGGACGGGACGGCAAACGCAGGGGCCACTCTCGCGTCGGAGCTGGACGTCCCCGTGCTCATCGTTCCGGCGGGGACGATGAACCTCCTCGCCCGTGACCTGGACATCCCGATCGACTTTTCCGAGCTGATCGATCGTGTCGTTCGCTGCGTCGAGCGACGTGTGGACATGGGGGAGGTGAACGGCCGCCCGTTCCTCCACTCGTCCGTCGTCGGGGCCGTTCCGGAACTCGCGCGCGTTCGCGAATCGATGCGAGAGGCCGCGTCGGTCGGCCAATGGTTGCATCGGGCGACGCGTTACCTCCGGATAGCGCTCGCCGACCACGAGTATTCCGTCGATCTTGATTCAGAGCGTGGGCATGCGAGCCGGGTCTGCCAGTCCGTGATTGTGACGTGCAATGAACTTGCTGACGCGGGGTTCCTCGAGTATCGACGCGAGCGGCTCGACGCCGGGCGGTTGGGCGTCTACGTGGCAGCGCATCGTGGGCCGCTTGCGCGGGCCCGTGCCTTGCTCTCTCTCATGCGCGGCAAGCTCCGTCACGACCGAGAGGTTGCGAGCGCCTCGTGCGAACGCCTCTCCGTTGATACGCGCCGTCGATCCATGTTGGTGTCCAATGATGGGGAGGTTCTGAGGCTCCGAACGCCGCTCGAGTACGGCATCAAGCGCAAGGCGTTGCGGGCTCTCGTCCCCGTCGGAGGCCAGGTGCCGGTGGAAGCGAGCGGCGATTCGTGAGGATTGCGCATCTGTCGGACATTCACTTTGGGACCGCTGACCACGATGTCGTCGAAGCGATGGTCGAGGCGGTTCACGCGAGTAAGCCCGACGTCGTCGTCGCGAGCGGTGACTTCACGATGGCGGGGCGACGGAGCGAGTTCCGGGACGCTGCCACGCTTATCGCTCGGCTGCCACAGCCGGTCCTCGCGACCCCCGGCAATCACGATCTGCCGGTTTACAACATCCTCGAACGGTTCGTTCGGCCGTTCGCCCGCTATCGCCGGTACCTTGCACCGCAAACGCTTGATCGGTTCAGAAACGCAGACGTCGCGCTGCTCACGCTGAACTCGGCGCGGCGTTGGGATCTATCGCTCAATTGGTCTCATGGTCGGCTCTCGGATGAGCAGGTCGAGCGAGCCGATCGGTTCTTCGCCTCGGCGCAGGACGTTCGCTTCAGGGCGTTGATCGTTCATCACCCGTTCTACGTGCCCGAGGAACTCCCTGGGTTCAAGAAGATCGGGAACGCTGAAGCGATGCTTCGCGTTCTCGCGGCCCGGCGCGTCCATGCCGTGCTGAGCGGGCACCTCCATCAGCAGAGCGTGACGTCGCGGTCACTCACCGTCGCGGAGGACGAGCGGACGGTTCATCTGCTGCAGGTCGCGAGCGCCGCGTCCACACGCCGTCGGAACCAGCCGAACGCGTTCAATGTTCTCGATATCGATCGCGATGGTGTCTGGCTCACCGAGCACATCGGCGACGACGACAGATTCACGTCAATGGAACCGAGGCTTGTTATCCCGTTGCAAGCGCCGACGCCGGGCCAGCCGGGCCGTGCGAGGGAACGGCCGATTGAAGAAATCACCGGATCCGAGTTGTAGCGCGAGTTGCCCGTCGCTCTGAAACGCCATGAGAATTTCGCAGGGCTAGGTCACGCCGAATGACGAAACGAGAAGAGACGAATACGACGCAGCAGGTCAGGCCGTGGGTGGACGAGCTCGCAACGCTCATGGATTCGAAGTTCCGCGTGCCGGGCACGTCGATCCGGTTCGGGCTCGATCCCGTGATCGGACTGATACCTGGGGTCGGGGACACGGCGACACTGATGATCGGTGTGGCGATGTTCGCCGAGGCGTATCGCCTCCGACTTGGCTCTGGCGTGATGGCTCGGATGGCGATCAATCTGGTCATCGATTGGCTCGCGGGTCTGGTCCCCGGCGTCGACATCGTCCTCGATACGGCGGTGAAGGCCCACTCGAAGAACGCGAGGCTCCTGAAGCGGGCCGCCGCCGACCGCGGCTCGGCGGCGGTGGCAAAGTAGGGCACAGCGTCGTTGCGCAATGAAAACGGGCCCGGACGTCGAGTGACGTCCGGGCCCGCTTGATCGGAGACGGGTTCGAGAGTCAGATCTGGAACTGCTCGGTCAGACGGCGCAGGTCCTCGGCCTTCCGAGACAGCGAGGCGACGGCGCCAGCGGACTCTTCGCAGCCGCGTGCGGTACGGTCGGCCGAGTCGGCGATCTCCGTGACCGAGCGTCCGACCTCCTCGGCCGTCGCGGCCTGCTGGTCTGTCGCGGACGCAATGGACGACACCACAGCGGAGATGTTGCGAGATCCGGCGACGATCTGCTCGAGAGCCATGCCCGCCTCGGTCACGCTCGAGACGCCCGCGTTCACACGGTCCTTGCCACGGTCCATGCGTTCGACCGCCTCGACCGTTGTGCCCTGGATCGCGTCGATCGCGGACGCCACGTCGGCGGTCGCCTGTGTCGTGCGATCGGCAAGCTTGCGGACCTCGTCCGCGACGACGGCGAATCCGCGGCCGTGCTCGCCCGCACGGGCGGCCTCGATGGCCGCGTTGAGGGCGAGGAGGTTCGTCTGGTCGGCGATGTCGTTGATCACGGCGATGATCTCACCGATCTCCTCGCCGCGCCGTCCGAGTTCACCGACGCACGACGACGAGGCCTGGACCGCCTCAACAATCTCGTTCATGGTCTGGATCGTCTGGCGGACGATCTCGCCACCGGCCTCGGCCCGCTCGCCGGCCTCATCGGCCTGACCGGCGCCATCGGACGACTTGCCTGCGACCTCTGCGACCGACGCCGCCATCTCCTGGACCGCCGCGGCGATCTTGGAGACCTGAAGACCCTGGTCACGGGCGCCGTCGGCGATCTGCTCGGACGTCGCCGACATCTGCGTCGCGCCGGACGAGACCTCGATCGCGGCCGACTTCACGGTGCCGATCAGGTTCTTGAGCGACACCTGCATCGCATCCACCGCTCGAGCGACGTCGCCGATCTCGTCGCTTCGGCTCAACTCGAGCGGGGCGCCGGTAAGATTCTTGTTCGCGATCTCCTCCGTGCGCGTCCGGACCACGGAGAGCCCGTTCGCGATCGATCGTGACACGATGACCGCAACCGTGACGCCGACACCGACTGCCAACGCCGTGCCGATGCCCACGAACGTGAGGAGGTTCGAACGGGACTGCTTGAACGCCGCAATCGAGGCGTCACGGATCTCGGCCTGGCGTGTGGCGATCGTGCCGGCGAGGTTGTTCGCCTCGATGGCGAGCGGGGTCACCTTATTGAGGCAGATGTCTTCCGACACGCACCAGCCATCCTTGCCGCGGATCGCGACGGCTTCCTTCGTCATCGCGAGGAACTGCTCACGGTTGTCGAGGTACGACTGAAAGTTCTCATCCTGCGACGGCGTCAGAAGCGGTCGCATCGTCATCAGACGGTCCACCGAGGCCTGGCACTCGGTTGCGCAGGATGTGAAGTCGGAGAGCGCATCCTCGGTTCCGTCGGCGAGGTACTCGCTCGCGGCCGCGCTCGTCTTGAGGAAGTGGCCCTTCGCCGCCGCGAGTCGCTCGACGAGCAGCTTCCGCTCCGCCGTGGCTTCGAGATCGCGTTCCTCTTCGAGCACCGCGTCGATCGACTCCAGCATCCGATCCCCATACGGCTCCGCGTCGACGAAGAACAGCGTTGTCGCCGGCATATCCTGGGGCGTGTGCGCGACCGCGGCGATGCGGTCCTGCTGCTCGCGGAAGAGCTTCAGCGTCTCCTTCAGCTTCGCGAGTGACTTGATCGACTCCTCGTCGTCCCAATAGGCCGAGAGTTCGACGAGTTCGGCCTCGTTCTTATTGATCTCTTCCCACGCTTCAAGCCGCTCGTCAGCAAGCGCCTGGAGTCCCAGGATCATGTAGCCGCGGTGCATCGACAACGCGTGGTGGAGTTCGCCCTGAACCTGCTGTGCGTTCTCAACAGACGGGATGGCGACGTCCAGGATCGCGTCGGACTTGCCGACCTGCCAGAACACGCCGCCCGCGAGCGCAGTGGTCAGAACGAGGATCGCTCCGAATCCGATCGCGAGCTTTCGAGAGATGGTCCACTTCATGGTTCGTCTTTCCTTCGAGCGAGGTCGCACTACCGCCGGCGCCGGTCTACGCCGAATCAGGCGTGGTTCTGCATCGGGCGAATCCGCCTCAACCTTCGCCCCCCGCGGGCAATCGACCCGGATCCAGAACAGATTGTGACGACCACCACCTTCCGAAAGACGCCCTCATGCAGGGGATAGGGCGATCCCAAATGTGATAATCCGGTTTTGTTGGGCGAGGGAGCCTCGACGGGTTCGATATGGGCGCAGCGAAAAACGAGCGTGGACCAGCCATCGCTCGTTCGAACGTCGTGCAACTGTGGATCCGGTCAGCGGACCAGTCGAAGCGGTCGCTCGACCGCGATTCTTCGGAATACCCGCCGAAGCTCTTCCTCGTAGGCCTCTACCGAGCTTCCACCCGGGATGTTGAAGTGGATACCGCTGGTGAGATCCGCGATGTCCTGCATCAGGTCGGTCTGGGCGTTGGTACCGAGGCTGATCGTCAGGATCGGGATGTCCTGCATCGACGCCCTCTGAGCTTCTTCGATGCAACGAGCAGTCGCCTGACTGGCTGACCCTGGTCGGTTTGCCTGGCCGTCGGTGAGGAGAACGATCGTTCGGTGGGTTCCGGGGCGGGCGTTGACGTCGAGTTCGTCGAGAGCGACGTCCATGCCCGCAGAGATGTTGGTGTAGGAGTTGTAGTGGCCCGCCTGTCGGTTCCTGGCGATGCCGCTGATGACCTGGAAATCGCGTGTCAGGCCGTGCTCGAGAAGGCCTTCTTCGTTCGATGAGTTGTACACCGCGAGGGCGAGGCGATCGTCGGTGTCCTCTTCGCGCAGCACTTCGACGAACAGTTCGACGGCGTCCTTCACTGCGGTGAGCGGCTGCTGGCTGATGATGGCGAGATCCTCGGTCTGGTCGTGACGCTGACGCCGCGCCTGCCAGTACTCAAGGAGTGTGAGCGCCCCGTATTTTCGGCGGTATCCCTCCCGGTTGATCGACCCGTCCTCCATGACGTGACGCACGTACTCGACCCACGATCCTGAGCGGTATGGGTACGGGACCCCGTTCAGCCCGAGCTGCTGGACGACCCAGTTTCGATCTGAGGACTCGATCGAGATGAGGTCCTCGCCGAGATAGCCGTACGACGGCGACCCAAGCTCCTGCCACATCTGAGAGAAATGGGCCTCGACCGCCGCACGCCCGAGGCTCGGTATCGCCCCGACGCGGCTGTCATCGCACATCGATCCGGACAGATCGAGCACGAGGACGATCTCACGCGGGCGGTACACCGCAATGGCGGAGGCGGCCGCAGAACCCGCGTCCGGACTGAACATCCGGGCAAACGCGGTTCGGACCGGATTTCCCCCCGCGCCGCCTCGACGGGCGGTCACACGGACCGCGTCCGCTTCCCACTCGAGTTCGCCGGAGAGCGGGGTGAACACTTCGGTTTCGTAGTCCCAGTCGCCGAGTTCGACGTCTTCCGAGTCGAGCTCGACCGACTCCGCCGCGGCGGTGTTACGGCTCGCGTAGTCGATCGCTCGACCGCGCACCTCGGAGGGATCGAGCGTCAGGGCGCTGGCTCCGGCGAGCGCCGCGGAGTCCGCGGCGGCCTGGAGATCACCCCGAGCGCTGTAGAGCACGGCGCCGTCGACGACGAGGGCGCCGAGCACGAGCAGACCACTGACCGAGATCGCCGCCCAGATCGTCGCCGATCCGCGGCGTGTCGTCCGGAGAAGCGCGGCAAGGCCGTCCCCGCGCACATCATCGGTTCGTTCGGAGCGCATGAGAAACCTCCCGTGCCCCCTTCGCGCGAGCCCCACGTCCCTTACTGCTCACTCCGCATCGCCACGCGGACACGCAGCTCGGCATCGTCGTCAAAGGCCCCGATCGCCATCCCGACCGTGTCGCCGCCGAGCGGCAGGCTGATCTCGGCCACGACTTGGCGATCGACCGAGTTCGGGGCAGGCGTCGTGAACGTGAACTCGTACGGCAGCGAGGGGTTCGGGAGCAGGCCGAGCGCGACCTGTTCCGCCTCCGCGACGGATCCGCCCTGAACCGCGAGCACACGGGCGGATTCCCTCGCGGCGTGTAGCATGCTCTGCCGCATGTGTAGCACCGCGCCGAACTCGAACCCCGAGAAGACGAGCATCGCGAGGATGGGGATCACGAACGCGGACTCGACGAGCGAAGCCCCGCGGCGGAACCCGCGCGGTCGCCCCGTGCCTGCAAGGCGTGTCATGCGTTCCATGGCTGAACTCCTGCCGCCGCTACCGCGACCCCGGCCAGGATCGCGATCCCGTACGGGAATCGGCGAAGGCCCGCCGGAGCCGGGAGCGCGTCCCGCGCCGACGAGAGAGGTGCGCCGCCGCTCACCACCGCCCCGAGGCGAGTGGAAGTGACGGCGAGGTGATTCGCTAGGATCCAGCCCTCCCGACGCATCAGACTGAAGACGATGCCCAATGCAGCGCCGGCCAGCGTGACGGACATGAGCGTCCAGACGACCCCGCTCAGTCCGACCCACGCTCCGACCGCGGCCATCATCTTCGCGTCGCCCGCTCCGCCCCGCGCGAACAGGAACAACGCCACGAACGGCGTCGCGCAGAGCACCGAGGCGAGCAACGAACCGCCCAAACCGCCGAGACCGCCCGCGCCGAACGCGAACGCGAGCCCCACGGTCCAGACCGGAACCGTCAACCAGTTGGGAAGCCGCCTGTCGAACGTGTCCGTCGCGGCGCCGATCGACGCCGCGAGCAACGCAACGCCCCACGCAAAGGCCTGGGGTGAGAGGTTGTCGAGAAGCGGATCGAGCACGGGCGGTCTCCCTCGGAAATCGGCGTCGCCGCCCGTAAGCGGCGCCCGCCGTAGCCCACATGCCGGCGCAAACGCGAAGCGGGCGGGGACCAGAGCCCCCGCCCGCTCGATGCGCCGTAGCGGATCAGTTGATGCCGTCCACCGTGCCCTGGACGTCGGTGAACCGTCCCTCGATGGCCGTCGAAAGAAGGCCGAGGGCCGCGACAAGACCGGCGACGATGAGCGCGGTCATAATCGCGTACTCGATCGTCTCAAGACCTTCCTCTTCCTTGAGGAAACGCGAGGTAAGCTGCTTGAGCGTGTTCATGTCATGCCTCCATCAAGCTTGACGCGGCTCCACGCCGCCTTGAACCCTGCGTCGCCCGACCACGGGCCGACGCGTTCTCACTCCACCCGAAACGTCGAATACGCCCGCCCACGGAGGCCACCCGACGCGGCGGAAATCACCGCGGGGGCTCCAGTTGCGCCGCTTAGGCGGAACGCCGAAGGCGGCCGACCGCCCTCACGGCTCGCGAATGCGACACCGCAACGTCCGCGTGCGCCATCCGCGGGTACTCCATCGCGGGGCGTTCGGTCGCAACATCCGTGTTCGGCTCGGATTGCACGCGTTCCCTCCGACCACGAACGACGTGCGCGAGGACCACTGGCCCCATGGCGCAGCCCGAGATGATGAGAAACGCCAGGTAATAGTCCGTTAGACCCCAGGCCCCGAGAAGCCACACCGCGACGAGCGTCCCCGCGGCCGCGAGGAACTGCGCCGGACTGGCTCTCCAGACCGGGGTGACGCCCATCACCGCGCACACGAACGCGCCCATCACAAGAAGCGTCCACGCCGCAAGGTTCGACGCGTCGAAACTGTCAGTAAGAAGGTCCATGCAACACCTCCTGATGGCGAACGAAGCCTTGATAGCGCACGCTGATGCCTGACGCTCGCGGCTTTCTCCCCGGGGAGACGCTGCAAACGAAGGGGGAGGCGGGCAAGGCGAATCCCCGACTCCGTGCGCGCAAACGTTCCAATTTGTCCGACTGAGCGGACGGCGCCTGATCTGACGGGCGCCCACCCATCGATCTGACCACCTCGCCCGCAAGCCGGTCAAGGCAGCGGTGCGACCCGCCGATCCGAGCGCGGGCAGCCTCCGTCGGCACGCCCGGACGAGGGGATCTCATGGCTGGAAAGCTTCCGCTCCTCGGCATCGTTGGATTCGGACTCTTCGCCGCGATCTGCGCGGCGGTGCTGATGGCGGTCATGCGCATCGAACCGTCGAGCGCCGGCGCCGAATCAGCGGCGCCGACAACCGCTCCGGTTGTCGTGGCCGCTCGCGACATCGAAGCCTTGGTGCGCATTACAGAAGAAGACCTCGAGGTGCGGGACGTTCCGCTCACCGAGGCGCTTGAAGATGGCTTCGAGGACGGGGTCTCGCTTATCGGCCGCGTGCTCTCGACGCCACTGTTGAAGGGGCAGGCCCTCCGCGATTCGGTGCTTCTCGATGAGGAAGCGGGGGCGAAGCTTGCTCTTGCCTTGCCCACGGGGTACCGCGCTGTCAGCATCGAACTCGCGGGGTCGTCCGCTCTTCGAGGCCTTCTTTACCCCGGTTCCCGCGTCGACGTCCTCAGTTCCACCCGCGACAACCCCGAGGGACAACTCCTTATCCAGAACGTCCGCGTGCTTGCGGTCGGCGACAAGTCGCTCTACGCCGACGCGCCGGATGAGGGCGAGGATGAGGAGGATGCGGCGGCGATGCTTCGGCGGAAGCAGGATGCCCGCAGCCTGTCCGTGACGCTGATGGTCGATCCGGATCAGTCCCGTCGGCTCCAGTCCGCTCGCGAGAGAGGTTCGCTCTCTCTGAGTCTTCGAAACCCACTCGACGTCACCACCGCCGAGATCGAGCAACCGCTCGACCCCGTCGATTCCCTGGCGCCCAAAGAAGCAGTGGAGCCGACCGAGCCGAGCCGCTGGCGTATCCGCGTCGTGCGCGGCGGATCGGTGAGCATCCGTGAGTTCGACGGCGCTGAGACAGGCGCCGTTCTCGAGGTCGACGACGATCCGTCGCGGCCCGCCAACCAGGTCCCGCGTCCGTCGCCGTTCGACGACGAGCCGAGCGGAGAAGACGAATGACACTGAAGTCACTGCTCTTGACGTCGCTCGCGCTCGGGCTAGCGGCGTCGCTCGCCGCGTCACAGACCGATCCGAACGAGCGGTCCGAACGCGTCGATCTCGGCGTCGGACTGAGCTACGTCGTTGAGCCGGACTGGATGGTCACTGAGGCGGTGGTCTCCGACGACGAGATCGCAGACATCGAGGTCGTCAGCCCGATGCGTGTCATCATCCGCGGGCGCGATACAGGGGTGACCGACGTCAACCTGTGGGGCGAGAACAAGGGGGAGAGCTGGTCGGCCCGGGTCCACGTCGGCATGGATCTCACCGAGCTCCGTGACGCGATCAAGCTTGCGATTCCCGATGCCAATCTCGAACTCCGTAACGCCAACGGAGCGGTGATCGTGAGCGGTCTGCTTCGCCGGGCTGAGGACGCGGACGCGCTCGCTCGCCTCCTCGCCGCTCTCGATCGACCGTTCGTCGACATGACGCGCGTCGCGGCGCCGCAGCAGGTACAGATCCGAATCCGCGTCGCCGAGGCCAATCGCATCGCTGTTCGCTCGCTGGGTCTCAACACGGTGCACACGAACGACGACTCGTTCTTCGGCACCACGTTCGGCGGCAATCCCAACAACATCAACATTGGCGTCCCGGGCGGGTCGTCGGCCGGGCCGGGGCTTCCGTTTGCGTTTCTCAGTTCCGCGGGCGTATCCGATACAACAACCCTCTTCGCTGGTTTCCCCGGGATCGACCTGGAGCTCTTCCTCGACGCCCTTGAGGACAACCAGTACATCCGCACGCTCGCCGAGCCCACTCTGATCGCGATGTCGGGCGAGGAGGCTTCGTTTCTCGCTGGAGGCGAATTCCCGATCCCGGTGCCTCAGAGCTTCGGGACGGTCACGATCGAGTTCCGCGAGTTCGGGGTTCGCCTGAACTTCAAGCCGATCGTTCTCGGCGACGACACCATACGTCTACAGGTAGCGCCGGAGGTGAGCGACATCTCCGATCTGGGCGCTGTCGTGCTCGACGGCTACCAGATCCCCTCGCTCCTGACACGCCGGGCCGCCACGACGATGGTGATGCGGAGCGGGCAGACGTTCGCCATGGCCGGCCTGATCGACCGGAGCATCTCGGCGCGGAACCAGTCCGTGCCAGGACTCGGAACGCTCCCGGTCCTCGGGACGCTCTTTCGCTCGGTTCGGTACGAGAAGGGCGATACGGAACTCGTGATCCTTGCGACGGTCGAGCTTGTCGATCCGCTGGATTCCGACGATCGCCCTTTGCCCGGAGAGGCCGACGCGACACCGAGCGACTGGGAGCTCTACGTCGACGGCAAGCTTCACGGTGATCCCGCGAGGGATCGCCCCGACCTGCCGTGGGCCGCCGAACTCGGACTCGACCGCCTCCGCGGTCCGGGAGCATGGGCGAGACACGATCAGGAACGCCGTCACGCGCGACCGGCGCCGCCGCGAGCAGCGCAGGCGAGCGAGCCGGCGACCGACACCGAGGAGCCTGGCCGGTGAACACCCGTTCCCGTGTCATCCTTGTCAGCGACGATCAGGAACTGATCGAGCCGGTCTCGCGCGCCATCGGGCCGGACCCCGCCCTTCAGCCGATCGAGATCGTGCCGTCGCTCGACGTGTATACCGAGTCGTACGCATCGCGAGCGGCTCTGGTGATCGTCGATATTGCCGCGGAGCCCGCCGACGACCTTGCGAAACTGTATCGCCTCATCGACGACCATCCGTCGAGCAGGTTCATCGTCATTGCCGCCGAGTTCGACAAGGACCAGCTCCTCCGCGCGATGCAAGCCGGAGCACGCCACTTCATGCCGCGGGAGTGGATCAACGACGACATGCGTCCGTTGTGCCGCGAACTCCTCGATCAGGTCCATCAGGCGGAAGGTGACGACGGCGCCGCGAGCGGCTCGATCATCACCGTTCTCCCGGCTTCCGGCGGCTGCGGGGCAACGACCGTCGGCGTCAACCTTGCCTCTGAGATGGCGATCGCGAGCGATGTGCGATCGCTCGTGGTCGACT
The DNA here is from genome assembly GCA_002706885.1 of Phycisphaerae bacterium. GTDB lineage: Bacteria > Planctomycetota > Phycisphaerae > Phycisphaerales > UBA1924. Next base: position 98,992 of record PAKY01000006.1, read on the forward strand.
TCGATGTGCGATTCGGAGGCGTCGCCGCCCATCTCGGATTGAAGGGTCAGTACGGCATCGCAGACGTGCTCGATCGCGGCGAGACCCTCGACGCGGGCGTCATCGCCTCGACAGCGATCCGTCACGGCGAGGGTCTCGACGTTCTGCTGAGTCCGGCGTCGATCAAGTTCGATGATCCGGCGCCTCTGAACGGAGCAAACTTCGAGCTTGCGGCGACGATCTTTCAGGGGTCGTATCCGACGACAATTCTCGACGCGCCCGCATTGGTTCCGGAAGCGCAGGCCGAACTCGCGAACCTGTCGTCGCGTCTCTTGTTGGTGCTGCTGCCGACGGTAAAGGACGTCTGGGTAGCCCGTTCAACGCTGGTCGCTCTTCGGAACCGAGACGTCGAAACGCCTGTCACCGTGATCCTGAACCGCGCCGGCTCGAAGGGCGCCGGTCTGTCGCTCGCCGATGTCCGTGACACGCTCGAGCACGACGGCGACATCGTTGCACTTCGCGACGATCCGGCCGCCGGGACCGCGCTGAACGCCGGACTCACGTTGGCCGAGCATGCCCCGAAGTCGAAGCTGCGCAAGGAGTTCGTCAAGCTCGCCGAGACTCTCGGAGCCGATGCGGCAAGCGGGAGGGCCGCGGCATGACCCCGATCGTGGCGACCAAACCCGAGGTGAGCAAGGACGAACTGAAGGCTCGCGTCCAACGGAGACTTTTGGAGTCGATCGATCTTCAACGCGCTCGCGAACTCCCAGAGGATGTGCTCCGTCGTGAATGTACCTCCCGCGTGGATGGGCTGCTCCAGGGCGAGGGCACGCCGCTCTCGAATGCCGAGAAGGAAAAGCTGATCACGCAGGTGATCAACGAGATCTTTGGTCTCGGGCCGCTGGAAGAGCTTCTGACTGATCCCGCGATCAGCGACATTCTGATCAACGGCCCCAAGAAGATCTACGTCGAGAAGGGCGGGCGACTCCAGTTGAGCGAGGTGACGTTCCGCGACAATGAGCACCTCCTCCAGGTTGTTCAGCGGATCGCCACGGCGATAGGTCGGCGGGTGGATGAGAGCTCGCCGATGCTCGATGCCCGTCTGGCCGACGGATCCCGTGTCAACGCCATCATCAACCCGCTTGCGCTCGACGGCGCGAGCGTCTCGATCCGCCGCTTCGGACGCGTCCCGTTCGACCTGAGCAAGCTCGTCGAGGTCGGCGCCGCGACCCCCGACATGATGAGGTTCCTGCACGCCGCGGTCGGCGCCCGGTTGAACGTCGTCATCTCGGGAGGCACCGGATCAGGCAAGACGACGCTGCTCAACTGCCTCAGCAAGTGCATTCCTGACTCCGAGCGCGTCATCACGATCGAGGACGCGGCGGAACTCCAACTCCAGCGCGACCACGTGGTCCGGCTTGAGACCCGACCGGCGAACATCGAGGGGAAGGGATTGATCACGCAGCGTGATCTCGTCAAGAACGCGCTCCGAATGCGTCCTGACCGCGTAATCATCGGCGAGTGCCGCGGCGGTGAGGCACTGGACATGCTTCAGGCCATGAACACCGGCCACGACGGCTCGATGACCACGCTTCACTCGAACGGCACGCGTGACACCATTCGGCGCCTTGAATCGATGGTGTCGATCGCCGGCACAAACTATCCGATCAACACCATCCGCCAGCAGATCTCGTCCGCCGTTCAGGTTCTGGTTCACGCGGACCGGCTCACGGGCGGTCGACGCAAGATCATGGCGATCAGCGAGATCACGGGGATGGAGTCGGACGCGGTCCTGCTTCAGGACGTGTTCCGGTTCGTCCAGACCGGGATCGACGACGACGGAAACGCCGTCGGCTACCACGAGTCGTGCGGCGTTCGACCCAAGTGCCTCGAGCGGATCCGTTCTGAGGGGTTCAGCCTGCCGGACGAACTGTTCTTTGGCGGCGGCGGGAGCCGTGGAGCGGACACGCCAACGAACGGCTCTGCCCCGGCCACCGCTCAGATCCGCTTCACAGGCGGGAAGGGGCCGAAGAAATGACCCCGGTGGACCTCATCGCGATGATCGCGATAGGCGGTCTCGTGTTTGCCGCGTGCGCCGTCGTCGGATTCGTCGTCATGCAGCGGACCGCACGACGGCGCGCCGATCTTCGTGAACGCGTCGGTATGACGCCGCCGCGCTCGGAGACGAAGGCCGGCCGTGTTGTGAGCCTGTTCCGCGACGGGCGTGAGATCGAGGCGACCCTCCCCGGAATGCAGCAGAAGGGCGGGCTGACCAAGATCCTCGCGGACATCGAGACCTGCATGCAGACGGCCCGGATGCCCATGTCCGCCTACGCCGTCATCGGCCTCTTTGTTGGCGCCGCGTTTCTGAGCTTTGTTCTCGTCTTCATGTTCACCGGGCATCCGATCGGCTCGCTCGTTGGCGCCGGCGTGGTTCTCTTCGGAATGCAGACTGTCATCAAGGGACGCGCGAAGAAGCAGTCGGCCAAGTTCGATGATCAACTCGTCGAGGCGCTCGGTCTCGTCGCTCGGTCACTCCGCGCGGGGCACACGGTGAACTCCGGCCTCAAGCTCGCCGCGGAGGAGTCGGACGAACCTGTCCGAAGCGTCTTCCTCGAGATCGTTCAGCAGCAGGAGTTCGGCGTGGGGCTTGAGGAGTCGCTGCGACGGGTGGCCGCCGCTCATCCGAGCAACGACCTCAAGCTCTTCGCGGCTTCGGTTGCGATCCAGGTCCGTGCCGGCGGCAATCTCGCGGAGACAACCTCCCGACTCGCCGACGTCATCCGCGAGCGACTCCGCCTCGCACGACGGGTGCGGGTTCTGATCGCTCAGACGCAGATGAGCAAGCAGGTCCTCCTCGGACTTCCGGTCGTCGTCTTCGGCCTGCTCAACATCATCAATCCGGATTACGTCGATCCCATGTATACGACCCCCACGGGCCAGCTCATGCTGTCGATTGCGGTTGGCGGACTGCTCGTCGGATCGTGGGTGATGAACAAGATGGCGGTTCTGAAGTACTAGGTCGCCCTTGGAGCGTTCAACGGTGTCGATCCAACTGCTCATCCCGTTCGGAGTCTTCGCCTTTGTGGTTGGCGTCGGCGCCCTCGTCATGGGTCGCGGCGGTTCCAAGAAGGTCGTTCGGACGCGGCTCGAGGCGATCAAGGCTGGCGGGCTGGCGCCGTCCGCGTCTCCGGTCGCCCTCGAGGGGAAGCCGACCGCGATGGAGCGAGGCTTCGGCTGGCTCGGCGGGCTGAAGGGGCTCGGTGGGCCGTCCGACAAGCTGCGGGCGCTCGTCGCGCGTGCCGGCTATGGCGGAAAGCACGCCCCCGACGTCTTCTTCGGCATCAAGGTCGGATCAACGATCTTTGGGGCGGGACTCGGTGGCCTCGCGTGCCTCATCCTCGGTCTGAGCATGATGCACGGCTTCTTCGCGGTCGCGGGGGGTATGGTCGTTGGCTCGATGATCCCGAGCTTCATCCTTTCCCAGAAGGTGTCGAAGCGCACCGGCGATATCCGTTGCGGCCTCCCGAATGCGATCGACCTACTCGAGGTCTGCGTGACGGCCGGCATGGGCGTCGATCAGGCGTGGCTGTCGTCCGCGACAGAGGTCCGCGACGCGACGCCGTCGCTCGCCGACGAGATGGCGCTCGTCAATGTCGAAATGCTGCTCGGCGTCACGCGGTCGGAGGCCCTCCAGAACATGGCCGAACGCACCGGCGCCGAGGAACTTCGAGCGCTGTCATCGATCGTGACGCAGGCGGATCGCTTTGGAACCTCGATGGCCGACGCTCTTCGCACCTTCGCCGAGACGATGCGGGAGACGAGGAGTCAGAAGGCCGAAGAGGCGGCGGAGAAGATGGCCATCAAGCTCATGCTTCCGATGGTGATCTTCATCTTCCCCGTCGTGCTGCTCGTATCGGCTGGGCCGGCGGCTCTGCAGATGGTGGACATGTTCGCTGTGTGACGAACCGTTCGTGGGCGTGTGCCTGCGGGCGAAAGGGGATCGCTATGGCACGATGGACGCAACTCAATCGACCGCTTCTCCTCGGCGCGATCGGACTGGCGTCGGCCGCGGGTTGCGCCTCCCGCGGATACGACACCGCGGCGTGGGACAACGACGCACGCGGAGCGACGAACGTCTGGGCGGTCAACTCGGTCTTCGAGGATCAGGCTGCTCGCTCGGTGGAGAGGCGTCGGACGATCACAGATGCTCATTTCGTAGACGGGACCGCGGTCCTGACCGCTCGAGGCAAGCGCGACGCTCGGACGATCGCGGCGTTCCTGGTGCGAACGAGCGGCGGACCGGTGTACATGCCGGGACGTGAAGGAGATAACGCGTTTCAAGCAAAGCGGCGCGACGCCGTTCTCGCAGCTATGGCGCCGACGCTCGAACGGGGCGGGCTGACCGTCGCTTCGGTGCGCATCGAAGACGAGATGTTCCCTGACGCGGGCGAGCCGTCCTCGCGCGTCCGAGAGGCGTACGTCGAACCATTCAGCGACGAACCGTACGACTTCCACGGGCGGGCAAGCGACATCGGTGGCGAATGATCAGCGGACCACGGCAAGGAACGCCGGTGGGAGGTATGCAATGACGTTCTCGAAGCGACTGACCGTTCTCATGGCGCACACGCTTATTGCGGCGAGCATGCTTGGCTGCGCCTCGAACCGCCCGCGCGATCCGTTCGCGCAAGGTCTCGACCGCGGCCCGACCCCCGGGACGCTCCACATGATGTCGCGACTGCTCATCGATCAACGCCAGCCCGAGAAGGCGGAGTTTGTGCTTCAGCGAATCATCGCCGAGCACCCGGGTTACGCCCCCGCGTACGTTGAACTCGCCGAGCTCCAGGCACGGACGTTCCGGCCCGACGAAGCGATCGCGACGCTCGAAGCGTCCGTCGCGAACCGAGGCAAGGACCCGGTGGTGCTCAACAACATCGGTGTCCTCTACCTGCAGCAGGGTAACGCCGACGCCGCGGTCGACGCCTTCGGCGATGCCGTGGATCTCGACGGCGGTGAGGCGCGATACTGGTCGAATCTCGGCCTGGCGCTTGCGATGGTCGGACGGGACGACGAGGCGTTCAGCGCGTACCGGCGAGCATTGTCTCTGGCCGAGACGCACTGGAATATCGGCGTCGCTCGGGCGGCCCGCGGCGACGGAGAGGCAGCTCACGCGTCGTTCGAGACGGCGATGGAGCTTGATCCGTCGTTCGCCAATGATGTCGCCCCTATGGGACCGCCGACCGCGTCGGTACCCACGCCGTAATCCGATGTTACCTATCTCTCGCGGGGATCGGCCGTCCATGAGGATCCGACGCCGGACCGATTGGCGGCGCCGCGTCCAGGTGCTCGAGTTGCTCGGCCGTCGCGTGGACGTGGTCCGGCGCGAGGCCGGCCTCGCCGACCAGGTAGTGTTCCCAGAGACGGTGTCGACGTACCACCTCGGAAGCTTCGGCCCGCCCAGCGGCGGTAAGCGAAACGACATCACCGTCGATGTGGACGAGCCCGAGTCGCCCCGCTCTGGCGATCACACGGCTCGGGGAACGGCCGGCGAGCAACCGGCGAGCCTGACCGATGGCAATCGGTCCGCCAGCCTCTACGGCGCGATAGAGCGTCGCGAGAAGGTCATCGCGAGCGACCTTTGACGCGAGCAGCCGTCGTCGCACAACGCGGCTGATCAGGCCATGGCGCGGCGCAAACACGACCGCCGCGCTGAGCAGGACGCCCGCTGTCACGGCCATTGAGCCGGCCGCGTTGACCGCGTCCCGGCCAAACCAGGCCGGAACAATCGACGCGACGGCGTATCCACCGACGGCGGTCCCGGTCGCGATCAGGAGGCTCCAGACGATCTGAGGTCCCAGACGATCGGTCAGCAGTCGAGCGGTCGCCGCGGGGCAGACCAGCATCGCGATCACGAGAATCGACCCCACGGCGTCGAAGCTGGCGACCGTTGCGCCGGCGACAAATAGCATGATCAGGTAGTGCAGAACGGTAGCGTTGAACCCCTGTGTCGTCGCCATCGCGGGGTCGAACGCCGCGAGACGAAGTTCTTTGAAGAGAAGAAGTACGAATGCAGCCGACGCGGTCAGCATCCCGACGAGCGTCCAGATCTGGCGGGGCACGTTCGCAAACGCTTTGAACGAGAGCAGGGCGTCGATGGAATCCGGCGCGTCGTACCAGACGAGCGATTCCAATTGGCCGTGCAGCACGCACTCCGCGTCGAGATCGACATGCCGCGCCGCGGCTTGTTCGATGAGCAGCACACCCAGAGCGAACAACACGCTGAAGACCACGCCCATCGCCGCACCCGGTTCAACCCGCCCGAGTGTCTTGACGAGTTCGACGAGGATCACCGTCGCCATACCGGCGACCGCCGCGCCGATGAACATCACCAGCGGGCTTCTGGTAGACGCGATGAGGAACGCGATGACAAGGCCAGGGAGGACCGAATGGCTGATCGCATCGCCCATCAGGCTCTGGCGTCTGAGAACGAGGAAGTTGCCGAGCAGCCCGCAGGTCAGGGCCGCGAGGACACCCGCGAGCAGCGGGAAGAGATCGGACGCGACGCTGAATTTCACGACGCCGGCTCCTGCGGCAGAGCGACCGCTCGTTCGGCGAGCCGGCGCTCCAGATCGCGGATGAGCTCGTCCGACAGCACGTGCTCGACCTGGTCCACCGACCAATCCACATGACTCGGCGCGATGTCGGCGTAGCTGACGAGATACTGCTCCCAGAGGGCGTGGTTCCGGCTCACCCGTGCTCCACGCTCGACCCCCGCCTCGGTCAGACGAAGGCCCTCGTTCGCTGCCTTCGCGATGAGCCCGCCGCGTCGAAGCAGAAAGACCATCAGAGATCGAAACGGGGCGGGCCAGCCACGAACGCGCGACAAGGCGACGATGGTCTCGCGAGAAATGACGGGCGCCCGTTCCTCGTGCGCCGCTTCGAGTAAGTGGTCGCCCGCGATGCGCAGTCGAAGCCGGAGCCTCCGTATCGACGTGGCGACAACGCCCCTCGCGGGCGCCGCGACCATGCTGATGCTGAACACAACGCCGCACGAAAGCACGATGACGGCGCCCGCCGGCTGGCGGGGAAGCAGCGCCGACACCACCGAGCCGAAGTAGCCGCTCAGGCCACCGATCGCGCCCGCCAGGAGCACAAGCAGCCAGAGTCGGTTCGTCCAGAACCGGGCCGCGACCGGCGGGATGATGAGCAGGGCGACAACGAGGATCAGTCCGACCGCCTGCAGACCGGCGACCGTCACCAGAACAACCAGACCCATCATCAGCAGATCGATGACGGTGACGGGCCACCCATCCACGCGCGCAAACGCGTCGTTAAAACAGACGAGCGAGAACTCCTTGAGCAGCAGCAACGAGCTCAGTATCGCGATCAGAGCGATCCCACCCATCAGGGCGACATCGGACGGACGCATCGTCGCCGCCTGCCCGTAGATGAACCCGTTCACGCCCGCCGCTCCCGCTGAGTGGTTCCTTTGGATGTAGCTGAGACCCACGACGCCCGCTCCAAAGAACACGCTCAGCACGATGCCGATCGCCGCGTCTTCACGGAGTCGTGTGTGCCGAAGGATCGCCTGAATGCACACCACTCCGAGAACGCCGGACACCGTCGCGCCCACGAGGAGCACCGGCAGCGATCTTCCGTTGTACCCGAGCGTACTTGCCGCGATGAATGCGATGGCGATTCCGGGGAGCGTGGCATGGCTCAACGCGTCGGTCATCAGCGACCGTTTGCGAAGAAGGGCGAAAACGCCGATCACGCCCGCCGCAACGCCCAGCAGAAGCGTGCCCGCGATGACGAGAGTCGTGTTGTACCCTGCGCGGAACGTCATCGTCTCGATGATCTCCGAGATCGTCGGGAGATGGTCATGGACCTCGGCGATGGCCGCGGGGGCGATCAACGCGAAGGACCCTCACCCGAAGCGGCGCGTGCCACCGCCTCGGACGCCTCTGACAGCAGCGTGAGCCGTCCGCCGTAGGTCTTATGAAGGTTCTCCCGCGTGAACACGTCGCGGACCGGTCCGGACGCGACCACGCGCATGTTGAGCAGGATCACCTCGTCGAAGTACTCCGGGACCGTCTGAAGATCGTGATGCACCACAACCACGGTCTTCCCCGATGAACGAAGTTGGCGGAGCACGCCGACGATCGCCCGCTCCGTCGCCGCGTCTACCCCCGCGAATGGCTCGTCCATGAAGTACAGGTCCGCCTCCTGCGCGAGCGCCCGCGCGAGGAACACACGCTGCTGCTGGCCGCCAGAGAGCTGGCTGATCTGCCGACTCGCGTAGTCGCGCATGCCGACGCGGTCGAGGCACGCGAGCGCTGCCTGCTTGTGCGACCGCGTGACGGGCCAGAACCATCCGATCCGCCGATACCGCCCCATGCAGACGACGTCGAGCGCCGAGACGGGAAAGTCCCAGTCGACGCTTTCGCGTTGAGGCACATATCCCAGCCTGGACCGTGCCTTTCGGTACGGCGCTCCCCAGAACTCAACCTGCCCCGAGGCCCTCGGAACCAGCCCGAGGCACGCCTTGATCAACGTGCTCTTACCCGCGCCGTTCGGGCCCACAATCGCGATGAGCTTGTTCGGCGGCGCGTCGTAGTCCACGTCCCAGAGCACCGGCTTGCGGTGGTACGCCACCGTCATCGCGTGCACCGACAGCGGGCTTTCGGCCGAGTGTTCAGGCCGCTCGGTTAGCCCGGCCGGCGGCGTAGGTGATGGATGGACGATGGGTGACAACGTCGATCTACCGTTCGCTCAACTTACCGTGCAATCCACGCTCGGGCGCCTCGCCACCGAGGGCACGGGCGATCACCGTGACGTTGTGGTCGATCATCCCGACGTACGTACCCTCGTACGTATCGGCGTCACCCATCGCGTCGCTGAAGAGCTCTCCACCGAGGACGACGTCGCGGCCCCGGGCTCGCGCGCCGGTCAGCAACGCCGACACGTTCCGATCCGAGACCGTCGACTCGACGAAGACGGCCCCGACGTTCCGTTCCACCAGCAGATCGACGAGCCGCTCAATGTCCCGCACGCCGGCCTCAGACTCCGTTGATATCCCTTGGATGCCAACGACCTCGTACCCGAACCGCCGGCCGAAGTAGTTGAAGGCGTCGTGGGCCGTCACCAGCACGCGTTGTGCCTCGGGGACGCTCAAGAGCACCCGCTCGGCGTACGCATCAAGCTCGGCGAGCTGCGCGAGATACGCGTCCGCGTTCGACCGGTAGACGTCGGCCCCGTCCGCGTCGATCTCCATCATCGCGTCGCGGACCACCTCGACCGACCTTGACCACGCCTTTGGGTCCATCCACACGTGCGGGTCGTGGTGGCCATCGAAACCGTCCGGGGCGAGCAGGTACGCCTTGTCAAGCAGTTCCGTCACCGCGTAAACCGACTTGCCCGCACCCTTCGCACGCAGCAGCGAGTCAGTCATCTTCCCTTCGAGCAGCAACCCGTTGTAGAACACCACGTCCGCGTCGACGATCCGCTGGACGTCGCTCCGAGTCGGACGGTACAGGTGCGGATCGACACCCGTGCCCATCAAGCCAATAACCTCGGCTCGCTCACCCGCGACGGCGCGGACGATGTCGGTAATCATCCCGACGGTGCAGACGACGGTGTACGACCCACCGTTCGTGGCCCCGTCCGATGAACCTCTGCTCGAACCGCTCTCCTGGCCGCCATCGCCGCAGCCGCCAATGGCCGTCAGAACCAGAACCATCCCAAGAAGTGTCAGCAATCGCGAGCCGACGGAATGCTGCATCATCGGAGTCTCCAAGGCAGGTGAGGCAAACCGTATGGCTGAACGCCATCGGACATCGGGCCGCCGAAGCGCCACGGTCGCCGGTCTCAGAATCGAACGGTCAAGCCCGCAAACACCACGAGATCATCGGTGTTCTCGTCGCGGAGCCCGACACGTAGGCCTGCGTCAAGTAGCGCGTTGGGGGTCAGCGCGTACGTCGCGCCGGTGCTCAGGGTCGGGCTGTAGCCGCCGCCATCGAAGGCCGCGTCGCCGATGTATTCGCCATAGACCCCCGCACGTTCGTTGACCTCGTAGCCGATCGCTACGGTGTGCGACACCCGCGCGCGGTACCCGGTGTCGTCGGCGCTCCGCTCAAACGCCGCCTCGACCTGTGTGCCAAGGCCGAAGCCGGCAAGCCCAACCGCCGCCAGATCAACCGCGAAGGGCACGACGATCCCGCCCTCGAGATCCTCGGCTCCAAGGCCCGATTCGCCGACCGGGAACGTCAGGTACGGAAGCAGCGCGAGCGCGGTACTGCCGGCGTCGTTCCCCCACAAGTTGATTTTGAGCCGTGTCTGAAGATCACCGACGCCCGCGTTGTCCTCGCCGTCATCGACGCTTTCGCGTACGTACGGCGTCCAGATGAACTGGATATCCGTGTCGTTCGTCAGCCCGAGTTTCAGGTTGGTCGGAGCCACAGCGATGTTGTGAACGTCGCTTCGGCCATCGTCGTCAAACGTGTACTCGACGAAGCTCAGTTCGGTCTGCACAGCGCCCGCGTCAACGGTGTACGGGCTCTCGGTCGCGTCCGGCCGGTCGGCCGACAGCGGGCGTCTGAACTGTCGCGGCGTGGGGTTGTAGAACGTGTAGTGGCTCGTGTCAGGAACCGTCTCGCTCATCGCCCCTCCGTTCGGCGTTGCGTCCAACTGAGCTATTCCGGTCGCGGTCAGACCGCTCGCCAGCAAGACGGTGGAAAGGCACATGATCGTTCTCCTCGGATCGGTTACGCAATTCCCGGTATCAAGTTTGGCAAAGCATACTCAAAAAGTTTGTCGAGTCAAACTATCGGTGTGGTATTCGTCAGCAAGGAAATCTCGGCGCTCATCTGTCCGCTCAGAGCCGTTGAACCAGGACCTTCTCGGCGACCTCGAACGAGATTGACACCGCAGCGCTCCGGCCCGCACGCACCGTGAGGGACCCCGCCTCCTCCAGCCGTTCGACGATCCCGATCCGCTCGCCGGGTCGCAAGCCGTGTTCAGCGGCGAACCCGAGAAACCCCGCGTCCTGATCGCTGACGCGTGCGATGACGCCCTGATCGCCCCTTTGGAGGTCGCTGAGTGGGGTGCGTTGGTGGTCTGCGATCCTGCCTTGAGCGTCGGGGATCGGGTCCCCGTGCGGATCGATAGTGGGGTAGTTCAGGAACGCGTCAAGCCGGTCCAGCACCTTCGCCGACATCGCGTGCTCCAACCGTTCGGCCTCCTCGTGGACTTCTGCCCAATCGAGTTTGAGCGTGTCGACGAGGAACACTTCGATGAGCCGATGCCTTCTGATAATGTCAAGGGCAAGCGTCCGCCCTTTCGCCGTAAGCTGAATCCCGCCGTACCGCTCCGCGGTGGCGAGATTCGCTTCCCGAAGCTTGCGGACCATCGAAGTCACGCTGCCCTTGGTCACGCCCAGCGTCGCCGCAAGCCGCACCACGGTCGCCTCGCCCGTCGGCGCCTCGTTTTGGAGCCGATAGATCGCCTTGACGTAGTCTTCGACGGTCGAGGAAGCCATGACGCCGATCGTACCGCGACCGCCAAGCCCGCCGGATGGCCGCTGATAGGGGAACCGATAGATATCCGGCAGGGCGGCTGAACGGGGCGTCGAAAGCGGGCGACCGGGATCGAACCGGCAACATTCAGCTTGGAAGGCTGACGCTCTACCAATTGAGCTACGCCCGCGAGATCTGGTCCGATGATAGCACAATACGCGTCCAGGGCTCGGTAGCCACGATTCTGCCGTTCAACTGCCGCTAAGTGGCGGACACTTGATCTGGGTGTTTGTTCGCGATGAAAGGCGTCATTTTGCGGTGTTTCGCGCGCCGACTGCTGGTGTTTTTGCTGGTGGTGCTGGCGCCGGTACGAGGCGTCGGTGTTGAGGCCAAGACGGCCGAGCGCTGCGGCGGTGTCTGACAGGCCCAGACAGGTGTAGTGCTTCAGGGTGGTGCGGTAGTCGGCGTGTCGCATGATCTTCTGGGCGATCTGCGGCGCGACTCCCTCGCGTGCGAGCATGGTCCCGAGCGTCGTTCGCAGCGCGTGCAGGTCGGCGACCCGTCCGTTGGCATCTGGCCTGATGTCCGCCCGCTCGAAGTCCTTTCGACGTGTCAAGTCCGTAACCGCGGTCGCGAACACGAGTCCGCAACGTGACGGGGCCTCAATTCGAAGCAACTCTTCGGCGAGCCTGGGGTGCAGTGGTAGCACGTCCGTTCGTTTGGCCTTGCCGAGTGAGATCGTGATGCTGGATGCTTCGAAGTCGATGTCTTCCCATGCGAGCCGCAGGAGGTCGCCCTTGCGAAGGCCAGCAAGACAGGCCGCCATGTACCAGGCGGTGCGGCGACTGGGCCCATGCCGTCGCACATATGCCTCATCTGAGTTGAGCGATTCATCTTGCCGCCTGGCGACGCTGACCAGCCGCTCGAACTCATCGAGTGTCAACGACCGCCGCACGCGGCGGCGATCGCTTCGTTCATCAAGGGGTTCCACCGATGTCAGCGGGTTTGATGCGAGCCTGTGAGTCTTCACGCACCACGAGGCAAACGCGTTGAGTGCTTGCCGACGGAAATTCCGGCTCCTTGCCGAGGGGGCGACCGATTTCCATCGCTGCTCGCCCGTGGCGGGGGCGACACCATCGCGGACCGTGCAGCGCATCGAGGACATGTTGGACAGAAGCAGTTCTCCGGTCAGTTGGTTCAGTCGCTCGATACCGGTTTCCTCGCGAAATCGTTCCAAGTGACGCCGCTTCTCGATCACGTTCTTGTCCGCCTGCCCGACTTGGCGGCACCACGCGAGGTACGCATCGACGTGTGCGTCCACGCCGCTCTTGGCGGCTTCGGATATCGAAGCGTCCGTGCTCGAGATCAACCCCGACCGGACTTTGGTCGCCACTTCCTCGAGCTGGGCGGCGAGCCGCTCGGCTGATCGACGATCGGTCGTGCGTGACGATCTTTCGCGACGCTTGCCGCTGTGGTCGAAGTACTGGATCATCCAGTTCTTACGACCGGGGCGTTTAAAGAGTGTTGCCATGACTTACTCCTTCCTTCTATCCGCGAGTCGTCCGGCGTGACTCGATCCATCGCTCTAGGTCGATTCGGGAGTAGCGGACGGCCCGGCCAAAGCGAACGTGCGGTACCTCACCACACATCCGAAGCTCCCAGAGCTTCCGAGGGCTGATGGCCAGAGCGCCGGCCGCCTCGCGCTCGGTGAGCAGGAGGCGATCGTCCGGGATGCTCTGAGTAGATGGGTTCGTCGGCGACCGGTCCCGCGGCAGGGGGTCGGTCCCCTGGCTTTCGGATACGGGCAGGGCTTCCGATGGTTCGGGCGACGGCGGATGCCGGAGTGGCCTTGGTAACGGCGGACTGGCAACGCACGCGAACAGCGAGGCCTCACGCGATGTGGCTGGCATGGCAACACCTCCCATAGGTCGTTGTGA
>PAKY01000007.1 GCA_002706885.1 Phycisphaerae bacterium
ACGAAGCGACGAAGCGACGAAGCGACGAAGCGACGAAGCGACGAAGCGACGAAGCGACGAAGCGACGAAGCGACTCGATTCTCCTCCCCCGTCGCCGACGGGGGAGGTGGCCGCGAAGCGGTCGGAGGGGGCGTCTTCAGCTTCACCGACCGCTAGAACGAATTTGAGAACGAACGCGGAATCGAGGCAACCGGAACAGAAGGTCGGAGGGGCGCAGTCCATCGCCCTCCGTCGCCTCCTCCCTCAACCGTCCCCGATCATCCCCAGCTGCCACATCATAAAGATCCGCTGGTCCACGATGTCGCGGACACGGAGTTCGAGTGGCTTGCCGCTGCCGTGGCCCGCCTGACGATCGACCCAGAGAAGGATCGGGTCCTTCGCCGGGTCCGCGGTCGTGGAGGCCTGCATCAGCGCCGCCATCTTGCGGGCGTGCATCGGATGCACACGGGTGTCGTTCTCGCCCGCGGTGAAAAGGACCGCGGGGTACTTCGTCCCTGGCTTGACGTTCTGGTAGGGCGAGTAACCGCGGATGAACCCGTACTGGCGATCGCTCTGGGCCGAGCCGTACTCGGGGACCCAAAACTTCGCCATCAGGAAGTTCTCGAAGCGGAGCATGTCGAGGAGCGGCACGGCAGAGATGACCGCGGCGAACAGGTCGGGCCGCTGCGTGACCACGGCGCCCGTGAGCAGGCCGCCGTTCGAGCCGCCCGCGACGCCGAGGCGCTCGGGGCTCGTGTAGCCGTTCTCGACGAGCCACTCGCCCGCGGCGATGAAGTCGTCGAAGACGTTCTGCTTCTTGTCGAGCTGACCTGACTTGTGCCAGGACAAGCCCTTCTCACCGCCGCCGCGCAGGTTTGCGACCGCGTAGACGCCGCCGTTCTCGAACCAGGGGAACATGGTCGAGCCGAAGCGCGGGGTCATGGAGATGTTGAAGCCGCCGTAGCCGTAGAGGATCGTCGGGTTGTCGCCGTTGAGCGCGATGCCCTTCTTGTGGACGATGAACATGCCAACCGGGGTGCCGTCCTTCGAGGTGTAGGTCACGCGCCGGACCTCGAGATCCGACCCATCGACCGGGACGTCGAGCGATTCCCAGACTTCCGGATCGGCGTCGGGCTTGGTCAGGTCGACCTTGTAGATCGTGTCGGGCTCGTTGTAGCTCTCGTAGGCGAGGTAAGCGTCGGCGCGGTCGTCGTTGGTAGAGAGCGACGCGGAGCCGATCCCCGGGAGGCGGAGCGAGCCGAGGTTCTTGCCGTCGAGGCCGTGGAGCGTGATCTGCGTGTACGCGTCCTTGAGGTACGACGCCGCGAGGACGCCGCGGGCGACCGAGAAGCCGCTCAGGGTCGCGTCGTCTCGGTTCGGGACGATATCGATCCAGTTCGCGCGTGACGGGTTGTAGGGATCGATGCGGACGATGCGACCGTTCGGGGCGCCGAGCGGCGTCTGCATGAAGACCTGACCGCCGCTGATCGTGACGTTGTGCCGACCGTCCTCGCCCGTGACGATCGCCTTCTTCTCGAGCTCGCCCGTGCGGACCCAGCGGTCGAGGTCGGCGATCCACAGGTCGAGGCTGCTCGTGCCCGTGTAGTAGCCGAGGACGAGCCAGCGTCCGTCCTCGCTCGGGTACGCGAACGGGCCCCATGTGCCGCGAAGCGTCTCAAGCTCAGCGCTGGTCTTGCCCATCCCGGCGTAGATCTCGTCGACGCTCCGTTGCCGCACGACGACCGGGTCGTTTCGCCAGTGGCGTCCGATCTCGTGGTACGCGGTCGTGCTGGAGTAGGCGTCGTCGAGGTCTTCGAGGCGGGAGTAGAAGAACGCGTCGGACCCGCGGAGCCACCCCGACATCCTCGTCTTGCCCGGGATCTCGTCGGCGAGCCACTCGCCCGTGGCCGTGTTCATCAGGTAGAGCGTCGAGTTCTCGTCGCCCGCGAAGGAGAGGCCGAACGCGACGAGGTCGCCGTCGGGGCTCGGGCTGTACCAGTCGAGGCTCGTCAGGCCCGAATCGTCGAGCTTGGCGGGGTCGAGGAGTTCACGGGCATCGTCGGATCCCGCGTCGCGAACGTACAGAACCGCCTGCGGCTGGGCGCCGTCACGACGGGTGTAGAACACGCGCGAGCCCGCGGCGCGGGGAAGACCGATCTCCCCGACCTCGAGCAGTTCCTTGATGCGCGCCTCAAGTCGTGACCGCCCCGGAAGGCGATCGAGCACGGATCGGGTGTAGCTGTTCTGGGCGTCCGTCCAGGCCGCGACCTCCTCGGTCATCCGCCCCATGACGGACGGGTCCGAGTTGTCGCCTTCGAGCCAGCGGTAGGGGTCGACGAACGTCTCGCCGTGGTAGGTGTCGGTGACCGGGCGGGCTTCGGTCTCGGGCGGGCCGGCGAGGAGCGGGGCGCAGGCAGCGGCGGCCACGCCAACGCTCAGGACGTTCAGAAGACGACGCATGGGCAGATTCTCCGTTTCGCTGGAGTGTACCAGCAGAATCGGCGAACGATGCCCCTCTGGCCGTCTTCCGAGCCGTCAGCGGATCGAGCGGATCGGTTCGACGCGCGGGAGCTGCGCGATCTCCTGCGTCAGCCCGAGACGCTGGGCGAGCATTGAGAGCTCGACGCGGCTCGAGGCGTTCAGCTTGCGGCGGAGCGTCGCCTGGTGCGTGTCGATCGTCTTGGGCGAGCGGTAGGTCCGCTTGGCGATCTCGTCCCGCGACAGCCCCAGCCCCATGAGCGAGAGCACCTCGAGCTGACGCGTCGAGAGTCCGCTGAGCTCGCGGAAGTAGGCGAAGGGGAGGTCGACGAGGTCGTCTCCCGTCTCGGTGGCGCCGGGCATGCCGATCGGATCGGGGCGGCTCACGACGATGACGTCACCCTCGATGCGGTCGTCCTCGTTGCGCACGAACGTCGAGCGGAGCCTCGCGTCGCCCCAGAAGCCTCGGAGGGCCCTCGGACGCCCGTCCGCAACGACCTGCTCCACGATCGCTCGGATCGGCGAGAGCACGGCGGCCGGGACGAGCTCGCCCAGCGTCTCGCCTGACGGCTCGCGGTTGGGGTCGTCGAGGAGAAGCCGGACGGCGACCGGCGTGGCAAAGAGGACCCTGAGATCCCTTGTGAGGGACCAGACGCCGAGGGCTGGGTCGAAGGTCGTTGCAACGAATGGCTCACTCACAGCAACGCCGTTATTCGAGCCATTCCGCTCTGTATCAAGGTGGAGGGTGGTCATCGGGGGTCTCATTCGGGTTGAATCCTGAAAATCGATCATCAACTTCTCGCAGTATTCGGAGATCGTTTATCGATAATACGATGAAGACAAGCGAGAGGTTCTCGAAAGTTGTTACCATGACCCGCGTGACCCCCCCGATTTCACGACGTCTGCTTCGCGAACAAGTCGCCGATGTGGTGGCCGACCGCATCGTGACCGGCCACTATCCGCCAGGAACGCGGCTTTTGGAGTTGGAGCTGGCCCAAGAACTGGGGGTCAGTCAGGGTTCAATTCGTGAAGCGTTTCGGGACCTAGCGGCACAAAGACTTGTTGTGACCGAGCCGCACCGCGGCACCCGGGTCCGGTGCATCGACAAGCGCGAGGTGCTCGAGTCGTACGAGGTCAGAGCGGTTCTCGAGCAGTACGGGTGCGAACTCGCGACCGCTCGGGCCGAGAACTTCGACGAGCTCGCCCGCCTCGCCGAACGTGCCCGCCACGCGAACGACGCCGACGACCGGCGGACGCACACCGACGCCGACCGCGACTTCCATAACTGGATCATGAAGGCGTCGGCCAACAAGACGCTCATCAACCAGTGGGAAGGCGTCTGGTCGACCTCGCAGTTCCGTCTGCAAACCGCGATGGCGCTCACCGTCGGGCGCAACCTGTCGCTCGACAAGCTCGTGGATGAGCACTTCGAGATCGTGGACGCGATGCAGGCTCGCGAGGGACGGACCGCTGGTCAGCTCCTGCGGGCCCATCTCCTCCACGTTGCCTCGCTGGTCGACGCGTCCGTGCCGGAGGGCATCATCTCCTTACCGGCGCCGGAGTAAACGCTTCCGTCGACCGGAGACGCCGTTTACTGCACCAGGCCCTTGGTCAGGCGCATGAACGCGGTCTCGAGGTTGACCGCTTCCTCGGTGAACTGGGTGATGCGGAACCCGTTGTTGATGAGCAGGTTGGGCAGGTCGGTGAAGCTTGCGCCGCCGCCCTCGTCGAATGCGACGTGGATGACCCGTGTCGAGGCGGTGCCGCCCGAGAACGTGCCGTCGCCATCGACGAGGTTGACGCGCTTCACGCCCGGGAACTTGCCGAGCAACTCGGCGGCCTTCTCCGTGCCTTCCGCGACGGACACGTGCACGGTGTGCCCGACTCGGGCTCGCTTGAGCACGTCATCGACCGAACCGTTGAAGAGGAGCTGTCCCTTTTCGATGATGCCGACGACGTTGCAGAGCTCGCTGAGCTCGTGCAGGATGTGGCTCGAGATGAGGATCGTCTTGCCCATCCGCTTGAGCTCCTTGAGCAGCTCGCGGATCTCGATGCGGGCGCGGGGATCGAGACCCGAGGCGGGCTCGTCCATCAGCAAAACCTTGGGGTCGTGCAGGAGGACACGCGCAACACTGAGGCGCTGCTGCATGCCGCGGCTCAGCCCGTTCACCTCCGCGGTCGCCTTGTACGTGAGGTCGGTGAGTTCGAGCACGTCGCGCACGACCTGGCGGCGCTGCTTGCCGTGGATGCCGTAGGCCGCGGCGAAGAACTCGAGGTACTCGGTGACGACCATGTCCTCGTAGGCGCCCATGAAGTCCGGGACGTAGCCGATCCGCGGGCGGATCATGCGGTTCTGATACCCCACCGTCAGCCCGTCGATCTGCGCCTGACCGCTGCTCGGCTTGAGGAGCGTCGCGAGGATCTTGATCGTCGTGGTCTTCCCGGCGCCGTTCGGGCCGATGAAGCCGAAGCAGTCCCCCTCCTCGATCGTGAGGTTGAGGTTGTTCAGCGCGACGAGATCGCCGTAGCGCTTGGTCAGGTTGATCGTCTCGATCATCGGCACGCTGGTCGTCTCCGTGGGGGTTCGCTCAATCCTCGTCGCCGACGCTGACGCTCGACCATCGGGGTGGGCTCGACGGTAGCGGGTAGATCCAGCGGACCATCGTCCGCCCGCTGCTCTTGACCGGCTCGCCATCGACCGAGAACGGCACGGGCGAGAGCTGATCCTCCGTATCGAGGAAACCGACGACGATCACGCAAGGCTGCGTCAGCCAGCGGCTCAGGTCGTACGCGTGGGTCGCGACGCGAACGGCGTTGCTCGCGTTCGTGTCGTTCGATCGCGGCGGTTCGATCTGGTAATAGAACATCGACGCGATCAGGCGGTTATCGAACGCGCCGGGGTTGGTCGGCTGCGCCAGCGTCGTCAGCGGGACGCCGTAGTTGCGCATCGCGGACAGCTCGGTTCCGAAATTGATCTCCGCCGGACGGAACGCGTCCTCGCTGGTCAGCGAGCCGAGGTCGAGAATCTTCCCGGGCTCCCAGCGGTCGCCGCCCGGCAGGGAGACCCCGTTCACGGCCGCGATCGTCCCGCGCCCTCGGGTTCGCGCGATCGGCGCCTGCTCCGTGACCCAGATCACGCTCACATCCGTGAGCGGCGCGGGCAGATCGTGGCGGAGCAGCCCAGTGAGGCGTCCGCCCTCGGTCAGCTCGATCGGATCGACCTCGGCGTCTCCCACCTCGCCCGTCGGCCTCGGGAGCCCGAGCCGCGGGGCGCCCGCCCAGTCGGCGCGGAACTGCTTGACGGTCGCCCGCACGGGCGCCGAGAACGCGCCAGGAGTCTGCGTCCGCACCCGGTATCCCCGGTTGTCCGGGAAGACCGCGATCTCGCGGTTTGTGTCGAAGCCTTCCCACGGGGCGAGCGCGTTCCGGAACCCGTCGCTGTCCACGCTCGCGTCCCCGCCGTCCGCGATCGCGAACCGCGCCTCGCCGTACCACGGCACGAGGACGCTCGCCCACATCCGCCCGCGCTGCATCTCTTCGCCGTAGACCTGCTCGACGATGGCGATGTGCTCCGCGTCGACACGCTTGGGCCGCAGGATCGCGGCGCCCGTCCACGACACCGCCGTGAAAACCGCGACAGCGCCGACAAACACCACCCACGCGTGGCGTTGCAGGTCCGATCGCTTGAGCATGTAGAACCCGACCGGTCCCGCGAAGACCCAATACAGCGCGAAGACGACGACGCCCAGGAGCAACGCCCCCGCGGTCTGCCCCTCGCGCTGCACCGCCGATTCCAGGTCGCCGTCGAGCGCCTTCTGGATGCGGTTCGCGCCGATCGAGCGGGCTCCCTGCCCGAACTCCTCGAGCATCTCCGCGTCATCAAAGAACTCGCCCCGACGACCGAGCACGCGGTTCCAGAAGTTCTCGACCTCGGGCAGCGAGCCGCGGAGCATCCGCTCGACGCTGATGTCGATCCCGACGACCGTCACCATCCCCGCCCCCACGATCCGACGCATCGCGAGGCACTCGCCGTCGGGGCCGCTGAGCACCTCGATCGCCGCGTTCAGCGGCGCCCCCGGATCGCGCTCGAAGACGTGCACGGTTTGCGAGTCCGGGAGCGGCGTCGACACCCGCCCGGTCAGGAGCTCGCGGTACGGCTCGAGGCTCCGCCCGTCGAGCGCCCGCGGCGGACGCATCGAAGGCAGCAGGTCCACGAGCGGGTTGGCCGCCGCGGAGGCCCAGGTTTCGCCGATCGACGGCCAGACCACCACCAGGTGACCACCGCGCTGCACCCATTCCCGGATCGCGGGCGCCCGATCCGTGCCCGCGAGCCGCGAGGGATCATACTCGCCCGTCACTTCCGACCAAACCAAGGTCGACATCGGCGCGAGCCCGAGCCACCGATCGGGCAGATCGCCGACCCGCAAACCGCTCGCGACGAACGTCAGGTTGTGCCACATCGCCGCGACCGCGGCGCCGGGCTCGCGCTCGCGGCCGTACTGCTTGAGCTGCAGGTCCCGCCGCCCGATCACGCCGACGAGATCGTCCCACGGGGCAATGACCTGGGTCGTCGGGCGCGACGCGGTCTGGAGCAGCCGCCCCGCGCGAAACCCAAGGTCGGACTCCGCGACCGCCGCGACGGCGTCGAACGCGCGAACCTCGATCGTTTCGATCTGACGGCCCCAGTAGGGGATCCGCGCGTAGATCCAGTACGCCTCCCACCGCGCGGGGGTGGTCGAGATCACCCGGTCGTATTGGACCTCGTCCCCGTCCTCGTCCTCGAACGTGACGCGGAGAATCACCTCCCGCGAGTCGGAGGTGTTGTCCCGAACGCGGACGAGCAGACCCGTCCAGTCCCCCGCTCTCGACGCATCACCCGGGCCTACAGCCTGGAGGTCGAGCTCCAAGCTCGGAAGCCCCTCGAGCTCGACGGCCTGAGCCGCCGCCATCCGAGGCAGGAGAAGCACCGCGAGCGCGGCTGCTAAAAACCGAAGGAGGCGGGCGCCCCCCGTGATCGTGTGGAGATTCGCTATCACTTGCCGCATGCCAGATCGATCCACCCAACCGACAGCGGCCCCCCAGGCCGCGTCAGCGACCGATGGTACCGGTGAATCGACTCCGCCGTTCGGTCGATGTGGGCGAGGATGTTCGACGCGGTCCACCTCCCACAGTTCGCGTGGATGCTCATCGCCGCTGTGATCGGATTCGCGGTCCTCGGCTTTCTGCACGCCATGGCGAACTCGGTCCGCAACGAGGCCGAGCTCCACCTCCTCCGTGTCCAGGTGAACAGGCTCCGATCCTCGCGCATCCGCGAGATTCGCCGTCTGCACGGGTTGGACGGCGGCATTGGAGGCGACGATGTGATCAACGTCGACATTCTGGACGACGGCGACGGTCACCCAGAACCCGTCCAACGCCAGGCGGCCTGAGCCCGCTCACCCGTTCCGCAGAACGTCGGCATAGCGAACGTGCGACCGCGCGCACAGGCGGAAGCAGTCGAGCTCGAACTTCTCGTTCGGGCTGTGCACCCGGTCGTCATCGAGCCCGAATCCCATGAAGATCGTGTCGAGCCCGAGCTGCTGCTTGAGCAGTCCCGCGATCGGGATCGAGCCGCCCGTCTTGATCATCGCCGCGTCCACGCCCGATGCGCGACGCAACGCCTCGCCCGCCGCCTGGAGATAGGGCGAGTCGATCGACACCGTCGCGGGCAGACCGCCGCCATGGTCGAGCGTCTCCCACCGACACCCCGCGGGCGTCCGCTCCGCGAGCCAGTCAAAGAACAGCTTGGTCACACGCTCCGGGTCCTGATCGTCGACAAGGCGGAAGCTGACCTTCGCGGACGCCTTCGACGGGACGACCGTCTTGGCGCCGGGGCCCGTGTACCCCCCCACGATGCCATTGATGTCCGCCGTCGGCCGCGCCCAGTTCCGCTCGGTCGCGGTGAACCCCTTCTCGCCCACGTTTCCCTCGGGCCCGAGGCCGATCTCGGCGAGGTCCGCGGCGTCATCGATCCCGAGCGACGCCCACGCTTCGCGCTCCTGCGACGTCAGCTCGCCGACGCCGTCGTAGAAGCCGGGGATCGTCACACGTCGGTCGGTGTCGTGCAGGTCGCCGAGGATGCGCACGAGTTCGTTAATGGGATTGGGGGCCCGCCCGCCCCAGAGTCCCGAATGCAGGTCCTGGTCGGGGCCGTGGAGGATGACCTCGGTGTACGCCAGTCCGCGGACGCCGTAGGTGATCGCGGGGCGACCCCGACCGAGCATGCCCGTGTCGGAGATGAGGCAGACGTCGCACTTCCCGAGCGTGTCCTTGCGAGCAGCGACGAACGCCTCGAGATTCACCGATCCCGATTCCTCCTCACCCTCGATGAGAATCGTCCATTTCACACCGCCGCCGACTTCACCCGTGCCTTCCTTGATGGCCCGCATCGCCTCGAGAAAACCCGCGACCTGGCCCTTGTCATCGACGGCCCCGCGAGCGACAACGCGCTCTCCGACCTTCCCTGACGCCGGCTTGATCACCGGCTCGAACGGAGGGCTCTCCCAGAGCTCGACCGGGTCGGCGGGCTGAACGTCGTAGTGCCCATAGAACAGCACGTGCGGGCCCGTGTAGTCCGCGGCGCCCGGGCTGTGGGCCAGCACGATCGGCTGCCCGCGACGCCCGTCCTTCGCGGTCGGAGCGACCTCAACGTCGAAGCCCGATCCGCGAAGATGCTCGGCGCACCACTCCGCGGCCCGCGCCGTGTCGGCGTCGTGCGCCGGGTCTGTCCCGACGCTCGGGATGCGGAGCCAGTCGCAGAGGCGATCGATGGAGGCCTTGTCGTTGTCGTCGAGCCACGCGAGGGCAGGGTCGAAATTGGTCATGCCCTCAGGCTAGCCCGGAGCGCGAGCGATGGGCTCCGGATGCGTTCGATCTCGAAGCGACACCGACCCGTCGCTGAAGCTCCGGCCTAGCTGTTCGGATCGAGCCATCGCGAGAAACCCGTCGGCGCGAGTTCCGGCGCAATGAGTTCACCGCGCGGAAGACCGAGCACGACCTCCGCCGCGTACGCCCCACTCCGCGCTGCGCCCTCCATCGTCGCGGGCCATCCGGTCTGTGTGTAGTCGCCCGCGAGCACGATGCCCCCTGCCCGCTCAGGCGCCTGCGTGGGTCGACGACGCTCGACCTCGGGCGTCGCGGCGAACGTCGCCCGCTTCTCCTTGATCGCGCGTGCGTGCGACAGCTGCGCGTCAACGGACGCTGGCAGGCACGCCGACATGTCGTCACGCACGCGCTCGACGATCGAATCCTCGTCGAGATCGACCCACTCGTCCGCGGCGCTGATCACCGCGTGCACGCTCTCCCCCGCCTCGTCCTTGCGGAACAGCCACTGGGTGGGCCGGTCGACCAGCACGGCGTGAGGGACATCGATCACCGGACGATCGAAGCGCAGGTGGACGCCGATGATCGGGCTGGTCCCGATCGCCGCGATGTCCGCTGAACGCTCGTCGGACACCAGACGCGCCGCCTGCGTCGGCGGGAGGGCGCAGATCACGGCGCCGGCGCGGATCACCTCACCGCTCGCCAGTTCCACGCGCCTCTCATCGATCCGAGCGGCGCGGGCCCCAAGCGCGACGTGCCCCTTCAGCGCGGTCAGTTCCGGCCCCACCGCGTCGTACAAGCTCGCGAGCGGGACGCGGGAAACGCCGATCTCGGCGGCTCGCGGTGACGCGAGAAAGCCTTCCTTGAACACCTTGAGCGCCGACGAAGCAGCGACACGCGACGGAACGAGGTTGCAGGCGCTGATGACGATCGGATCCCAGAACCGCCGACGAGCGCCCTCGGGCTGGTGGTGTCGATCGAGGAAGTCGCCGAAGGTCGCCCGACGCCACCGGTCGACGTTCGATCTCGCGATGGCCGCCATGCACCGCCCGATCGCGAGCTTCTCGATCGGGCTGAGGAAGCTCGCCCCGAGGAACGCAGGGGTCTGGTGGAACGGCGCCGGCAGCGCACTCGGTCGGAGCGTCGATCGCCGCCCCCCCGCTTCGATCCACGTCTGCTCCCGGTCCCAGCGGAGGTGGCGCGTCGAATCCAGACGCGCGAGCATCGCGAGATAGGTTGTGCAGCAGCCGAGGGCGACGTGCTGGCAGTTGTCGATCTCCTCTCCCGATCGTTGATCGACGAGCGAGGTCGCCCGACCGCCGAGCCGACGCGTCGCTTCGCAGAGGATCACGCGCTTGCCGTGGTCAGCGAGATGGAGCGCCGCGGCGATGCCCGCGATGCCGCCGCCCGCGATGACGACGTCGCAGTCGGTCCTCGCGCCGCAGCTATTCATGACCGCAGACGGCTCTCGAGAACGGCGCGAGCGGCGATGGTGATCTTGCTGAGCTTGCCAAGCCGCACGCCCGCGGGATCGGTCACGAGCCGCGGCTGATCACCGATGCGCTGGAGCAAGCCGTAATAGATCCGCGTCATCGCCGACAGCACGGGCCGACACGGCGGATCGACCAGGTCCACCAGCGGCGCCGAGCGGCCAAACGCAGCCTCGGCTTCGGTGACGACGCCGCGGATGAACGCTGCGCACGCGCCGTGATCGGTCCAGGCGCGGACAGCGGCGGGATCGAGACCCGCGCGGTCGAAGCGATCGGCCTCGATGTACACACGCCCCTCGTCGAAGTCGGCGCCGAAGTCGCGGAGGATGTTCGTGAGCTGAAACGCGAGCCCGCGATCGGTGGCGTGTGCCATCGCCTCCTCGGGATCGACGCCGGGACGCAGTCCCCACACCGCGACGCACATGCGCCCGACGGTTCCCGCGACGAGATCGCAATAGTCCTCGAGCTGCGCGCGGTCCTTGATCGGCGTGAACGCGAGATCGCGTCGGAAACCCTCGATCATCTGATACAGCCACGCCGGCTCGATCGGATAGGCGCTGAGCGTATGGGCGAGAGCGGCCCAGAGCGGGTCGGCGTCGCTCGGAACGCCGTCGATGGCGCGACGCGTCTCCGCCTCGAACGCGTCCAGGCTCGAAACGCGGTCCGGTACCGGTGCGTCGCCGTCGGCGATGTCGTCACCGAGGCGACTCCACGCGTAGATCGCGTACAGGGCCGAACGGCGTGGCTCGGGCGTGAGACGGAGGCCGTAATAGAAGTTGCGTGCCCGCTCGCGCGTGATGACCCGGCAGGCGTCGAAGCCGGGCTGGAGCGAGGCGGGGATGTGGGCGGTCACCGTGGTCACGGGCGGTCAGAGCCAGCTACTTCATCGAGGCGCGGAGCAGGAGCGAGCCCTTCTCGAGCTTGGTGAGCTTCGGGCGCCGCCAGAGTGTCGGGCAACCCGAGCGATCGATCTTTGTCCCGATCGCTCGCCCGCCCGCGGCGAACAGCCACACCGCGCGGCGGAAGTCAGGATTAATCCTGGCGATCAGTGGTTCGGCGGCGTCGAACATCGGCATGGTCTTGTGCAGTAGAGCACGGAGAGCACGGATGTAGGGCACACGCGCCTCGGGGTCCTTTGGTCGGGCCATCCAGTCGCGGAGCGTCTCCGCGTCGATGCCCGCTTCCTCGGAGGGGAAGTACACACGATCTCGCTCGACGAGATCTCGCCGGACGTCCTGCCAGAAGTTGACGAGTTGGAGACCCGTGCAGATCGAATCGGACCACTCTTCGAGTTCGGCCGAAGCGGGATCCTCCGACGACGGGCGGTGGCCCGCGAGCATGAGAACGATCCTCCCGACGGGGTCGGCGCTGCGTTGGCAGTAGCCCAGGAGCTGGTCCCAGGTCTCGTAGCGGGCGACGCGCTGGTCCTGGTCGAACGCGTCAAGGAGGTGGCTGAACGGATCGATCGGGAGGCGATGGCGGTCGGCGGTCTGGCGGAGAGCCGCGAAGACGGGGTGTCGAGCCTCAGACGGGTCCGCGAAGCACGCCTCGAGTTCCCGCCGCCACCATCGAAGCAGTTCGGGCGCCTGATCGCGGGGCGCCTCGTCGGCGAGGTCGTCGGACCAGCGGCAGAAGGCGTAAACCGCCGCGAAATCGGGTCGGACGGCTTCCGGGACGAACCGCGAGAGGACGTGGAAGTTCTCATCGGACCCCGCCGTGAGCGCATCGACGTATTTTTGCGCACCAGACGCGGACAACGCGCTGATGTCCGCGTTCGGGCCGAGATCGGCGAGTTGTTCGATCGGAGGACGCATGCGGGGCCATACGCTACCCCCAGTAACGCCTCGAAGGAGCAGCGATACACGATGCGGGTGATTCTGGCCAATCCGAGAGGGTTCTGCGCGGGCGTGCAGATGGCGATCGATGTGGTCGACCAGGTCCTCGATGTCTTCGGCGACGAGACCGTCTACGTCTACCACGAGATCGTGCACAACAAGCACGTCGTCCAGCGCTTCCGCGACCGCGGCGTGGTGTTCGTCGAGGCTGTCGACGAGGTCCCCGACGGCGCGATCGTCGTCTTCAGTGCCCACGGCATCAGCCCCGCGGTTCGACAGGCCGCCGCGGAGCGGGGCCTCCGCGCAATCGACGCAACCTGCCCTCTCGTCACAAAGGTCCACAGCGAGGCGATCCGCTACGCGAGACAGGGGTACCAGATCCTGCTCGTCGGCCACGCGAACCACCAGGAGGTCATCGGCACCCGCGGCGAGGCGCCCGACGCGATCCAGGTCGTCGAGAGCCCCGAGGACATCCCCTCGCTCACGATCGAAGACCCCGACCGCCTCGTCTACCTCACGCAAACAACGTTGAGCACCGACGACGCGGCCATCATCATCGACGCGCTCAAGGCGGCGTTCCCGATCCTCAAGGCGCCGCCGAGCGAGGACATCTGCTACGCGACGACCAACCGCCAGCACGCGGTCCGCAAGCTCGCGCCACTGGCCGATCTCCTCCTCGTCGTCGGGTCCCAGAACTCATCGAACAGCAAGCGGTTGACGGAGATCTCGGCGAACGTTGGCACGCCGGGCCAGCTCATCGACGATGTGACCGAGATCGACCCCGCGTGGTTCCCGACGGGCGAGGAGACGATCCTCCTCAGCGCCGGGGCGTCGGCGCCCGAGGATCTCGTCGCGGGCGTGTGCCGGCATCTGGTCGAGACCTACGGCGCGACGCTCGAGCGGGCGGACGTGTTCGAGGAGGACGTGGAGTTCGGCCTGCCCATGAGTCTCAAGCGGGCGATGAAGGAGAAGGGGATTGACCCGACGGGTCGCGCGATCCGCGTGCATGCGCCGGAGATCACGGCGGAGGTGTACGGGACGGAGGCGGTTGCGTTGACGGTGTCGGCGGGTGGGACGAATGGTCACTAAAGGGGTAGCTGTTGGCGCGGCGGCCGCAATCAGTCTTGTTGGCGGTTGCGTTTCGCAGTACGTCGACGTCCGCGTCGAAGATCAGGCCGGTAACCCGGTCAGCAACGTCCGCGTAATGGCGCAGTCAAATTACCGCTTCGCTGATTTGCTGTTCCGCTTGCATGGCGACGCCCGAACCGACGAGACAGGTCTGGCGAACGTCCCGATAGAGAGGCGCATCGGTCCCGAGGTTCATGTCAAAGTGAGTATGCCACCCGGCCCGGGCTGGGAAAGTCGCTACCGGCGCGACATGCATGATGAGAACGAGCAGAACTGGTCCGGCGACAGCTGGCGGAAGTTCGACATGTGGCCGATCGATGTTCAAAAAGCACCCGGCCGGTGGGAGCCAGTTGCCGACATCGCCGACGCGCCGAATGTCTGGGTCCGAATTCGATACGTCGGTGATCACTCGTGAACCACCCCACCCACCACATCTTCGCGTTCACACCCAAGACGCTCGGCGACTGGTGCGCCGAGCGGGGGATGAAGCCGTTCCGGGCGAAGCAGGTGCTCGAATGGGTGTACCGCCACGGGGTCATCGATCCGAACGGGATGACGAACCTCTCGCAGCGCGACCGGGACACGCTCGCGTCGGAGATGACTTTCCTGTCGGGCGAGACGGTCGCGGAGCAGGCGACGAGCGATGGGACGCGGAAGGTGTTGGTTCAGTGGAGCGACGAAGCGACCAAGCGACGCAGCGACGGAGGGGAGAGAGAGACAGCGGCCGATGACAGCACGCACAACCCTTCGTCGCTTCGTCGCTCCGTCGCTTCGTCGCTTCCCGTGCTCGGCGACACAGGCGGTGATCCGTCGCGGCAGACCGAGTGCGTGATGATTCCTTCGCTCGATGTGCGGGGGGACGGTCAGCCGTCGCGCCGGACGGCGTGCATCAGTTCGCAGGTGGGGTGCCCTGTTGGATGCCGGTTCTGCGCGAGCGGGCTCGGGGGGCTCGATGGGAACCTCTCGACGGGGCGGATCGTCGAGCAGGTGTGGCGGCTCGATCGGCTCGTGAAGGACCGCGATCACCCTGAGGCGCGGATCTCGAACATCGTGTTCATGGGGATGGGTGAGCCGCTCGCGAACTTCCGGAACGTGGTCAACGCGGTGCGCACGATCGCGGCGGACTGGGGGATGGGGATCGGGGCGCGGAAGATCACGATCTCGACGGTCGGCATGCACAAGGCGATCGAGCGGCTCGCGGACGAGCTCGAATTGCCTGTGACGCTCGCGCTCTCGCTCCACGCTCCGAATGACGCGCTGCGGCGTGAGCTGATCCCGTGGGCGGAGTTCACGACGATCGAGCAGCTCTTCTCGGCGTGTTCGCGGTGGTTTGAGAAAACGGGGCGGGAGATCACGCTCGAGTACACGCTGCTCGGCGGCACGAACGACCGCATGGAGCACGCTGAAGAACTCGCGGAAGTCGCGAAGAAGCTCCGAGCGAACGTGAACCTGATCCGCTTCAACGAGGTGGGCGGCGTGCCGTTCAGGCGACCCGACACCGGGGACGTGCGGAGATTTCAGGAGATCCTGACTTCACGGGGCGTGAATACGCACATCCGCGCGAGCCGCGGGCGGGACATCGCGGCGGCGTGCGGGCAGTTGCGACACGAGAAGGCGGGCGCAGGTTGATGTCGCCCGCCGCGGCCTCGCAATTCGAGCCGTACTCGGTGGAGCATCTGATCGCGGTGATGGTGTGCGGCGCCGTGCTCGGGACTTGGATCGCGATCGGCAGGCGGGCGAGGAAACTGGGCGATGACCTGGCGGTCCGGGCGTTCGGCGCGGGCGCCATGCTCATGGGGCAGGTCCTGATGCAGGTCTATTGGCTCCAGCCGTCGCGTTTCGATCACGCGGTCGCGTGGCCGCTGCACGCGTGCGACCTTGGGGCGTGGCTCGCGCCGTTCTCGATCCTGTTCGGCGCACGGTGGTTGCGGGTGCTGCTCGTTTTCTGGGGGTTTGCGTTCGCAACGCAAGCGTTCATTCAGCCGACGCTGACACACCAGCCCCGCGATCTCCAATTCTGGTTCTACTGGCTCAACCATCTCACGATCGTGGCCGCCGCGGCGTACGAGGTCGGCGTGCGGAGCGTCCGACCGACGTACTTCGAGCTGTGGCGGTCTGTTGGACTCAGCTTCGTGTGGACGGCGATCGTGTTCGCGATCGACTGGTTCGCGGGATGGAACTACATGTTTCTCGGACAGAGCACGCCCGAGCAGACCACCGTGGTCGACGTGCTCGGGGCGTGGCCGCTGCGTGTGGTGTGGATCATCCTGATCGGGATCGCGGCGTTTCACATCGCGTGGGTCGCGATCGAGGCGTGCCATGGTTTCTCGCGTCGGGACGTCGTGAGGCTCGCGACAGAAGGCGGCGGGGTGTGAAGGATGCGATTGAGAGTTCGAGAGAGGGGCGTGTGATGAAGACGGCGTGGACACTGATGGCGGCGGCGATGGTCGGACTCGCAACGGGTTGCGTCGCGGCGCAGTCCGGCGGTCAAGGCGATGGGCCGGAGGTTCGTGAGGTCGGTTTCGACGAGCGTTATGAGCCGACGCCGATGCCCGATCGGATCGTGTTGACGTGGACGGGCGATCCGAAGACGACGCAGGCCGTGACGTGGCGGACGAGCCCTGAGGTAGCAACGGGGATCGCGGAGATCGCGGAAGCCACACACGGTCCCGAGTTCACGCGGTCGACCGAGCGGTACACCGCGGCGACTGAGTCGTACGCCTCGGACCTGTCGGTGGCCCACTACCACACGGTCAACTTCGAGGGGTTGACGCCCGGGACAGCGTACGTCTATCGCGTCGGGGACGGGGTGAACTGGAGCGAGTGGTTCCAGTTCACGACGGAGCCCGCGAGCGACGAGCCGTTCTCGTTCGTCTACTTCGGCGACGCGCAGAACGACGTGCGGAGCATGTGGTCGCGGATCACGCGGGAGGCGTTCAGGGACGCTCCGCGGGCGGCGTTCTTCCTGCATGCGGGCGACCTGATCAACAAGCCGACCAAGGACGGCGAATGGGGCGAGTGGTTCGAGGCGGGTTCGTTCATCAACGCGACGATCCCGGTCATTGCGACCCCCGGCAACCACGAGATGGCTCGGACGAAGCTCGATAATGGCTCGTATCACTACGAGCTCGACGGGCACTACCCGATCCAGTTCGCGTTCCCCGAGAACGGACCGGCTGGGCTGCTCTCGACGGTGTGGTACGTGGACTATGGCGATCTGCGGATCGTCAGCCTCAATTCGAATGAGAGGCTCGATGAGCAGACCGACTGGCTGGACCGCGTGCTCTCGGAAAACGATCGGAACTGGACCGCGGTGACGTTTCACCACCCGGTGTTCGCGATGGCGAAGGAACGGGACAACAAGGAGCTCCGCGAGCTCTGGAAGCCGATCCTCGACAAGCACCGCGTCGACATCGTGCTGAACGGGCACGACCACTCCTACGGACGAACAGGCCTCGTCGGCGCCCTCGGCGGGTTGGCGGACGTCCTGAACGTGGCGGAGGGGCGATCGGCGGTGTCGGACGCTGGGACGGTGTACGTCGTGTCGGTCAGCGGGCCGAAGATGTACGACGGTCGGAGCGACCACCTTGTCGACGTCGTCAGCCAGGCCGAGGACACGCAACTCTACCAGGTGCTCACGATCGATGGCGATGAGCTCCGGTACGTCGCGCGGACGGCCCTCGGGCAGGTGTACGACGCGTTCACCTTGCGGAAGACCGAGAACGGGCCGAATGAGCTTGTTGAGGGCGAGATCGAGGTCGAGGCGCGGCGGCGGTAGGCGGATTCCGCTGAGGATCCGCTGTGTGCCGTGGTAGGCTCCAGCCGTGGAATACCGCGAGCACGAGCCCCCCACCGCTCTGCGGCCGTTTGTCCGGCTGGCCTGGACGATGCGCGCGGGCGGTGGCGGTGGGCGCGAGCGGGTCGTGCCGGACGGGTGTCCGGAGATCATTCTGAATCGCGGGGCGGCGTTTCGGCGGTGGGAAGGCTCGGCGTTTCGGTCGCAGGGCGAGGCGATGGTGGTTGGGCAGTTGCGGTCGGCGATCTTCATCGAGCCGGGCGGCGAGGTGGATCTGATCGGGATTCGGTTCGAGCCCGCTGGCCTCTTCGCGCTGACCGGCGTTCCGGCGCCGGCTTTGGTTGACAGTGACGCGGGGCTGGACCAGGTCGATCGACCGTTGCGCGCGGGGCTGCTCTCGGCGCTGCTCGCGGAACACGAGCGGGCGATCGTGCGACGGATCTGGTCGGTGTTGGCGCGGCGGTACGACGAGCGCGGAGCGCTCGGCGACGGCTGTGGGTGGGTCGCTTCGGAGGCGGCGTCGCGGCTTCGGCGCGGCGGCTCTGATGTATCTGGGGTCGCGCGGGCGATGCGGGTGCATGAGCGGACGATCGAGCGGGCGTTTCGCGACGAGGTCGGCATCGGTCCGAAGCTTGCGGCGCGGATCTTCCGGTTGTCCCGCGTGGTCGCGGAGATCGGTCGGGAGGAGCCGCTTGGCGAGGGCGGCTGGGCTGGGGTAGCGCTTCGGCACGGGTTCAGCGACCAGTCGCACCTGATCAGGGACTTTCGATTGATCGCGGGAACGACACCCGGGC